>JAHDYJ010000002.1 GCA_023383795.1 Burkholderiales bacterium | reverse complement strand
GCACGTCGGATCGGACGCGCGCGCGAGGCAGGCGGCGCTGCTCGAGGGCTGGCGCGAGGCGGCGAGCGCAAGCGCGCCCGACGGCCGCGCCGCGTTCGCCGCGTGGGCGGCGCGCCGCGCGGCGGCGATCGAGCGCGGCGTCTCGGTCCTGCACGTCGGCCACGTCGACCTCGCGGGCCGACCGGCGTGATGGCCTCAGGAGATGCGCTCCAGGTCGGGCGATGCCGCGGCGTCCGCGCCGTCCGGCGGCGAGCGCAGATCGAACGACCAGAGCACGTCCTCGCCCATCCGGAACAGCCGCCCCGGCGGGCGCAGGCAGTCGCGCATCGACGGCACCGCCGGCAGCTGCAGCCCCGGACGGCCGGAACCGATGATCACCGGCGCGATCGCGATCTGCAGCGTGTCGAGGAGCCCGGCCGCAAGGAACTGCGAGACCGTCACCCCGCCGCCCTCGACGAACAGCGCGTGCAGGCCGCGCGCGTGCAACGCCGCGAGCAGCGCGCGCAAGTCGAGCGTGCCGCGGTCGCACGGCGCGCCGATGACTTCGGCCGCGCCCGCGCCGCGCCGGGCGTCCCCGAGCCGCGCGGCCTCGCCGGCGCGGAGCGTCGGCGCGCGCCGGTCGTTCAGCACACCGGCCGCCGCGCCGACGCGGCAGTTCGGATCGAGCACGACGCGCACCGGATCGTCGCCGGGCACGTGGCGCGTCGTGAGCTGCGGATCGTCGGCCGCGACCGTCCCCGCGCCGACGATCACCGCGTCGCACAGCGCGCGCAGGCGGTGGAGATGCCGGCGGTTGGCCTCGCCGGTGACGAAGCGCGAATCGCCCGAGTGGGTGGCGATGCGGCCGTCGATGCTCTGACCGAGGTGGGCGATGACGACCGGGCTGCCGGGACGGGCGCCGCAGAGCGGCAGGTAGAGATCGAGCATCGCGCGCGCCGGCGCAGCGTGCTCGCCCGGCACCGACCAGCCGGAGCCCGGGTCCCAGCGCGCCGCGGACGGATCGGCATCGTGCACTTCTTCGAGCTCATCGTCGTCGCGCAGGCGGAACGCGGCGGTCCGGTCGGGCAGGCCGGGCCGGCGGCGCCGGCGGGCGAGGGCGAGCAGGAGCGTCCAGGCGTCGGCGTCCGAGCGCAGGGTGCCGTCGCCTGCCGGCGACAGCTCCGTGGATACGAGTCGAGGTACGGGATGACGCACGGTTCGGGGGATCGGTGCGCGGGTTGAAATCCGGAATAGGTTCGGACCCGTGGGCGTATGCTAACACCGTGACTGACGTAACATTCCCCGGGTCATGACCCGCAACGTCCCTGTTTCCATCTGGCGGCGCGCCGCGGTGCGCGTCGACCGCTGCCTGACCGAGCTGCGCCGCGGCCGCGCGGTGCGGATCACCGACCCGGCGGGCGGCATCGTCGCCGCCGCGGTGGAGACGCTCGGCGAGGAGCTGTTGCAGCGTCTGGGCACGCCGGGGACGCGTCTCGCGCTGGCGGTCACCGAGGAGCGCGCACGCGCGCTCGGCATCGCGGCCGACGCGCGCGGCATCGTGCTGCCGCTCGGCGAGCGCGTCGGTCTCGAGGCGATCGCGCGGTTCGTGGGCGTCATCGAGTCCGCGAGCGCGCCGGCCGGGCTCGCCGCCGCCGCGGCCGGCGCCGCGGCGCTGGCGGTCGCCGCCGCGCTCGAGCTCGCGCGCCGCGCGCGCCTGCTGCCGGCGGTGGTGTTCGCGCGCGACGCCCGCGCGGACGACGCCGACGAGCTGCTTGCCGTGGAGGCGGCCGATGTCGAGGCGGTCGCGCAGGCGCTCGAGGCGAGCATCGTGCGCGTGAGCGACGCGCGCGTGCCGCTCGCCGGGCACGAGGATTGCCGCCTCGTGCTGTTTCGCGAGGCGCCCGGCGATCTCGAGCACGTGGCCGTGGTGGTCGGCCGCCCGGACGCGAGCGCGCCGGTGCTGGTCCGGGTCCACTCGGCGTGCCTGACCGGCGACCTGCTCGGCAGCCTGCGCTGCGATTGCGGCGACCAGCTGCGCGGCGCGGTCGACCGGCTGGCGGTGGCGGGCGGCGTGCTGCTCTATCTCGCCCACGAAGGACGCGGGATCGGACTCGCCAACAAGCTGCGCGCCTACGGGCTCCAGGACGGCGGGCTCGATACGCTCGACGCCGACCGCCATCTCGGGTTCCGCGCCGACGAGCGCGACTTCCGCGCGGCGGCGGCGATGCTCCGCAGCCTGGGCATCGCCCGCATCCGCCTGCTGACCAACAACCCGGACAAGATCGAGACGCTGCGCGAGGGCGGCATCGACGTGGTCGAGCGCGTGCCGCTCGTGGTGCCGCCGAACGTGCACAACGAGCGCTACCTGCAGACCAAGCGCGAGCGCGCCGGCCACCTCACCGGCGAGCAGGACGTTCCGGCGGGCGGCTGAGAGACGGTCAGCGCGCCGCGGGCCCCTGCGCCAGCGTGGCGAGCGGGGTGGCGGCGAGATCGCGCAGCACCGCGGCGAGCTGCGTCGCGAGGTGCTCGAGCAGCGCGGCGCCGCGACCGGCGTCGGCGCGCGCCGCGTTGCCGCACGCCCCGGCGGCGTCGAGATCCTGCGCCATCCAGCCGAATCCGACCGGTTTCTCGGGGCCGAGCATTGCGCCGCGGGCGGCCATGCGCTGTCCGAGGCCCGCGAAGTCGCGCAGCGCGTCGCGGCGCACGAGCTCCGGACGCAGATGCAGCACGAGCGACGTCTCGACCTCGCCGCCGTGGATGCCGTGCGCGAGCTCGTCGGCGGCGAAGAGGCCCGGCGGCGTCCCGAGCGCGAAAACGTTCACGCGCGCGACCAGCATGCCGCACTCGGCGCGCAGGCGCACCGCGGCGAGGTCGACGTGCGCGCGCTGGCCGCCGTGGCTGTTGACGATCGCGAGCTTGCGCACGCCGGCCCGCGCGACGCTGCGGCCGACGTCGAGCCACAGGCCGAGCAGCGCGTCGAGACCGGCCGACAGCGTTCCGGGGAAGGCCGTGTGCTCGAGGCTGTCGCCGATCGCGAGCGCCGGCAGCCCGAGCACCGCGGCGTCGGCGGGCGCGAGCGCCAGCGCGCGACGCACGACGCCCTCGACGATCAGCGTGTCGGTGGCGAGCGGCAGGTGCGGTCCGTGCTGCTCGATCGCGGCGACCGGGAGCAGCGCGATGGTGCGCTCGGCATCGATCCCGGCGAAGTCGGTGGTCGCGAGGTCATGCCACTGGCCGCTGCGGAGGGGCGGGCGCATCGATGCATCATAGCGCGGCGGCCCGTCCCTCGATGACGCACTGCGGAAATTGACACATTCCACCATGACACCTAGGCTTCCGAAAGGCGAGGTTCTCGCGCGCCTTAGCTATGGACGAGGAGGAGGAGCCGGGCATGAACAGGAAGACATTGGCGGTATTGGCCGCCGGCGCCCTGTGGGCGACCGGCGCGGCGGGGCAGACGGTGGGCATCGGCGCGACGACGACCGCGTACACCGCGCAGGCGTCGGCCGCGGTCTCGAAGGTCGTTTCCGAGAAGGCGGGCATCCAGATGCGCGTGCAGCCGCACGGCGGCAGCAGCGCCTACGTGCCGCAGGTGAACGCCGGCAATCTCGAGTTCGGGCTGGCGAACGAGCTCGAGACCTTCTACGCGGTGACCGGCACCGGGATCTACGACGGGCGCGCGCACCCCGACCTGCGGGTGGCCACGGTGCTCACGCCGTTCGCGAGCGGGATCTTCGTGCGCAAGGACTCGCCGATCCGCACCGTCCAGGACCTGAAGGGCAAGCGGCTGCCGTCCGGCTGGGCGAGCCAGAAGGTCATCGGCGTGCTGATGGACGGCTATCTCGCGAGCGGCGGCCTGTCGTACGCCGACGTCGAGCAGGTGCCGGTGCCGAACGTCGTCAAGGGCGCCGACGATTTCGCGGCGGGCAAGACCGACGCTTTCTTCTTCGCGCTCGGCGCGGGCAAGGTGCGCGAGACCGACGCCAAGGTCGGCGGCATCCGGGTCATCGGCATCGACCCGTCGCCGGAAGCCGTCGCCCGCATGCAGAAGCACGTGCCGGTGGCGACCGCCGGGCGCTACGAGCCGTCGAAGGTCAACGTCGGGGTGCTCGAGCCGACCCACGTCCAGCAGTACGACTACCTCATGCTGACCAACGTGAAGGTGCCGGACGAGATCGTCTACCGGGTGGTGAAGGCGATGCACGACAACAAGCCGATGCTGGCGGAGTCCTTCCCGGCGCTCGGCCGGTTCAACCCCGAGCGCATGGCCCGGACGTTCAAGGGCGGCGTCACCTATCACCCCGGCGCGATCAAGTACTACACCGAGATCGGCCAGTGGCCACCGAAGTAGCGTAGCGCCGGCGCGGCATTGAGCGCCACGGCCTCAGGAGGCGGGGGTGCGCCGGCGGCGAAGCGGGCCAGGGACGCTCTGACGAGCGTCCTCGCGGTCGCGCTGAGCTGCGGCGCGATCGCCTGGGCGGCCGACCTCTATCGCGAGGTCGGCCTGCTGCTCTACACCGAGCAGTACCTGCTCGGCATACTCGCGCTAGCGCTCCCGCTGGTGTTTCTCACCGCGCGCGCGCGCAAGAGCGCCGCCGCCGCCGCCGCCGATCGCATGCCGTGGTACGACTGGCTCGCGGCCCTCGCCGGATTCGCCGCCGCCGGGTACATGGCGGTGCGCTACCCTGTGATGTCCGAGCTGATCGCGCTGCATCCGCGCGACGGGCTGGTGACCGCACTCGTCGTGATCGTCCTGGTGGTCGAGGGGCTGCGCCGGACCGCGGGGACGGCGCTCACGCTGATCATCGTCGGCTTCCTCGCGCTCGCCCTGCTCGGGCACCTGATCCCCGGCGCGCTCGCCGGCCGCTACGTCGAGTGGGACAACCTCGCCTACTACCTCGCCTGGGACCCGGCCGGAATGCTCGGCACGCCGATGATCGTCGTCACGACGATCGTCACCGCGTTCGTCTTCTTCGGCCAGGTGCTGCTGAAGTCGGGCGGGTCGGCGTTCTTCACCGAGATCGCCACGGCGGTGGTCGGGCGCTACCGCGGCGGGCAGGCCAAGATCGCGGTGACCGCGTCCGGGTTGTTCGGCTCGATCTCGGGCAGCGCGGTGTCGAACGTCGTGACGACCGGGGTCATCACGATCCCGCTGATGCGCAGCGGCGGCTACCGCGCGGTCGACGCGGGCGCGATCGAGGCCGTCGCGTCGACCGGCGGCCAGCTCATGCCGCCGATCATGGGCGCGGCGGCGTTCCTGATGGCCGACTTCCTGCAGGTCGCCTACGCCGAGGTGGTCGTCGCCGCGCTGATTCCGGCAATCCTGTACTACGGCGCGCTCTTCATCGTCGCGGACCTGGAGGCCGCGCGCCGCGGGGTCACCCGCATCCCGGAGGAGCGGATCCCGCGCGCGTGGCCGGTGCTGAAGTCCGGCTGGATGTTTCCGCTGCCGTTCGCCGTGCTGATCGGCACGCTCTTCTTCCTCAACTACTCGCCGGAGCTCTCGGCGCTCCTGTCGGCGGCGGTGATCCTGGCGATCGGCATGGCGGTCGGCTACCAGGGCAAGCGCCTCGGACTGCGCGACCTGCTGGACGCGCTCAGGACGACCGGCATCGCCGTGCTCGACATCATCATGATCGGCGCGGCGGCGGGGTTCGTGATCGGCGTGCTCAACATCTCCGGGCTCGGCTTCGGCATGACGCTCACGCTGATCAAGCTCGGCGGCGGGAACGTGTTCATGATCCTGCTCGTCTCGGCGGCCGTCTGCATCCTGCTCGGCATGGGCATGCCGACCGCCGGCGTCTACATCCTGCTGGCGGCCCTGGTCGCGCCGGCGCTGGTCGAGGTCGGCATCCTGCCGATCGCCGCGCACATGTTCATCCTGTACTTCGGCATGATGTCGATGATCACGCCGCCGGTGGCGATCGCGGCGTTCGCCGCCGCCTCGCTGAGCGGGGCGGACCCGATGCGCACCGGCTTCGCCGCGGTGCGCTTCGGCTGGATCGCGTACGTGATCCCGTTCATGTTCGTCTTCGCGCCGACGCTGCTGATGCAGGGGCCGCCGCTCGCGATCGCGCTCGCCGCCGCCACCGCGACGTTCGGCGTCTGGCTGGTTTCGGTCGGCATCGTCGGCTTCATGGTGCGGCCGCTCGGCGCCGCCGCGCGGATCGCGTTCATCGTCTCCGGCATCGCGCTGGTGATTCCCGCCGACGCCTTCCCGGGCGCGCTGGCGACCGACATCGCGGGCTTCCTGCTGGGGGTCGCGCTCGCCGCGCGCGAGCTGTGGGTCAGGCGGCGCGCCGGCGCGCCGGCAGGCCGCGTGGCGGGCAAATCCGTGGCGCAATAGACGGGCGCCGGTCTCAGCGCCGCGCGGCGAACCAGCCGCCGGCGCCGAGGAAGAGCGCCATGGTCCAGAACACCGGCACCATGCCGAGCGCGGTCCCGAGCGCGCCGAAGACGAGCGGCATCAGGGTCTGGCTCGCGTTCACGAGCGCGTTGCGCACGCCGACCGCCTCGCCGGCGCGGCCGGGCGGCACGGTGTTGTAGAGCACCGAGAGGACCATCGGCTGCGAGCTGCCGAGCCCGAGGCCGAGCACGAAGGCGAGGGCGACGAGCAGCGGCGCCGGCGTCGCGAACGGGTAGACGCCGTAGACGACGCAGCCGGTGAGAAAGGCGCCGGCGAGCATGCGCCACTCGCCGAAGCGGCGCGCGAGCCCGGGCAGCACCACGCGCACGAGGAACGTCGCGACCGAGAACGCGCCCACGATCACGCCGATCGTCGAGGCCGAGTGGCCGATGCGCGCCGCGTAGATCGGCACGACGAACGAGAAGAGGTCCCAGCCCATCGACAGCGTGCCGCTCACGGCGAAGACCGTGCGGATCTCGCGGTTGCGGAGGAGGTCCGTCACCCGCCGGCGGCCCTCGCGCGCGTGCGCGCCGCCGGCCGCCGGGAGCGTGCTTCCGCGCGCGAGCAGGACGAGAAAGGTCGCGAGCGGGAACGCTGCGAGCAGCAGGAACGTGTTGCGGAAGCCGAGCTGGTCGATCGCGAAGCCGGCCAGCATCGGGCCGAGGAACCCGGACACCGAGAACCCCATCGAGAACATGCTGAAGTTGCGCGGCCGGTCCGCGGGCGCTCCGGCCGCGCCGACCAGGTTGCTGACCGCGAGGTGGAACAGCATGAAACCCGATCCGACCGCCGTGCTCACGACCGCGAGGACGCCGAGCGTGGGCGAGAAGTAAGCGGCGGCAGCGCCGGCGGCGGCGATCGCGGCGGCGACGGTCATCGGGCCGCGCACGCCGACACGGTCGATCATCCGGCCGGCGGCGACCGAGGAGAGCATCGGCAGCACCGCGAAGAGGGAGAGGATCGCCCCGATCGTGGCGGCCGCCGCGCCGAGATCGATCGCGAGCAGCGACACGGCGACGCGGCCGCCCGCGTAGGCGGTGTGCACGCACACCGTGAGCACGATGACGGCGATGAGCGGCATTTCTTGTTGTTCGCGCGCG
The DNA here is from genome assembly GCA_023383795.1 of Burkholderiales bacterium. Taxonomy (GTDB): domain Bacteria; phylum Pseudomonadota; class Gammaproteobacteria; order Burkholderiales; family SG8-39; genus JAABRB01. Next base: position 144,729 of record JAHDYJ010000002.1, on the reverse strand, counting down.
GGCGCCGCCGGGGCCGGCGGGCCGTTCAGCCGCCGGTGCCGAGCCTGCCGAGCACTTCCGCCATGTCGTTCCAGACCTGCTGGTCGACGAGCTTGCCGCCGGCCACGGTGAAGCGATCGATGAAGCGGATGCCCGAGTAGGGCGTGCCGTCGAGCAGCTCGCCGCGGAGGCGTCCGTAGCAGTACACGATGCCGCCGTCGGGCGCCGGCGCCACGTCGAACCGCTCGTAGTCCTTGAACGCCGAGCGATACCGCGGCCTCGCCCACGCGACCAGCGCCTCGAGGGTCTCGAAGCGCTTGTCGCCGGGGAAGATCATCACGAAGCCGGGCGCGAGCATGCGGCTTGCCGCGGCGAGGTCGCGGCGCTCCATCGCGGCGAGATAGCTGCGGACGAGGTCGATGGGGCCGGCGCTCATGGGATGCTCCGTTCGGTGCGGGGATCTAGGCCAGGAAGGCGGCGAGCGCGCGCTCGGTGGCGAGCCACAGCGCCTCGGCGAGCGCGGGGTCGCGCGCCGCCGGCGAGGGCGTCACGGCCCGGCGGTTGTCGAAGTAGCGGCCGGACACCGGCGCGACGTCCGGCGAGGTGGCGAGATAGACCGGCGTGCGCGCGCCGGCCTCGACCGGCGCGCCGCCCATGCCCCACCCGCGGCGCAGGAGCTTGGTCGAGATGACGCCGGGATGGCAGCAGTTCGCCGTGACGCCGGTGCCCTCGAGGCGCTTCGCGAGCGCCGCGGTGAACAGGATGTTCGCGAGCTTCGAGCTCGCATAGGCCGCGTAGCCCGAGAAGCCCGTCGCGAACGTCAGGTCGCCGGGCGCGACGTGCCCGCCCGAATGGGCCATCGAGGCGACGGTGACGATGCGGCCGGCCGGCGCGGAGCGCACCGCCGGAAGCAGGCGATGCGTCAGCAGGAACGGCGCGTAGTGGTTGATCGCCATCGTGCGCTCGAAGCCGTCCTCGGTGAGCACGCGGCGCTCCTCGTACACCCCGGCGTTGTTCAGCAGCACGTCGAGCGCCGGGGCGAGCGCAAGCACCTGTTGCGCGAGCGCGACGACCTCGCGCATGCGCGCGAGATCGCCCCACACCGGCTCGAACGCGGCCTTCGGGACCGCCGCGGCGAGCGCGGCGACCGCGCCGCGCGCACGCGCCTCGTCGCGGCCGTGCACCAGCACGCGCCAGCCGAAGCCGCCGAGCGCGCGCGCGGTCTCGCGGCCGATGCCGTCGGTTGCGCCGGTGACGAGGGCGGTGTTCAAGCGGCGGCCGGCGGTCTCAGCCCTTGCCGCGACCGCGCGACCCGGGGCGCGCGGCGAGCTCGCGGATCGCCTCGAGGTTCGGCGTGAAGCCGAGTCCCGGCGCCTCCGGCAGCGCGAGCCAGCCGTTGGCGGGCTCGGGGAAGTCGCGATAGAGCGTTCTCATCATCGCGACGGCGACCAGGTGCCACTCCACCCGGCCGCCGTTCGCGAGGCCGGCGTGCAGGTGCATGTTGTGGAGCGGGAACGCGCCGCCGTTCGCCAGGGCGACGTTGTACGCCGCGGCCATGCCGGCGATGCGCAGCGACTCGGTGAAGCCGCCGCTGATCACGACGTTCGGCTGCGCGACGTCGATCGCGCCGGCCGCCAGCATGTCGCGGAAGCGGAACGCCGAGCCCTCGTTCTGCCCCGCCGCCACCGCGATGCCGGTGCGGCGGCGCAGGTCGGCCATGCGGTGCACGTCGTTCTGCGTGATCGGCTCCTCGAAGAACGCGATGTCGTAGGGCGTCACGGCGCGCGCCAGCTTCTCCGCATGGTACGCGTCCAGGCTGCAGTTGGCGTCGATGTAGAGGCCCGCGTCGGGGCCGATCGCCTCGCGCACCGCGGCGACGCGGCGGACGTCCTCGGCGACGACGGCGTCCAGCGGGCGCGGCTCGTCGCGGCGCTGCAGGGCGCCGTGCCCGACCACCATCTTCAGGTGCGAGAAGCCGGCCGCGAGGCACTCGCGCGCGACGGCCGCGAGCGCGTCGCGCTCGAGGAAGCCGAAGCCGAAGGTCGTGTACACCGGCACGCGCGGCCGCGCGCCGCCGAGGAGCCGCCACACCGGCTGGCCGAGCGCCTTGCCCTTGAGGTCCCACAGCGCCACGTCGATGGCGGCGATCGCGTGCATCGCGTAGCCGGTCTGGCCGCGCGGCGCGAGCAGCCAGTAGAGCTTCTCCCAGACCGCCTCGTGGCGCAGCGGGTCGTCGCCGGCGAGCGCCGGCGACGCGATCTCGTTGACGATCGTTCCGATCACCTCCTCCTCGGTGATGGCGGTGAGGCCGTGGCCGACGAGGCCGGCGTCGGTCTCGACCTCGACGTAGCACGCCGAGAGCTGGGTCTGGCGCCGCAGGCCCGCGATGCCGAAATCGATCGGGACGTTGAGGGGCAGGGCCTGGACGCGCGTGATCTTCACCTCGGCCTCCGGTCAGCCGCGCGGTGCGCGCCACACGGCGGGCACCAGGCGGCGCTTGCCGTCGCGCGTCCTGCGCACGCCCGGCGCGTCGAGGCCCTTGCGGTCCCACAGCTGGCAGGTCACCTGCTCGTGCTTCTGGTCGAGCGCCTCGCAGTAGTTGGTGTACTCGCACACCATGACCTCGTCGCCGTGGCCGGTGCGCACCTTCTCGAACCAGTCCGGATCGGCGAGGCTCTGGCGCGCGAGCCCGACGATGTCCGCCTTCTCCTCGCGCAGCAGCGCCTCGGCCTGCTCGAAGCCGTGGACGCCGCCGGTGACGACCACCGGCGTCGCGAAGCCGGCGGCGCGCACCGCCATGCGGATCGCCGCGCTCGGCTCGACGTTGCGGCCGAACGGGCCGCGCGCGTCCGAGACGTACTGCGGCATGCACTCGTAGCCGCTCGGGCCGGTGTACGGATAGGCCGCCCAGCCGATCGCCGGCTGCTTCGCGTCGTCGAACTTGCCGCCGCGCGAGAGCGAGAGGAAGTCCATGCCGGCGCGCGCGAACTCCACGCCGAAGAAGGCCGTGTCCTCGATCGTGTTGCCGCCGTCGACGCACTCCTCGGCGAGGAAGCGGCATCCCACCGGGAACGCGGCGCCGACCGTCTCGCGCACGCGGCGGAACACCTCGAGCGGCAGGCGCACCCGGCTCTCGCGGGCGCCGCCGTAGCCGTCCGGGCGGTCGTTCAGCCGCGAGAGGAACGAGGCCATCGTATAGGCGTGCGCATAGTGCAGCTCCACGCCGTCGAACCCCGCCGCCTGCGCGCGGCGCGCCGCGCCGGCGAACAGATCGGGCAGCACGGCCGGCAGCGCGCGCACGTGCGCGAGGTCCATGTCGGTGACGCGCTCGCGGTAGCCGTAGCGCAGCGCCTCGAGCTCGCGCGTCTCGAGCACGCGCGCGAGCTCGTCCTCGGGCAGCTCGGCGAGGGTCGCGCGGACCCGCTCCTCCGGCCAGTCCTCGGCGCCGAGCCGCGCGCGGAGCCACGGCTGGATCTCGAGATAGCGCGCGAAGAACTTCCCGGGCTCGGGCCGGCGCCGCACCGCGAGGAAGTCGATCACCTGGATCAGCAGGCGCGTGCGGCCCCCGCTCGCGCGGCGCACGGTCTGCACGAGCTCGCGCAGCCCCGGCACGAAGCGGTCGTGCCCGATGCGCAGCAGCGGTCCGGAGGGGATGTCGCGGATGCCGGTCGCCTCGACCACGATCGCGCCGGGCCTGCCGCGCGCGAAGCGCTCGTACCACTCGAGGTTCTCGTCGGTGACGAAGCCCTCCTCGGTGGCGCGCCAGGGCACCATCGCCGGCACCCACGTGCGGCTCTCCAGGCGCAGCGGGCCGATCTCGACCGGACTGAACAGCATCGAGCGCTCGGCCTCCTCGCGCGTCGGCCAGCGGCCCGGCGCGGGCTTCCACTTGATGCGTTCGGGAGGGCGCCACATGGGAAAAGTGCAGGCAAGTGTACCGCAGCCGGTCGCGGCGGCGGGCGGTTTGGGGCACAATGACAGCGGAGCAACCACGGCTCGAAGCTGGTGTCGTTCGACAACCTCTACCGCCACAACTTCGCGCGCACGGCCGTGTGCATCCCGGAGGTGCGCGTCGGCGATCCGGCGTTCAATGCCCGGCAGACGGTGGCGTTGATGCGGCAGGCCGCGGAGCGCGACGCGCTGCTCGCGGTGTTCCCCGAGCTCGGCCTGTCCGCGTACTCCTGCGAGGATCTCTTCCACCAGCAGGCGCTGCTCGACGGCGCGCTCGCGGCGCTCGGCGAGGTGCTCGTCGCCTCGCGCGACCTGCCGATCGTCGCGGCGGTCGGCGCGCCGTTGCAGGTCGGCGGCCTGCTCTACAACTGCGCGGTGGTGCTCGCGCGCGGCCGGATCCTCGGCGTCGTGCCGAAGACCTACCTGCCGAACTACCGCGAGTTCTACGAGCTGCGCCAGTTCACCCCGGGCGACACCGCGCCCGAGCGCGCGATCGCGCTGCTCGGCCAGCGCGACGTCCCGTTCGGCGCCGAGCTCGTGTTCCGGTGCGACGAGCAGCCGCGGTTCGCCTTCCACTGCGAGATCTGCGAGGACCTGTGGACGCCGGTTCCGCCGTCGGCGTACGCCGCGCTCGCCGGCGCGACCGTGCTCGTCAACCTGTCGGCCTCGAACGTCACGATCGGCAAGGACGACTACCGCCGGCAGCTCGCGTCGAACCAGTCGGCGCGCTGCCTCGCCGCGTACCTCTACAGCGCCGCCGGGTTCGGCGAGTCCACCACCGATCTCGCGTGGGACGGCCACGGCTTCATCTGCGAGAACGGCAACCTGCTCGCCGAGACCGGGCGCTTCGCGTACCGCGCGCAGATCGTGACCGCCGACATCGACCTCGACCGGCTCGTCCAGGACCGCATGCGGCAGACGACGTTCGGCCGGTCCGTGGCGCGCCACCGGGACGCGCTCGCCGGCTTCCGCACGGTCCGCTTCTCGAGCCCGCTGCCGCTCGACCGGAAGGTCCCGCTCGAGCGCGCGTACGAGCGCTTCCCGTATGTGCCCTCCGATCCGGCGACGCGCGACGCGCGCTGCCGCGAGATCTACGAGATCCAGGTGCACGGCCTCGTCAAGCGGCTGCGGTCGATGCGCGCGCAGAAGGTCGTCATCGGGGTGTCGGGCGGTCTCGACTCCACGCAGGCGCTGATCGTCTGCGCGCGCGCGATGGACGTGATGGGCCTGCCGCGCGCGAACATCCTCGCGTACACGATGCCGGGATTCGCGACCTCGGAGCGCACGCTCGACCAGGCCCGGCGCCTGATGGCGGCGATCGGCTGCACCGCGGCGGAGATCGACATCCGGCCGAGCTGCATGCAGATGCTGAAGGACATCGGCCACCCCTACGCCCGCGGCGAGCAGGTGTTCGACCTCGCGTTCGAGAACGTGCAGGCGGGCGAGCGCACGAGCCATCTCTTCCGGCTCGCGGGGATGAACAACGCGCCGGTGGTCGGCACGAGCGACCTCTCGGAGGTCGCGCTCGGCTGGTGCACTTACGGCGTGGGCGACCACATGGCGCACTACCACGTGAACGCGAGCGTCCCGAAGACGCTGATCCAGTACCTGGTGCGCAACGAGATCCGCACCGGCGAGCTAGGCGCCGAGGCGGGCCGCGTGCTCGCCGACGTGCTCGACACCGCGATCAGCCCCGAGCTCGTGCCCGCGCGCGCCGGCGGCGAGCCGGGGCAGGCGACCGAGAGCGTGATCGGCCCGTACGAGCTGCAGGACTTCAACCTCTACTACGTGCTGCGCTTCGGCTACTCGCCGCCCAAGGTCGCCTTCCTCGCCTGGACGGCGTGGCGCGACCGCGCCCGCGGCGCCTGGCCCGACATCCCGGAGGACAAGCGCAACCAGTACACGCTCGGCGAGATCCGCAGGTGGCTGCGCGTCTTCATCGAGCGCTTCTTCCAGACGAGCCAGTACAAGCGCAGCGCCCTCCCGAACGCGCCCAAGGTCGGCTCCGGCGGCTCGCTCTCGCCGCGCAGCGACTGGCGCGCGCCGAGCGACGGCGAAGCCGCCGCCTGGCTCGCCGCGCTCGACGAGATCCCCGAGCGCTGAGCGCTCGCCGGCGGACGCGGTAGACCATGCGCCGCGCGCGCGGCGCGCGCCGGTGCCGGCGTCGCGGGAAGGAAGATTGCCGAAGGGCGCCTAAGGCACGGGCGGGAACGCGACGACGTGGTCGACGTCGAGGCGGATGCCGATGTGCTCGCCGAGCGCGTGGTTGTGGTGGCTCGGCACGAGCGCGAGCACCTTGCGGCCGCTCGCGAGGCGCAGCGTGTACAGGATCTCGGCGCCGCGGAACGCCTTGTGCGTCACCTCGGCGCGCAGCGCGCTCGCGTCGTCGTGGACGATGTCGTCGGGCCGCAGCAGCACCTCCACCTGGCAGCCCCTGCCGCACTCGTCGCAGCCGATCTCGCACATCGGCGGGATCTCGCCGCGCAGCGCGCCGAGCTCGATGTCGACCTCGCGCGCGCTGCGCACGTAGCCGGGCAGGAACACGCCCTGGCCGACGAAGTCGGCGACGAAGCGGTTCGCGGGGCGGTGGTACAGGTTGTAGGCGCTGTCCCACTGCTGGATCGCGCCCTCGTGCATGATGCCGATCTCGTCGGCGATCGCGAAGGCCTCCTGCTGGTCGTGGGTCACCAGGACGGCGGTGGTGTTGCTGCGCTTGATGACGTCGCGCACCTCCTGCCCGAGCCGCTCGCGCAGCTCGACGTCGAGGTTTGAGAACGGCTCGTCGAGCAGCAGCAGGTCGGGCTGCGGCGCGAGCGAGCGCGCGAGCGCGACGCGCTGCTGCTGCCCGCCGGAGAGCTCGTGCGGGAACTTCGCGCCTTCGGCGCCGAGTCCGACCGCGTCGAGGCATTCGCCCGCGCGGCGCATGCGCTCGCGGCGCGAGCGGTCGTGCAGCCCGAACCCGACGTTGTCGAGCACGGTGAGATGCGGAAAGAGCGCGTAGTCCTGGAACACCATGCCGATGCGCCGCTTTTCCGGCGGCACCGTGCGCCCCGGCGCGGAGACCACCTGGTCGTTCAGGACGATCTCGCCCGCCTGCACCGGCTCGAAGCCGGCGATGCAGCGAAGCACCGTGGTCTTGCCGCAGCCGCTCGCCCCGAGCAGACAGCCGATCGCGCCGCGCCGCAGGGCGAACGACAGGCCGCGCACGACCTCGCACTCGCCGTAGGCGTGCCGCACGGCGTGCAACTCGAGCAGGAACGGGGATCCGCTTGCTGTCATAATGCCGTGATTATAAAAGGATCGGCACGAGCTTTAACAAGAATCATTCTTGATAATATGCGATCCCGCGCCGTTTCGCCATTCGCATCGTACCGGCGTCTCCGCAGAGCATGACCGACGCGACTGCAGCGACCTCCGCGCGCGCGCCGCGCGCGGCCGCCGCGCGCCGCCTCGGCCCGCTCGGCTGGACCTCGCTCGCCGTGGCCGCGCTGGTGCTCGCGCCGTTGCTCTTCGTGGTCGGCAACGTGTTCGTGCCGAGCGCGACCACCTGGGCGCACCTGGCAGCGACCGTGCTGCCGGGCTACATCTGGAACACCGCGCTGCTGGTGGCGATGGTCGCCGCCGGGGTCATGTCGATCGGCGTGCTGTCGGCGTGGCTGGTGACCGCCTACCGTTTTCCCGGCCAGCGGGTGCTCGAGTGGGCGCTGATCCTGCCGCTCGCGGTGCCGGCGTACGTCATGGCCTACGCGTACACCGACTGGCTGCAGTTCAGCGGCCCGGTGCAGACGGCGCTGCGCGAGCTGACCGGCTTGCGCGCGCGCGAGTACTGGTTCCCGGAGATCCGGTCGCTCTACGGCGCCGGCGCGATGTTCTCGTTCGCGCTGTATCCGTACGTCTACCTGCTCGCGCGCACCGCCTTCCTCGAGCAGTCGCGCACCGCGATCGAGGCCGGGCGGCTGCTCGGCTACAGCGCATGGGGCAGCTTCTGGCGGGTCGCGCTGCCGCTCGCGCGCCCCGGCATCGCCGCCGGCACGGCGCTCGCGCTGATGGAGACGCTCGCCGACTTCGGCACGGTCTCGTACTTCGCGGTGCAGACGTTCACCACCGGCATCTACCGCGCGTGGCTCTCGCTCGGCGACAGCGTGGCGGCGGGGCAGCTTGCGACGTGCCTGCTGGCCTTCGTGCTGATCGTGCTCGCGCTCGAGCGCGTCCAGCGCGGCGGCGCGCGCTACGCGGCGAGCCGCAAGCCGGCGCCGCCGCACACGCTGGGCGGGTGGAAGGCGGCGGCCGCGCTCGTGCTGTGCGCAGCCCCGGTCCTGTTCGGCTTCCTGCTGCCCGCGGGCGTGCTGCTCGAGCTGGCGCTGACCGATCCCGATGCCCGGGTCGGCCCCCGCCTCTATGCCTTGATCGCCAACAGCTTCACGCTGTCCGGCGTCACCGCGCTCATCGCGGTGGTGGTCGCCGTGCTGCTCGCCTATGCCGGGCGACTGGCGAAGTCGCCGGTGGTGCCGGTCGCCAACCGGCTGGCGGCGCTCGGCTACGCCGTGCCCGGCGCGGTGCTCGCGGTCGGGATCCTGGTGCCGCTCGGCAGGCTGGACAACGCCCTGGCCGGCTGGATCCACGCGAGCTTCGGGGTCAAGACCGGTCTCCTGCTGACCGGCTCGATCGTCGCGCTCGTGTACGCCTGCCTGGTGCGCTATCTCGCGGTCGCGTTCCAGACCACCGAGGCCGCGCTCGCGCGCGTGACGCCGGCGATGGACGACGCCGCGCGCAGCCTCGGGCTCGCGCCCGCGCGCGCGCTCGCCCGCGTGCACGTGCCGATGGTGTGGGGCAGCATGCTCACCGCGGGGTTGCTGGTCTTCGTCGACGTGATGAAGGAGCTGCCGATGACGTTCGCGATGCGGCCGTTCAACTTCGACACGCTCGCGGTGGAGGCGTACAACCTGACGAAGGACGAGCGGCTCGCCGAGGCGGCCGTCCCGTCGCTGGTGATCGTCGCGATCGGGCTCGCGCCGCTCGTCGTGCTCTCGCGCCAGATCGCGCGCTCGCGGCAGCGCGGCGGCTGAGCCCGCCGCGCGCCGCCGTGCGCCGCGCCTTACTTCCAGCCCGCCTGGTCGGCGAGCTTCTGCGCGATCGCCTGGTTCCTGCCGAGCTCGGCGACGTTCACGCCGTCGGTCTTGAATTCGCCGAGCGACTCGAGCGCGGGATTGGCGAGCTTCACGCCCGGCACCGTCGGCCACTCGTTGTTGCCGTTGGCGAAGTAGGCCTGCGCGGAGTCGCTCGCGAGGTACTCGAGGAACTTCACCGCGGCCTCCTTGTGCGGGGCGTGCTTCAGCATGCCGCCGCCCGAGATGTTCATGTGGACGCCGCGGTCGCCCTGGTTCGGCCAGATCAGGCCGACGCGCTCGACGACCGCCTTGTCGGCCGGCTTGGACGAGCGCATCAGGCGCACGTAGTAGTAGTGGTTGCCGATCGCAAGCGAGCACTCGCCGGCGGCCACCGCGCGCAGCTGGTCGGTGTCGCCGCCCTTCGGGTCGCGCGCGAGGTTCGCGCGCACGCCCTCGACCCAGGCCTTGGCCTGCGCCTCGCCGAGATGGCTCACCATGCTCGCGATCAGCGACAGGTTGTACGGATGGCTGCTCGAGCGCGAGCAGATCTCGCCCTTCCACTTCGGGTCGGCCAGGTCCTCGTAGCGCGAGATCTCGCCGGGCTTCACCCGCGTCCTGTCGTAGGCGATCACGCGCGCGCGGGCGGAGAAGCCGAACCAGTCGCCGTCCGGGTCGCGGAACGACGCCGGGATGCGCTTCGCCAGCGCCGCCGATTTCACCGGCGCGAAGATCCCGGCCTGGTCGGCGCGCCAGATGCGGCCGATGTCGACCGTGAGAAAGACGTCGGCCGGGCTGTTCGCGCCTTCGGCCTTGACGCGCTCGAACAGCGCGTCCTCGCCGCCCTCGATGCGGTTGATCTTGATGCCGGTCTGCTTGGTGAAGTCGGCGTAGAGCGCCTCGTCGGTGCTGTAGTGGCGCGCGGTGTACAGGTTGAGCACCTGCTCCGCGGCGCCGGCCGCCAAGGGCAGGGCGGCGAGCACCGCCGCGAGCGCCGCGGCGAGCATGCTGGGCTTGCGAGACATCGGTTGTTCCTCCACTCGAGGTGATGCGGGCGGCGCGGATCGGGCGGGATCCGCACCCGAGGGTCACCACTCTATCAAGAATGATTACTATTTACAATAGTTTCGAGAATCATTCGCGTTAGGAACGATAGCAGGGCAACGCCCGCGGGCGTTTGATCCGGATCACGGCCGGGCGTGGGACGCGGCCCGCGGCCCGGATCAGAGGGCGATGCGACGGGCGCCGTTGAAGCGCCGCAGCCAGTAATCGAAGCGCATGTCGTCGATGCGCACCGCGCCGCCCGAGCTCGGCGCGTGGATGAAGCGGCGTTCGCCGAGATAGATGCCCACGTGCGAGTAGGCGCGGCGCTGGGTGTCGAAGAAGACGAGATCGCCGGGCCGCAGCTCGGCGGGCGCGACATGGCGGCCGATCCGGCTGAGCTCGAGGGTCGTGCGCGGGAGCGCGAGCCGCGAGGCGCGCCAATAGACGTAGGCGACGAGCCCCGAGCAGTCGAACCCGGTATCGAGCGATGCCCCGCCCTCGGCATAGGGTGCGCCTAGCGCGCTCAGCGCATGCAGTGCGACCTCGTTCGGATCGACCGCCCCGGTTCCCGCGGTTGGTGCGGCGGCAGGCAGTTCGGGCGTACTGCGCGGCGCGGACGCGCACCCGGCGAGGGCCGCCGCGGCAAACCACCAAAGAAACATAACCTTGTAGCCCATCTCTCGAGTAATTTAGGAAAACCGTGCGAGAATTGCAAGGGGCCCGGAGGCGGCGCTGGTCGCGAGCACGGTCCGCCGGCGCGGCAACCGGCAGATCGCACGTGCGCGGTGCCGGTCCGCCGATCGGGTTAGGCTCGCGTTAATCGGTCAACGGTCGGCGGCGCTGCGCCGGCATGGGAGTCTTGTCGAATGCGTGCGCTCCGGCTCCTGGCAGCGGCGATGGTTCTGTGGTCCGGGTCGGCGCCGGCCGACGAGGTCGAGGTCGTCCGGCTCAACTACCGCACTGCGGAGCAGATGATTCCCGCGCTGCGGCCCCTGCTCTCGCCGGGCGGGGCGCTCACCGGCATGCAGAGTTCGCTCGTCATCCGTTCGGACCGCCCCAACATCGAAACGTTGAAGCGCGTGATCGCATCGCTCGATCGCGCGCCGCGCAAGCTCCTGATCTCGGTGCGCCAGGACGCGGGCGGCACGGCCACCGAGCGCGGCGTCGCGGCGGGCGCGACGGTCGCCGGCGACCGCGGACGCGCCGCGGTGGGCGAGGGGGCGCCGGCCGGCAGCGGCGTGAGCGTGCGCATCCAGGACTCGACGCGCGCCGGCGACGACCGGCTCGCGCAGCAGGTGCAGGCGCTCGAAGGCACGCCGGCCTACATCGGCATCGGCCAGAGCGTTCCAGTGCCGACCCGCAGCGTGACGCGCGGCCCCGGCGGCGCGGTCGTGAGCGAGACGGTCGTCTATCGCGACGTCGGCAGCGGCTTCTACGTGCTCCCGCGCGTGTCGGGCGATCGCGTGACGCTCGAGATCAATCCGCAGCGCGAGGCGCCCGGGCGCCACGGACCGGGCGGCGTGAGCTCGCAGCGCATCGGTACCACCGCGAGCGGCCGTCTCGGCGAGTGGTTCGAGCTCGGCGGCATCGACCGGAGCACGACCCGCGAGGAGCGCGGCGTCCTCTCGCGCAGTACGGCGTCGCGCCAGTCCTCCTCGCGCGTGTGGGTCAGGGTGGACGAGCTCGAGTGAACGGCGCCGCCGACGCATCGCCGCTCGCCGCGGTGTTCGCCGCCGACGGGCCGCTCGCGCGCGCGGTGCCCGGCTACCGCATGCGCGCGCAGCAGGTGGAGCTCGCCCAGCGCATCGAGGCGGCGATCGGCGCCGGGCGCGCGCTCGTCGCCGAGGCGGGCACGGGCACCGGCAAGACCTTCGCGTACCTCGTGCCGGCGCTCGCGAGTGGCGGCAAGGTGCTCGTCTCGACCGGGACGAAGACGCTACAGGACCAGCTCTTCGGCCGCGATCTGCCGATCGTCCGGCAGGTGCTCGGGCTGCCGGTCGCGGGCGCGCTTCTCAAGGGCCGGGCGAACTACGTCTGCCAGCATCATCTGGAGCGCAATCTCAAGGACGGCCGGCTCTCGAGCCGAGAGTCGGCGCACGACCTGCAACTCATCGCCGGGTTCGCGCGCCGCACCCAGACCGGCGACCGCGCCGAGCTCGCCGAGGTGCCCGAGGACGCCGAAGCCTGGAGCCTCGCGACCTCGACGCGCGAGAACTGCCTCGGCCAGGGCTGCAGCCGCCTTCGCGACTGCTTCGTGATGCGGGCGCGCCGCGAGGCGCTCGCCGCCGACGTGGTGGTGGTGAACCACCATCTCTTCTTCGCCGACGTCGTGCTGCGCGACGAAGGCATGGCCGAGCTCCTGCCGACCTGCAATACGATCATCCTGGACGAGGCGCATCAGCTGCCCGACACCGCCACGCTCTTCTTCGGCCGGTCGGTCACCACCGGCCAGGCGCTCGAGCTCGCGCGCGACACGCTCGCCGAGGCCCTCGCCGAGGCGCCGGAGCTGCGCGAGCTCGTGCGCGCGATGGATCGCGGCGCGCGCGACCTGCGGCTCGCGGCGGGATTGCGCGAAGGCCGGCAGCCCGCCGCCGCCGTCGAGCGGAACGAGGCGTTCGGCACGGCGATCGCGCGCTTCGCCGCGGCGCTCGGCCGGCTCGCCGCCGCGCTCGGCGGCCTCGCCGAGCGCGGCGAGGGCCTCGCCAACTGCGCCGAGCGCGCACGCGCGCTCGCCGAGCGGCTGCACGCCTGGCGCGAGGGTGCGGGCGAGGAGCTCGTGCGCTGGATCGAGGCGCACACGCACTCCCTCGCGCTGCACGCGACCCCGCTCTCGATCGCGCCGATCTTCCGCCGCCAGCTCGACGAGCATCGGCGGGCGTGGATCCTCGTCTCGGCCACGCTCGCGGTCGACGGGGACTTCTCGCACTTCCAGCGCATGCTCGGGCTCGAGGACGCCGAGACGGCGTGCTGGGGCAGCCCGTTCGACTACGCGCATCACGGCCTGCTCTATCTGCCGCGCGCGCTTCCGGAGCCGAACACCGAAGCGCACACCGACGCGGTGGTCGACGCCGCGTTGCCGGTCATCCGGGCGAGCGGCGGCCGCGCGTTCCTGCTGTTCACGACGCTGCGCGCGATGCGGCGCGCGCATGCGCGGCTGGGCGCGGCGCTGCGCGACGCCGGCCTCGACTTGCCGCTGCTGCTGCAGGGGCAGGGCACGCGCAGCGCGCTGCTCGAACGGTTCCGCCGTCTCGGCAACGCCGTCCTCGTCGGCGCGGCGAGCTTCTGGGAAGGCGTCGACGTGCGCGGCGAGGCGCTGTCGGTCGTCGTCATCGACAAGCTGCCGTTCGCGCCGCCCGAGGATCCCGTGTTCGCCGCGCGGCTCGCGGCGCTGAAGCGCGCGGGCCGCAACGCGTTCGTCGAGCTGCAGCTGCCGGCGGCGGCCCTGCTGCTGAAGCAGGGCGCCGGCCGGCTGATCCGCGACGAGCAGGACCGCGGCGTCCTGATGATCTGCGACCCGCGCCTCGCGACGCGCAGCTACGGCGCCCGGCTGCTCGCGAGCCTGCCGCCGATGCGCCGCACGCGCGAGCTCGAGGAGGTGCGCCGGTTCTTCGCTGGATCGGCCGGCGCCGCGCCGGCCGACGCGCCTGCGGCACCGGCGCCGGACCGTGCGCGCGATGCCGCCGCCGCGGGCTGAGCCGTCCGCAAGATCGCCTAGAATCGGCCCCTGACGCCGCAGACTGCGGCGCAGCGGGAGGAGCGCGCATGAAGGTCTTCATCACCGGCGGCGGCGGATTCCTCGGCTATCGCCTCGCGCGCACTCTGCTCGCGCAGGGCACGTTGAGCGGGCCGGACGGCAAGCCGGCGCCGGTCTCGCGGATCACGCTGCTCGACACGGCGTTCCCGGCCGCGGCCGATCCGCGCCTGCACACCGTGACCGGGGACCTCAGCGCGCCCGGCGTGATCGAGACCGCGCTCGACGCGGACACCGCGGCGGTGTTCCACCTCGCCGCGGTGGTGAGCGCGGGCGCGGAGGCCGACTTCGATCTCGGCATGCGCGTGAACCTCGACGGCACGCGCGTGCTGCTCGAAGCGTGCCGCCGCCTGGCACGACCGCCGCGGCTCGTTTTCGCAAGCTCGGTCGCGGCGTTCGGCGGCGCGCTGCCGGCGACGCTCGACGACGCCACGACGCCGACGCCGCAGACCTCCTACGGCGTGCAGAAGGTGATCGGCGAGTACCTCGTCACCGAGTACTCGCGGCGCGGCTTCATCGACGGCCGCAGCCTGCGGCTGCCGACGATCGTCGTGCGGCCGGGCCGGCCGAATCTCGCCGCCTCGTCGTTCGCGAGCGCGATCATCCGCGAGCCGCTCGCCGGCCGCGACTACGAGTGCCCGGTGCCCGACACCACCGGCATCTGGCTGCTCTCGCCGCGCAAGGCGATCGACGCGTTCCTGCATGCTCTCGCGCTGCCGGCGGCGGCGTGGGGCCACCACCGCGTGCTGAACCTGCCGGGGATCTCGGTGACGGTGCGCGAGGCGGTGGACGCCATGGCGCGCATCGCCGGCGCGCGCGCGGCCGCGCGGCTGAAGTTCGTGCCGGATCCGCGCATCACCGCGATCGTCGACACCTGGCCGACGCGGATCGAGACGCCACGGGCGCGCGCGATGGGATTCACCGCGGACACCGGCATCGACACCGTGATCCGCGATCACATGCGGGAGGAGGGCCTCGCCGAGGGCTGAGCGTGCGGCGCGGCGCTCAGCTGCGCGGCTGCCAGAACTTCCACCAGGCCGGCTCGGGCGCCACCCCGCCTTCGCGCAGCAGGCTGCTGCCCGGGAAGTTGGTGCGCAGCACGCGCTCGGCGTCGTCGCGCAGCTCCTTCATGCCGAGCTGCTCGTACGCGCGCACCAGGATGTAGAGGGCCTCTTCCGTGGCCGGCGTCTCGGGGTAGGTCTTGACCGCGAACTGGGCGCGGTTGGCGGCCGCGACGAACGCGCCGCGCCGGTAGTAGTAACGCGCCACGTGCACCTCGTGGTACGCGAGCCCGTTCACCAGGTAATTCATCCGCGCGACCGCGTCGGGCGCGTACTTGCTCTGCGGGTACTTGGCCACCAGCTCCTTGAACGCGGCGAAAGAGTCGCGCGCCGAGCGCGGGTCGCGGTGCGACGGGTCCTCGCCGAACCACTGCGCGAGCGTGCTCTGGTCCTCGTAGAAGTTGACGATGCCCTTCAGGTAGTAGGCATAGTCGACGTTCGGGTGGTTCGGATGCAGCTTGATGAACCGCTCGATCGCGGCGATCGCCGAGGCCGGATCCCCGTTGCGGTAGTGGGCGTAGGCGACCTCGAGCTGGGCCTGCTGCGCGTAGCGCCCGTAGGGGAAGCGCGCCTCGAGCTTCTCGAAGTAGGAGATCGCCGTCTCGTAGTTGCCGCTCGAGAGCTCGTCCTTCGCCTCGGTGTACAGGCGCTGCGCCGTCCAGCCGACCGTCGGGTCGTCGGTCTGGAAGCGGCTGCAGCCGGCGAGCAGGACGATGAGCAGAACCGCTAAACTACGCCACATGTTGCGACCCGAACGCGAGGAAACGTCGACGAAGAAGGCGCCGGAGCGCGCCCAACGCGCGCCCGCTCCGAGCAGCGCGGATTATAGCGCCGCCGAGGTGCGGCGGGTCCCCGACGAGCTCGCCGGCGTGCGCCTCGATCAGGCGCTCGCGCGCATGTTCCCGGAGCACTCGCGCAGCCGCATGCAGGCCTGGCTGCGCGAGGGGCGCGTGACCGTGGACGCGGCCCGCCCGACCGGCAACGCCGGCAAGCGCAAGGTCTGGGGCGGCGAGCGGGTGCGCGTCGAGCCGGCCGCCGACCCGCGCGCGTCGGCGTTCGGCCCCGAGGCGATCGCGTTGAACGTCGTCTACGAGGACGATGCGATCCTGGTGATCGACAAGCCCGCCGGGCTGGTCGTGCATCCGGGCAGCGGCAACTGGCGCGGGACGCTCCTGAACGCGATCCTGCATCACGCGCCGCGGAACGCCGCGCTGCCGCGCGCCGGCATCGTCCACCGCCTGGACAAGGACACGAGCGGCCTGCTGGTGGTCGCGAAGACGCTGGCGGCGCAGACCGATCTCGCGCGGCAGCTGCACGCGCGCAGCGTGCGCCGCGAGTACCTCGCGCTGGTGCACGGCGCGCTGCGCGTCGGCGGCACGGTGGACGCGCCGATCGGACGTCATCCGGTCGCGCGCACCCGCATGGCGGTCGCCGCCCGCGGCAAGCCCGCGCGCACGCGCTACGCGGTGCTGCGCCGGTTCCGCGGCGCGACGCTCGTCGAGTGCCGCCTCGAGACCGGACGCACGCACCAGATCCGCGTGCACATGGATTCGATCGGGCATCCGCTCGTCGGCGATCCGGTGTACGGCCGGCGCGCGGCCGGCACGCCGGCCGCGCTCGCGACGTTCCCGCGCCAAGCGCTGCACGCGGCGCGGCTCGCGCTCACGCACCCGGTGACGCGCGCGGAGGTCGGCTGGACCTCGCCGCTGCCCGCCGATCTGCGCGCGCTCCTGGACGCGCTCGGTTGAGCCTCGCGCCGCCGCACGGCTGGATCGTCCCGCAGTGGCCGGCGCCGGCGCGCGTGCGCGCGCTCTCGACCATCCGCGCCGGCGGATGCAGCCGCGGCCCCTACGCTTCGCTCAATCTGGCGACGCGCGTCGGCGACGATCCGGCCGCGGTGGAGCGCAACCGCGAGGTGCTGCGCGGCGTGCTCGGTCTCGACCCGCTCTGGCTGCACCAGGTGCACGGCACCGGCGTAGTCGACGCGGAGAGCGTCCCGGCGCTCGTGCAGGCGGACGCCGCAGTCGCGCGCACACGCCACCGCGCCTGCGCGGTCCTCACGGCGGACTGCCTGCCCGTGCTGCTCGCCGAGCGCGACGGCGCGGCCGTCGCGGCGGTGCACGCCGGCTGGCGCGGTCTCGCGGCCGGCGTGCTCGAGGCCGCGGTCGCGCGCATGGGCGTCGCCGGCGAGCGCCTGCTCGCATGGCTCGGTCCCGCGATCGGCCAGGCGGCCTACGAGGTCGGCGGCGACGTCCGCAGCGCGTTCGTCAGCGAGGACCCGGCAGCCGCCGGCGCGTTCCGCGCCGGCCGCCCGGACAAGTACCACGCCGATCTGTACGCGCTCGCCCGGCTGCGGCTCGCGCGGCTCGGCGTGACCGCCGTGCACGGGGGCGGGTGGTGCACCTTCGCCGAGCGCGACCGGTTCTACTCGTACCGGCGCGACGGCGGGACCGGGCGCATGGCGACCGTGATCTGGATCGATTGACGTGAGCACGCTCGGATACATCACCGTGGCGAGCGTCGTCGGCGCCGTGCTGTCGATCGCGTGTGCCGCGGCGCTCTCGTTCGCGACGCCGCAGCGATGGATCGGCGCGCTGGTGAGCTTCGCGATCGGCGCGCTGCTCGGCGCGGCGTTTCTCGAGATCCTGCCGCACGCGCTCGAGACCTCCCGGGACGCCCGCGTGGTCGCCGCCACCGTGCTCGGCGGCATCCTCGCCTTCTTCCTGCTCGAGAAGCTGGTGCTGTGGCGCCACTTCCACATCGGCGAGGAGGAGCCGCCCGGAGCGGCGGCGGACGCCGGCCGGCACGCGGCCGCGCACGCGCACGGCGCCCACGACCACGGCCGCTCGGGCACGCTGATCCTGATCGGCGACAGCTTCCACAACTTCGTCGACGGCGTGCTGATCGCCGCCGCGTTCATCGAGAGTCCCGCGCTGGGGGTGGTGACCGCGACCGCCGTGATCGCGCACGAGATCCCGCAGGAAGTGGGCGACTTCCTGATCCTGCTGCACTCGGGTTTCTCGCGCGCGCGCGCGCTCGTGCTGAACCTCGTCTCGAGCCTGGCGATGTTCGTCGGCGCGCTTGGCGGATACTTCGCGCTCCAGCAGCTGCAGGGCTGGGTCAACACGCTCCTCGCGCTCGCCGCCG
The DNA here is from genome assembly GCA_023383795.1 of Burkholderiales bacterium. Classification (GTDB taxonomy): domain Bacteria; phylum Pseudomonadota; class Gammaproteobacteria; order Burkholderiales; family SG8-39; genus JAABRB01. The sequence goes on along the minus strand of JAHDYJ010000002.1, from coordinate 126,691 downwards.
CGAGCATGATCTACGTCGCCGTCGCCGATCTCATCCCGTCGCTGCACCGGCGGACCGAGCTGCGCGCGACCGCGCAGCAGGTGCTACTGATCGGGCTCGGCGTGCTGCTGATCTGGCTCGCCGGAGAGCTCGCCCACGGCCACTGAGCGCCGGCGGCGAGCGCGGCGCGCCGGCGTGCCGACCAGCCACCAGAACAAACCGAGCGGCGCGATGCCATAGAAGAAGAGGGTCAGCATGGCCGCCGTCAGGCTCGTCTCGGAGGCAGCCATCAGGACGGTGACGAAGAGCCAGGCGATCGCGACGATGTGCATCGGGGGCGGGGGCGGTGCGCCGATTCTAGCAGGGGCGGCACGCCGGTCAGACCGCGTGAGCCTCTGATCCGCAATGGAAATCCCGGCCCCGGCTGGCTTTCTTGACACGCTGTTTGTGCGGTGCAATACTGCCGCGATTCTCCGGGTTAATCCGCTGTTGCAGAAAGGAAAGTTGCCCGCCTCAGGATACCTGCCGAGCGGTGCCGCCACGCCCCCCGCAGCGGAGGCCGTGGCCGGCCTGCTGCAGTGGCTTGCCGGCGGCGCCAACGTGGGCGGTGCCGATGCGACCGGCGTCGACGCGGACGCCTACCGGCAGCTCGCGGAATGGTCGACGCGCTCGGCGCGGGCGACCGAGCTCTACGCCGCGCATCACAAGCGCTCGGCCGCGCTGTGGGGCGCGGCCTTCGCGCGGAGCGCCGGCCGGCCGGCCGAGCCGGTCGCGCGGCCCGCGGCGGGCGACCGGCGCTTCGCGGCCGCGGAATGGCGCGAGGATGCCTACTACGACTTCCTCAAGCAGAGCTACCTGCTGAACGCGCAGTTCGTCACCGAGCTCGTCGAGGCCGCCGAGATCGAGCCGCGCGCCAAGGGCCGGCTGCGGTTCTTCGCGCGCCAGCTCGTCGATGCCGCCAGCCCGGCCAACTTCGCCGCGACCAATCCCGAGGTGCTGCGCCTCGCGCGGGAGACGAACGGCGGGACGATCACGCGCGGCGCGCAGAACCTCTTCGTCGACTTCGCGCGCGGCCGCATCTCCACCACCGAGGAGGCCGCGTTCGGCGTCGGCCGGAACCTCGCGGTCACGCCGGGGGCGGTGATCCACGAGAACGAGCTCGTGCAGATCATCCAGTACGCGCCGGCGGGCGCGAAGGTGCGGCGCCGCCCGCTGGTGATCATCCCGCCGTGCATCAACAAGTTCTACGTGCTCGACCTCGCCCCTGAGAACTCGTTCGTCCGCCACGCGGTGGCGCAGGGCAGCACGGTGTTCATGGTGTCCTGGCGCAACCCGACCGCCGAGCTCGGGCACCTGACCTGGGACGACTACGTGCGCGACGGCGTGATCGAGGCGCTCGCGGTCGCGCGCGGCGTCGCGCAGGCCGACCGGGTCAACGCGCTCGGCTTCTGCGTCGGCGGAACGCTGCTCGCCTCGGCGCTCGCGGTGCTCGCCGCGCGCGGCGAGGACTGGGTCGAGAGCCTCACGCTGCTCGCGACGCTGCTCGACTTCGCCGACACCGGCGAGATCGGGCTGCTCGTCGACGAGGCGAGCGTGGCGGCGAAGGAGGCCGAGATCGGCCGCGGCGGGATCATGGAAGGGCGCAATCTCGCGTTCGTCTTCTCGATGCTGCGCGCGAACGACCTCGTGTGGTCGTACGTGGTGAACAACTACCTCAAGGGGCGCTCGCCCGAGCCGTTCGACATCCTGTACTGGAACGCCGACTCGACCAACCTTCCGGGGCCGTGGTACTGCTGGTACGTGCGCAACATGTACCTCGAGAACCGGCTGCGCGATCCGGGCGCGCTCACCGTGTGCGGCGAGCCGGTGGACCTCGGGCGCCTGCGGATGCCGGCCTACATCCTCGCGACCCGCGAGGATCACATCGTGCCGTGGACGTCGGGCTATGCGGCGACCCGGCTGCTCGGGGGCCGCAAGCGCTTCGTGCTCGGCGCGAGCGGACACATCGCCGGCGTGGTCAACCCGGCGTCGAAGAACCGGCGCAGCTACTGGACGGGCGAGTTCCTGACCGACTCGCCCGACGCCTGGCTCGCCGGCGCGCGCGAGGTGAACGGCAGCTGGTGGCGCGACTGGGACGCGTGGCTCGCGCAGTTCGCGGGCGGCGAGACCCCGGCGCCGAAGCGCCTGGGCGGCGGCAGGTACCGGCGCATCGAGGACGCCCCCGGGCGCTACGTGCAGCACCGGGTCGTTTGAACAGCGGGCCGGGCGGCCTGCAATCGTGAAGGAGGCACCGAATGACTGATGTCGTGATCGTGGCCGCGGCGCGCACCGCGGTCGGCAGCTTCAACGGCGCGCTGGTGAAGTTCCCGGCGGCGGACCTCGGCGCGCACGTCATCCGCGCGCTGCTGGCGAAGACCCGGATCGCGCCGGACCAGGTGTCGGAGGTGATCCTGGGCCAGGTGCTGACGGCGGGGGTCGGCCAGAACCCGGCGCGGCAGGCGGCGCTGAAGGCCGGGCTGCCCGACATGGTGCCGGCGATGACCATCAACAAGGTGTGCGGATCGGGCCTGAAGGCGACCCATCTCGCCGCGCAGGCGATCAAGGCGGGCGACGCCGAGATCGTGATCGCCGGCGGCCAGGAGAGCATGAGCCAGGCGCCGCACGTGATGATGGGCTCGCGCGGCGGGTTCCGAATGGGCGACGCGAAGCTGCAGGACTCGATGATCGTCGACGGCCTGTGGGACGTCTACAACCAGTATCACATGGGCGTCACCGCGGAGAACGTCGCCAAGAAGTACGGCGTCACGCGCGAGGACCAGGACCGCTTCGCGTTCGAGTCGCAGCGCAAGGCGGAGGAGGCGCAGAAGGCCGGGCGCTTCGCCGACGAGATCGTGCCGCTCGAGATCCCGCAGAAGAAGGGCGCGCCGGTCGTGTTCGACGCCGACGAGTACCCGAAGCACGGCACCACGATCGAGACGCTCGCCGCGCTCAGGCCGGCGTTCGACAAGCAGGGCACCGTCACCGCCGGCAACGCCTCCGGCATCAACGACGGCGCCGCGGCGGTGGTGATGATGTCGGCGAGGAAGGCCGAGGCGCTCGGCCTCAAGCCGCTTGCGCGCGTCCGCGCCTACTCGTCGGCGGGCGTCGACCCGAAGATCATGGGCATGGGACCGGTGCCCGCGTCGAAGCTCTGCCTGTCGAAGGCGGGCTGGACGAAGGACGACCTGGAACTCATGGAGATCAACGAGGCGTTCGCGGCGCAGGCCTGCGCGGTCAACAAGGAGATGGGCTGGGACACCGCGAAGATCAATGTCAACGGCGGCGCGATCGCGATCGGGCACCCGATCGGGGCGTCGGGCTGCCGGATCCTGGTGACGCTGCTGCACGAGATGGGCCGCCGCAACGCCCGCAAGGGCCTCGCGTCGCTCTGCATCGGCGGCGGCATGGGCGTCGCGCTCGCGGTCGAGCGCTGATCGAAGAACAAGGCGCGGAAGCCGTTCGCCGCGGCGGGCGGGCATGCGCGAGGGTCCGGGTGCCCTCGCGATGCCCCCGCGGCGGCCGGCCCGGGTCGATGGAGCACGGGGAAGGAAGCTGCGCATGACTGTAAGGGTCGCTTTCGTTTCGGGCGGCATGGGCGGCATCGGGACCGCGATCTGCAAGCGGCTCGCGCGCGATGGACGCAAGGTGATCGCCAACTGCCTGCCGGGCTACGAGAAGAAGGACGAGTGGCTGCACGAGATGCGCAACCAGGGCTTCGCGGTCTATGCCGCGGAGGGCAACGTCGAGGACTACGACTCCTGCGCCGAGATGTTCTACAACGTCCGCTCGGCGGTCGGGCCGATCGACATCCTGGTGAACAACGCCGGCATCACGCGCGACGGCGTGTTCCGGCGCATGACTCCCTCCGACTGGTACTCGGTGATCAACACCAACCTGAACTCGGTGTTCAACGTCACCCGCCAGGTCGTCGACGGCATGATGGAGCGCGGCTGGGGCCGGATCGTCAACATCTCGTCGGTGAACGCGCTCAAGGGCCAGTTCGGCCAGACGAACTACTCGGCCGCCAAGGCCGGCATGCACGGCTTCTCCAAGGCGCTCGCGCAGGAGGTCGTGAAGAAGGGCGTGACCGTGAACACGCTCTCGCCGGGCTACGTCAACACCGACATGGTGCGCGCGATCAAGCCGGAGATCCTGCAGAACATCATCGCCGCGATCCCGATGGGCCGGCTCGCGGAGCCGGAGGAGATCGCCGGGCTGATCGCCTACCTGTGCTCGGACGAGGCGGGCTACATCACCGGCGCCAACATCTCGATCAACGGCGGCCTGCACATGGAGTGACGCGGCGATCGCGGCGCCGGCGACGTTGCCGAGGCGTGCCATAATGACACGCTACAACGTGACGGTTTCGGCGCGCCGGCAGCGCCGGCGGGCTGTATAGGGCAGCAAGGAGGAGACGATGGCGCAGAGAGTGGCCCTGATCACGGGCGGCATGGGTGGCCTTGGCGAGACCATCAGCACCAAGATGCACGACGCCGGGTTCCGCGTCGTGGTGACGCACTCGCCGGGCAACAAGAACGCGGCCGGGTGGAACGCCGAGATGAAGTCGCGCGGCTACGACTTCCACCCCGTTCCGGTCGACGTCTCGGATTTCGAGTCGTGCCAGCAGTGCGTCGTGCGGGTGCAGGGCGAGGTGGGGCCGGTCGACATCCTGGTCAACAACGCCGGGATCACCCGCGATATGACCTTCAAGAAGATGGGCAAGCCGGACTGGGACGCGGTCATGAAGACCAACCTGGACAGCGTCTTCAACATGACCAAGCCGGTGTGCGACGGCATGGTCGAGCGCGGCTGGGGCCGCATCATCAACGTCTCGTCGGTGAACGGCCAGAAAGGCGCGTTCGGCCAGACCAACTACTCGGCCGCCAAGGCGGGCATGCACGGCTTCACCAAGGCGCTCGCGCTCGAGGTGGCGCGCAAGGGCGTGACCGTGAACACGATCTCGCCCGGCTACATCGGCACCAAGATGGTGACGGCGATCCCGAAGGACATCCTGGAGACGAAGATCATCCCGCAGATCCCGGTCGGCCGGCTCGGCAAGCCCGAGGAGGTCGCCGGCCTGATCATCTACCTGTGCTCGGTGGTGGCGGCGTTCGTGCCCGGCGCGAACATCGCCATCACCGGCGGGCAGCACTTGTACGGCGCGCCGCGCGGCGCGCGACGCGAACGCCCCCCGCGACGGCGTGCCCCGGGGCGGCGACTGGAGATCGACGAGGCGAGATCGATGAGGCTACTTCTTCCCCGTGCTGCGGACCATCTGCTCGGCGGCGGTCTTCATCGCGGCTTCGGAGAGCTGGGCGAACTGCCGCGTCGCCTGGTTCAGGCTGTCCATCACCGCCGCGGTCGCGTTCAGGGTGGACTTGATCGCCGCGACGGAGAGCTCGCCGCCCGGCGCCGTCCGCCCCATGCGCTCGGCGGACTCGGCGATGTCCTGCGACACGCGCGCGACGCTCTGCTCGAACATCTGCGCGAGCTGCGCCTGCGTGCCGGCGACCACCTCGTAGACGCTGCTCGCGTAGGTCGCGGCGTGCTGCACGCTCGTCTGCGCGAGCTTGCCGCGCAGCGCCATCAGCTGCGCCGGATCGTCGGCGGCGAGCAGCTCGCGCGCGGCCTTGCTGTTCTGCTCCAGCGCGGCGCGCGCGGCCTCGAGATTCAGCTTGAGCAGCTGTTCGGCGGTGGCGAGGCTGGTGCGCGCGTAGCTCATAGCAGCCTCGACGGCGGCCTGGTTCCAGGCGGCCATGTCCTTGGTGGGTTCGGTCATGACGGGCCTCTCTCGGACGAAAATGCGGGGCGGCGGGCGGCGTGCGCGGACGCGGCGCGCACGCGTGCTGCAATGCAGCAATCTACTCCTGCGCAGCCGCTTTGGCAAGTCGGGGCGGCTGCGGACTAATGGCATCATTCGCCCTCGCCGTCACTCATGCAACCCAACGCAGTCGCCGAGCCCATGCCCGATAACGTCCGCCTGATCAAGAAGTACCCGAACCGTCGCCTGTACGACACGCAGACGTCGAGCTACATCACGCTCGCGGACGTGAAGGAGCTGGTGCTGAAGCACGAGCAGTTCCAGGTCCTCGACGCCAAGTCCGGCGAGGATCTCACGCGCCAGATCCTGCTCCAGATCATCCTGGAGGAGGAATCGGCCGGGTCGCCGATGTTCTCGCACGACGCGCTCACGCAGCTCATCCGCTTCTACGGCAACGCGATGCAGGGGATCATGGGCAACTACCTGGAGCGCAACATCCAGGCGTTCATGGAGATCCAGAAGAACATGCAGGAGCAGACGCGCTCGCTCTACGGCGACTCCGGCAAGGCGAACCAGGAGCTCTGGTCGCAGTTCCTCACGTTCCAGGGCCCTGCCATGCAGAGCCTCATGCAGACCTACCTGGAGCAGAGCAAGAACATGTTCCAGCAGATGCAGGACCAGCTGCAGGCGCAGACGCGCAACATGTTCACCGCCTTCTCGAGCACCGGCCAGCCGGCCGAGGGCGGCCGCGGCTCCGGCGGCAAGCCGGACGAGCGGGAGTGACGCAGCGCAAGGCGGCGCACGCGCGGGCGCGGCGCGCGATCCCGGCGACCGGCGCGCCGAGGGTCGGATTCGTCTCGCTCGGCTGCCCGAAGGCGCTGGTCGACTCCGAGCGCATCCTGACGCAGCTCCGCGCCGAGGGCTACGCGATCTCCGGCACGTACGACGGCGCCGACCTGGTGGTCGTCAATACCTGCGGCTTCATCGACGCGGCGGTCGAGGAGTCGCTGGACGCGATCGGCGAGGCGCTCGCCGCGAACGGGCGGGTGATCGTGACCGGCTGCCTCGGCGCGCAGGGCGAGCGCGTGCGCCGCGCGCATCCCGCGGTGCTCGCGGTGACCGGCCCGCACGACGTCGACGCCCTGATGGCGGCCGTGCACGCCGAGCGGCCGCGGCCGCACGACCCGTTCACCGATCTCGTGCCGCCGCAGGGCATCCGGCTCACGCCGCGGCACTACGCGTACCTGAAGATCTCGGAAGGCTGCAACCACCGCTGCACCTTCTGCATCATCCCGTCGATGCGCGGGGCGCTCGTCAGCCGTCCGATCGGCGACGTGATGCGCGAGGCCGAGAACCTGGTCAAGGCCGGCGTCAAGGAGCTGCTCGTCATCGCCCAGGACACCAGCGCGTACGGCGTCGACGTGCGCTACCGGACCGGCTTCTGGAACGGCCGGCCGATTCGCACCCGCATGACCGAGCTCGCGCAGGCGCTCGGCAGCCTCGGCGTCTGGGTACGGCTGCACTACGTGTATCCCTATCCGCACGTCGACGAGGTGCTGCCGCTGATGGCCGACGGGCGCATCCTGCCGTACCTCGACGTGCCGTTCCAGCACGCGAGCCCGCGCATCCTCAGGCTCATGCGGCGCCCGGCGGGCGCGGAGAACAACCTCGAGCGCGTGCGCGCGTGGCGCGCCGCGTGTCCCGAGCTCGCGATCAGGAGCACGTTCATCGTCGGCTTCCCCGGCGAGACCGAGGCGGAGTTCGAGGAGCTGCTCGCCTTCGTCGAGGCGGCCGAGCTCGATCGGGTCGGCTGCTTCGCCTACTCGCCGGTCGAGGGCGCCGCGGCGAACGCCCTGCCGGGCGCGGTGGCGCCCGAGATCCAGGAAGAGCGCCGCGCGCGCTTCATGGCCGCGCAGGCGGCGGTGAGCGCCCGGCGTCTGGCGCGCAAGGTGGGGCGCACGCTGCGGGTGCTGGTCGACCAGGCGGGTGAGCGCCGCGCGATCGCCCGCTCGGCGGCGGACGCGCCGGAGATCGACGGCGTGGTGCACGTCGCGCGCGCAGGCGGCTTGCAGGCGGGCGACTGGGCGGACGTCCTGATCGAGCGGTCCGACGCGCACGACCTGTTCGGGGCGCCGGCGCGAACCATCCCGCGCCGCGGCGGCTCCAACCGGGAAGCGGCGGCGGGCGAGGTCGCGGGCAAGGCGCGCCGCACGGCACCCGCGTGAACGGCGGATCGTTCCCGCGCGGCGGACCGCGCGGGCCGGAACCGTCTCGAGACCGGAATGCGCATGCGCCGGAAATGCAGGGGAGGCGCCCCTTGTTCGTACGACCTCGGCTCAGGAAGAGGCACGGGCGCGATTCTGAGACAGCTCTAGCGACAGGAGGACGACATGGCTCGTGAAGTCGTAGTGGTAGCGGGGGTGCGGGCGGCGATCGGCGACTACGGCGGGGCGCTCAAGGACGTTCCGCCGACCCAGCTCGGCGCGACCGTGATCCGCGAGGCCGTCGCGCGCGCGAAGGTCGATCCGGCCACGGTCGGGCACGTCGTGATCGGCAGCGTGATCCACGGCGAGGCGCGCGACATGTACATCTCGCGCGTGGCGGCGGTCGAGGGCGGCCTGCCGGTCGGCACGCCGTGCCTGACGGTGAACCGGCTGTGCGGCAGCGGGCTGCAGGCGATCGTGTCGGCCGCGCAGCACATCATGCTCGGCGATTGCGACGTCGCGGTCGCGGGCGGCGCCGAGAGCATGAGCCGCGCGGCGTACTTCCTGCCGGCGGCGCGCTGGGGGCAGCGCATGGGCGACGCCGCGGTGATCGACGCGATGACCGCCGCGCTGCACGACCCGTTCGGCCACGGCCACATGGGCGTGACCGCCGAGAACATCGCCGCGAAGTACGGCTTCACGCGCGAGGAGCAGGACGCGTTCTCGGTCGAGAGCCATCGCCGCGCCGCGAGAGCGATCGCCGAGGGTCGCTTCAAGAGCCAGATCATCCCGATCGAGCTGAAGACCCGCAAGGGCACGGTGACGTTCGACACCGACGAGCACGTCCGCAAGGACGTCAAGCCGGAGGACCTGGCCAAGCTGAAGCCGGTGTTCAAGAAGGACGGCACGGTCACCGCCGGCAGCGCGTCCGGGATCAACGACGGCGCGGCCGCGGTCGTGCTGATGGAGCGCGCCGCCGCGGAAAGGCAGGGCGCGAAGCCGCTCGCGCGGCTGGTCGGGTACGCGCATGCCGGCGTGGAGCCGCAGGTGATGGGGCTCGGGCCCATTCCGGCGGTGCGGCGGGTGTTCGAGAAGACCGGCATGAAGCCCGCCGACATGCACGTGATCGAGTCGAACGAGGCGTTCGCGGTGCAGGCGATGGCGGTGACGCGCGACCTCGAGCTCGATCCGGCGCGGGTGAACCCGAACGGCGGCGCCGTGGCGCTCGGCCATCCGATCGGAGCGACCGGCGCGATCCTCACCGTCAAGGCGCTCTACGAGCTCGAGCGGATCGACAGGCGCCACGCGCTCGTCACGATGTGCATCGGCGGCGGACAGGGCATCGCGGCGATCTTCGAGCGGATGTGAGCCCGAATGAGGAGTGAGGCGTGAAGCGTGAGGAAGGCGGCGGCGCCGCGGGCCGCCGCGATTTCCTGAAGGCATCGGCCAGCCTTGCGCTGGCCGGTTTTTTGGGCGCGCCGCGGGTGGCCGGCGCCGCGTCCGCGAACCCCGCCGTGCTCGAGGCGGCGCCGGCCGCGCAGCAGCTCGCGCCGGCGCAGTACCCTGCCACCGCGGTCTGGGCCTACAACGGCGTCACGCCCGGGCCGGTGCTGCGCGTGAGACAGGGCGAGCGTCTGCGGATCGCGCTCGCGAACGGGCTGCCCGGGCAGGACACGACGATCCACTGGCATGGCATCCGCGTGCCGAACGCCATGGACGGGGTGCCGCACGTCACGCAGCCGCCGGTGCGGCCGGGCGAGCGCTTCGCGTACGAGTTCACGGTGCCCGACGCGGGCACCTACTGGTACCACCCGCACCTCGCGAGCTACGAGCAGGTCGCGCGCGGTCTGCACGGGGCGCTGATCGTCGAGGAGGAGCGCCCGATCGAGGTCGACCGCGATCTCGTCTGGGTGCTCGCCGACTGGCGCATGACGCGCCACGCCGCGATCCAGGAGGATTTCAACGACCTGCACGACCTCACGCACGCCGGGCGGCTCGGCAGCGTCGTGACGATCAACGGCCGCTACGCGCGCGAGCATCCGCTCGCGGTGCGCGCCGGCGAGCGCGTGCGCCTGCGGCTCGTGAACGCCGCGGTGGCGCGCATCTTCGGCCTGCGCTTCGCCGCGCACCGCCCGGTCGTCGTCGCGCTCGACGGGCAGCCGGTCGCGCCGCACCCGCTCGGCGAGCGCGGGCTCGTGCTCGCGCCGGGCATGCGCGCGGACCTCGTCATCGACTTCGACGGCAAGCCGGGCGAGCGGCACGCGATCGAAGATGCCTACTATCCGGGCGACCGCGCGGCCGTCGCCGAGATCGCGTACGCGGATGACCTGCCGCGGCGCGCCGGCGAGCGCGGCGCCGTGCCGCGCCTCCCCGACAATCCGCTCGCCGAGCCCGATCCGGCGAGGGCCGAGCGCCACGAGCTCGCGCTGCAGGGCGGCGCCATGGGCGCGCTGCGGGAGGCCCGGGTGCGGGGCGAGGTGCTGCCGATCCAGCGCATGCTGCGCGAGCACCATCTCGCCTGGGCGATCAACGGCGTCGCCGGCAAGGCGCGCGGCGACGCGCCGCTGCTCGAGCTGCGCCATGGCCGGCACTACGTGCTGACGCTGCGCAACGAGACCGGATGGGAGCATCCGATGCATCTGCACGGGCACGTGTTCCGCGTGCTGACGCGCAACCGCGCCCCGGTGCCGCACCGGCCGTGGCGCGACACCGTCCTCGTCGGGCGCCACGAGACGGTGGAGATCGCGCTCGTCGCCGACAACCCCGGCGACTGGATGTTTCACTGCCACACGCTCCTGCACCAGGAGGGCGGGATGATGGGAGTGATCAGGGTGGGGTGACTCGCAGCTGCGTCACGAAAGTCTCGATCCCCCGCAGCAGCATCTCGATCGCGAATGCCGTGAAGATCAGGCCGAGCAGGCGCTCGGCGAAGAGCAGCACGACGAGCGCGACGAGCATGGCGACCGACAGCGCGCCGATCCACTCGACCGTCCGCAGTGGTGCGTGCGAGGCGAGAATGATCACCGTCGCCATCGCGCCCGGCCCGGCGATCGCCGGGATCGCGAGCGGCACGATCAGCGGCTCGCCCTGCGGGAGTGCGCCGAATAAGCCGGTGCCGCTCTGGAAGATCATGCGCAGCGCGATCAGGAAGAGGATCACGCCGCCCGCGATCCGGAGCGATGCATCGGAAAGCCCGAACAGGGTCAGCACGCCCTCGCCGGCGAACACGAAGACGAGCAGCACGGCGAGCGCGATCGCCCATTCCCGCACGATTACCGCGGCGCGCCGCTACGGCGCCACTCCGCGCGGCAGTGTGACGAAGAGCGGAATGTTGCCGACCGGATCGATCACCAGCAGCAGGATCACCACCGCCGAGCCGAAGGACGTGTCCATCCCCGGACCTCAGCGGCGCCCGCGCGCCGCGATGAACGCGCCCGAGGCGACGATGATCGCCATGCCGGCGAGCGACCAGCCGTCCGGGAAGTCGCCGAAGACGACGTAGCCGAGGATCAGCACCGAGACGAGCTGGGTGTAGACGAACGGCGCGAGCACCGATGCGGGGGCGTGCTCGAACGCGCGGATCAGGACGAAGTGGCCGACGCCGCCCAGGATGCCGAGCATGGCGAGCAGCAGGCCGTGGGTGAGCGTCGCGGGCGGGTGCCAGTAGAACGGCAGCGGCAGGCTGACCAGTGCGGTGCCGACGAGCGCACCGTAGAACAGCGTGGCGACGCTCGAGTCGACGCCCGCGAGCTGCCGCGTCATGAGCTGGTAGGCGGCGAAGCAGAACGCGGTTGCGAGCGGCAGCGCCGCGGCCGGAGTGAACACCGCGCCGCCGGGGCGCACGATGATCAGCACCCCGGCGAAGCCGGCCGCCACGGCGAGCCACGCGACGGGGGCGACGCGCTCGCGCAGGAACAGCACCGAGAGCGCGGTCAGCAGGAGCGGCGAGAGGAACGTGATCGCGGAGGCCTCCGCGATCGGCATCAGCGAGAGCGCGAGGAAGTAGAGCAGCGTCGAGAGCGCGAGCACCGCGCCGCGCGCGATCTGCAGCCCGGGACGGCGCGAGCGCAGCAGGCCGCGCCCGAGGCGCGGACCGAGCACCGCGACCATGAAGACGGTCTGGAACACGTACCGGAACCACACGCTCGCCGGCACCGGGTGGGTCTGCGACAGGTACTTCGCCGTGGTGTCCATGACCGCGAAGGTCGAAACGGCCGCGACGAGCAGGAGGATGCCGCGCAGATGGTGCTGCGGGCCGGTGGACGGCGGGGGCATCGGCGGCGGGACGGGCGCCGGTCCGCGGCGGGCGGCGGCGCGCGCGGATTATAGCCCGCCGCCTGCGCGGCGGCGGTGCTTCGCTAGCGCGGTGCGTCGTCCGCGCCGGCCACGAGCTGCCCGAGCTGCGTGAGGTCGTAGCCCTTCAGGCTCGCCGCGACCACGCGGAGCCGCTCGCTGCGCAGCAGATCGAGCAGGCGCTGGAACAGGCTGCGGAAGAAGACCGCGCGCGGGACCACCAGGTCGAAGGCCTCCCAGCCGAGCGGCAGGAACGCGAGTCCGAACTCGCCGGCGGCGCTGCGCACGCCCGGCGCGCAATCGGCCTGGCCCTGGGCGACCAGGGCGGCGGCGTGGCGCTCCGAGTAAGCCGTCTGCTCGCTGCGCAGCGCTTCGGGCGGAATCCCCTGCTCGCGCAGCATCAGCCGCACGAAGTGCTGCGTGCCGGCGCCTTCCTGCCGGCTCGCCCAGCGCACGTCCGGGCGCGCGAGCTCGGCGAGCGATCGCACGCCGGCGCGCTCGCGCGCGAGCACGATCCCCTGCTCGCGCAGCCCCATGCGCACGATCGCCCACTCGCGGCTGCCCGGGAATCCGGCGACGAGTTGCACGTGCGCGGTGCGGCTGCTCTCGGCGACGCCCCAGTGGATCGCGCAGACGTTGATGCGCCGCCCGGCGAGGAGCTCCAGCCCGAGGCGCGTGCCGGTGGGGCAGATCGCGACGAGCGCCGCGTCGCGGATCTCGCTCGCGAGCAGCGTGACCGCGCTCGCGAGCAGCGGGTCGTCGCTGCCGCCGATCAGCAGGCGGTCGGTCAGCACGCCGCCGTGCGCCTGCTCGAGCATCCATTCGTCGAGGAGCTTGCGCGGCACGAGCCACTTGCCGCTCGCCTTGGTGGCCGGCAGGCCGCCGTCCTGGATCAGCGCGTAGAGCTTCTTCTGGTTGACGTGGAGGACCTCGGCGGCCTGCTTGACGGTCAGGTACGCCGACGCGGCGGGCGATGCGTGCTCGTCCTCCGCGCTCCTCACCCCTCGCGCCTCGCTCACGCGAGGCCGTCCATGACCTGGACGCTCACCAGGTCGCCCGGCTGCACGCCGCCGCGCGCGTGCTCGAGCACGATGAAGCAGTTCGCCTCGGACATCGAGCGCAGCACGCCCGAGCCCTGGCCGCCGGTCACGCGCACCGTCCACTCGCCGGCGGCGTTGCGCGCCAGGACGCCGCGCTGGAACTCGGTGCGGCCGGGCTTCTTGCGCAGCGCCGTCTCGCACGGCACGCGCAGCGTCGGCAGCTCGAACGCGTCGGCGCGTCCGGCAAGCGCGAGCAGCGCGTCGCGCACGAACTGGTAGAAGGTGACCATGACCGCGACCGGATTGCCGGGCAGCCCGAAGAAGAGCGCGCCGCCCAGCCTGCCGACGGCCATCGGCCGGCCGGGTCGCATCGCGATCTTCCAGAACAGCACCTCGCCGAGGCTCGCGAGAACCTCCCGCGTGAAGTCCGCCTCGCCGACCGAGACGCCGCCCGAGGTGACCACCACGTCCGCGGCCGCCGAGGCGTCGGCGAGCGCGCGGGCGAGGCTCGCGCGGTCGTCGCGCACGACGCCCAGGTCGATCACGTCGCAGCCGAGCCGCTTCAGCATGCCGAAGATCGTGTAGCGGTTGGAGTCGTAGACCTGCCCCTCGGCGAGCGGCCGCCCGACCGAGGCGAGCTCGTCGCCGGTGGAGAAGAACGCGACGCGCGGGCGTCGGCGCACGACGACCTCGGCCATGCCGAGCGACGCGAGCAGCCCGAGCTCGGCAGCGCGGACCGGCTGGCCCGCGCGCAGCGCCGGCTTGCCGCGCGCGAGGTCCTCGCCGGCGAGGCGCATGTGCTGGCCGCGCACCTGGCCGGGCGGGACCACGATCGCGTCGCCCTCCACCTGCACCGTCTCCTGGATCACCACGGTGTCGGTGCCGGCGGGCATCACCGCGCCGGTCATCACGCGCACGCACTCGCCCGCGCCGACCGTCCCCGCGAACGCCCGGCCCGCGTAGCTCGTGCCGATCTCGCGCAGGCGCGTCGCGCCGGCGGGCGCGAGATCGTCGCCGCGCACCGCCCAGCCGTCCATCGCCGAGTTGTCGTGCGCCGGCACGTCCACCGGCGAGACGACGTCCTCGCCCAGCACGCGCCCGAGCGCCGCACGCACCGCGACGCGCTCGTTCACCGCGATCGGCGCGATCATCGCGCGGATCGCGGCGCGCGCGGTCTCCACCGGCAGCGCGTCCGGATCGTAGTCGTCGAGGCAGCTGACGATTTGCGCGAGCGAGCTCATCGCGCCGCGTCGTATCCGGCCAGCTCGGCGCGCGTGTTGATGTTCGAGAAGGCCTCGGCCTCGTCGTCGAACGGCACCTCGACGACGGCGAGCGCCGGGTACCAGGCGTCGATCTTGCGCCCGCCGCCCTCGAGGAAGGCGTTCAGGCTCGGCGCCACGCGCGTGCGGACGAGGCAGAAGACCGGATGCGGCTGATCGCCGGTCCTGGCGACGGCGAGGTCGGCCGCCGCGCGCTCCAGCGCGTCGCGCAGCCGCGCGACGAGATCGCCCGGCAGGAACGGCGAGTCGCACGGGACCGTCACGAGCAGCGGGTGCGTCGCGGCCGCGAGGCCCGCCTGCAGCCCGGCGAGCGGGCCGGCGAAGCCGCCGATGCGATCGCCGACGACGCGCGGCCCGAAGCGCGCGTAGGCGTCCTGGTTCTGGTTCGCGTTGATGACGACCTCGTCGACCTGCGGCGCGAGCCGCTCGAGCACCCAGGCGACCAGCGGGCGCCCGCGCAGCGGCTGCAGCCCCTTGTCGACGCCGCCCATCCGGCGGCCCTGGCCGCCGGCGAGGATGAGCCCGGTCACGCGCTGCATCGGGTGGAACGCGACGCGCGCATCGTGAGACGCGGTCCGCGGAACGCTCCCGCCCCCGGCAGGGGGAGGGTCGAGGACGGGGCGTCGCGTTTCACGTCTCACGCCTCGCCGCTCAGGCCAACGCGGTCGGCATCGTCGTCTTGACGAAGCGGTGCTTGCCGGTGAAGAGGAGGTAGTGGCGGTTGACGGCCCGGCCGATCATCGTGATGCCGACGCGCGTCGCGATCTCGTGGCCCATCTTGGTCAGGCCCGAGCGCGAGACGAGGAACGGGATGCGCATCTGCGTGGCCTTGATCACCATCTCCGAGGTGAGCCGCCCGGTGGTGTAGAAAATCTTGTCCGACCCGTCGATCCCCTCGAGCCACATCTGGCCGGCGATCGCGTCCACCGCGTTGTGGCGGCCCACGTCCTCGACGAAGGACAGGATCTCGCTCGCGCCCGGCGCATTGGTGGCGAGCGCGCACCCGTGCACCGCGCCGGCGGCCTTGTAGATCGTCTCGTGGCGGCGCACCGCGTCGAGCAGGCTGTACAGCGTCTCTTCGGTGAGCCGCACGTCGTCGCGCAGGCGGACCGCGTCGATCTCCTCCATCAGGTCGCCGAACACGGTGCCTTGGCCGCAGCCGGTGGTGACGGTGCGCTTCTTCATCTTCGCGCCGAGGCCTTTCACGCCCTTGCGCGTCGTCACCGCGACCGAGTCGGTCTCCCAGTCGACCTGCACCGCCGCGATCGCATCGATCGAGTCGACCAGCCGCTGATTGCGCAGGTAGCCGATCGCGAGGCACTCGGGTGCCTGTCCGAGCGTCATCAGCGTGACGACCTCGCGCTTGTCGACGTACAGCGTCAGCGGGTGCTCGCCGGCGATCGGCGTGGCGAGCGCCTCGCCGCGCTCGTTCAGCGCCTCGACCGAGTAGGTCGCCGGGCGTCCGGCGCGGGTGAGGGTGGGGCGGTAGGGAGCGTTCATTGTGTGGTGAACGGTCGGTGAACGGCAAGTGGCAAGTGGTGAGACGGGCCTCGACGGCAGCCGGTGGCCGGGAACCGGCGACGGCCGCGCCAGACCGTTCACCGTTTACCCGTCATCCTCCAATGTAAGACATCTCGATCTTCCGCAGCCCGGCGGTCGCGGCGGTACGGATCTCGGAGTAGCGGTCGGCGCGCGCGCGCCAGATGCGCCGGATCGCGGCGCCGATCTCCTCGTCGGAAGCGCCGCCGCGCACGAGCGCGCGCAGGTCGAAGCCCGCGGTCGCGAAGAGGCAGGTGTAGACCATGCCCTCGGTCGAGAGGCGCGCGCGCGTGCAGTCGCGGCAGAACGCCTGGGTCACCGAGGAGATCACGCCGATCTCGCCGCCGCCGTCGCGATAGCGCCAGCGCTCGGCGACCTCGCCGGGATAGTTCGCGTCGACCGGTTCGAGCGGGAGCTCGGCGTCGATCTTCCGCACGATCTCGGCCGAGGGCACCACGTCGTCCATGCGCCAGCCGTTGGTCGCCCCGACGTCCATGAACTCGATGAAGCGCAGGATGCGCCCGGTGCCCTTGAAGAAGCGCGCCATCGGCAGGACGTCGCCGTCGTTCACGCCGCGCTTGACGACCATGTTGATCTTGACCGGCACGAGCCCGGCCGCTTCCGCGGCGTCGATCCCCTCGAGGACCTGCGCGACCGGGTAGTCGGCGTCGTTCATCGCGCGGAACACGCGGTCGTCGAGCGAGTCGAGGCTCACGGTGATGCGCTTGAGCCCCGCGTCGCGCAGGGCGCGCGCCTTGCGGGCGAGCAGCGATCCGTTGGTCGTCAGGGTGAGATCCACGCCGCCCAGGCCGGCGAGCATCCCGACCAGGCGCTCGACGTTTCGCCGCAGCAGCGGCTCGCCGCCGGTCAGCCGGATCTTGCCGACGCCGTGGCCGACGAAGATGCGCGCGAGGCGCGTGATTTCCTCGAAGGTCAGCAGCTGCGCGTGCGGCAGGAACGGGTAGTCCTTGCCGAACACCTCCTTCGGCATGCAATACGTGCAGCGGAAGTTGCAGCGGTCGGTCACCGAGATGCGCAGGTCGCGCAGCGCGCGCGCTCGCCCGTCGCGCACGGCGGCGCCGGGCGATGGATCGTCGGCGCGCGCCGGGGGCACCGGCTGCACGCGGCCGACGTCGGTGAGCTTGATGACGCGGTCGGTCATGACGCTCGAACCTATCTCAAAACGGGGTCACGGTGGTGATCGGAGGGGACCTGCAACGGGCTTGCCCCTTGCCGTTTCAGGGACATGCAAGGGGCGACTCGCCCCCCTGGTCGCGCGATCCGGTCCAACGGAAGAAGCACTGTCGCGATTCCGAGATAGGTTCTTGATCGAGGGGCGAAGCCATGCGCATCATAGAGGCCTTGCCGATCCCGTATTCTAGAGGCAACGGATGGAGCGTCCAAGCGTGCGTGTCGCGGTCGTCATGGAGCGCCGCGTGCTCGCGAACCGATGGCAGTCGGAGGCGTGGGCGCCGGTCGCGGTGATTCCCGACATTGAGGCGGGGGATAGGACGCCGCGGCTGCTCGACGAGGACGGCGAGCGTGCGCGCTGGCTGCATCCGGGATTCGAGATCCGGCTCTACCGCGACGAGGCGGAGGGTTACTACCTGAACATGAGCGCGACGACGCCGTACGTGTTCGTGATGTGGCGCGACGAGGAGGGCCGCGTCGCCCCTCACATAGTGACGGTGAGCTACAACGAGGCCGCGCGGATGATGGACGGCGGCGAGCGCGTCGACGGCGTGCCGATGCCCGCGTCGCTCGCGCCGTGGGTGGCGGCGTTCGCGGCCGAGCACTACAAGCCCGAGCCGAAGAAGCGCAGCCGGCCGCCGTCGTTCAAGGGCGCGCGCCGCGAAGGCTGAGACACGTGCAGGGCGCGACGACGGACGAGATGCGATGAAGGACGACGAAGGCGGGACGTTTCTCGGGCGCTGGTCGCGGCGCAAGACCGCGGCGCGCGCGGGCAAGCCGCTCGAGGAGCCGCTGCCGGCCGCGGCGGCACAGGTCCCGGACCGCGGCGCGCCGCGCCCGGGCGCGGACGCGGATGCGGGCACAACCGCGACGCGCGGCCCCGAGCGCACGGGAGCGGTTGCGGGGGCGCCGGTGGAGGGTCCGCCGCCCGACCTGCCGGCGCTCGACTCCCTGCGCGGGCTCGAGTCCGAGTACCGCGACTTCCTGCGCCCGGAGGTGGACGAGGGCACGCGGCGGGCCGCGCTCAAGCGCCTCTTCGCCGACCCGCACTTCAATCGCATGGACGGGCTCGACGTCTACATCGACGATTACACGCAACCCGACCCGATCCCCACGGCCATGCTGCGCAATCTGCAGCACGCCAAGGACATGCTGTTCGGCGACGAGGAACGGCGTCCGGAGGCGGGGGACGCGCAGCCGACCGCCGACCAGGTGCCGGACGTCACGTCAGGAACGCACACGGACCGTGTTGCGCTGCAAGAAACCGAGGCCGGTCCGACCACCGAGCCGCCCTCGTCGGCGCGCTCGGACCGGACGGAGGCAAATGACCCAGAATGTCCCGACTCGTCCCAAGTTCTGGGTTCGTCCTCGGATCCCGCGAGATCAGGGTAGGCGATCTGGTCCGATTTATTCCCGTCGTTCCCGCAGTTTCTGGAACGCGGCGTGCTAAATAAGTCACGAATTTGAGCCGGAGGAGACTGCGCGGCATGACGCGCGAGGCGCACGCGTACCGATTGTGCAACTGCAACAAATCGATGCCGCTCGACGCGGCCGGGTTGCAGCGCGCGCTCGGGCTCGACCGGCGTCCGCAGATCCACACCGAGCTCTGCCGGCAGGAGATCGGGAGCTTCCAGGCGGCCCTGAAGCAGGAGCGCTGCGTGGTGGCCTGCACGCAGGAGGCGCCGCTCTTCACCGAGGTCGCCGAAGCGGCGGACGCGAAGACCGCGCTCCGGTTCGTGAACATCCGCGAGTCCGCGGGATGGTCCAGGGAAGCCACGCAGGCCGCGCCGAAGATCGCCGCGCTGCTCGCCGCCGCCGGGCTTCCCGAGCCCGAGCCGGTGCCGGGCGTATCCTACCGCTCGGGCGGCGCGCTCCTGGTGATCGGCCCGGCCGACGCGGCGATCGCGTGGGCCGAGCGGTTGGCGGGCGAGCTGGACGTGAGCGTGCTCGTGAGCGGCGCCGCGCCCGGCGCGGAGCTGCCGATCGAGCGCCGCTACCCGATCTGGTCCGGACGCGTGAAGTCGCTCGCCGGGCATCTCGGCGCCTTCGCCGTCGAGTGGGAGCAGGACAACCCGATCGATCTCGAGCGCTGCACCCGCTGCAACCGGTGCATCGCCGCCTGCCCGGAGCAGGCGATAGGCTTCGACTACCAGGTCGATCTCGCCAAGTGCAAGGCGCATCGCGCGTGCGTGAAGGCCTGCGGTCCGATCGCGGCGATCGACTTCGCGCGGACCGACCGCGCGCGCGCAGAGCGCTTCGACCTCGTGCTCGACCTCTCGGCCGAGCCGGTCCTCAAGGTGCCGCAGAAGCCGCAGGGCTACCTCGCGCCGGGGCGCGATCCGCTCGAGCAGGCGCTCGCCGCCGCGCAGCTCGCGCGCCTGGTGGGCGAGTTCGAGAAGCCGCGCTTCACCGTCTACAACGAACGCATCTGCGCGCACGGCCGCTCGCAGAAGACCGGCTGCACCAGGTGCCTCGACGTGTGTTCGACGCAGGCGATCACGAGCGCCGGCGACAAGGTGAGCGTCGATCCGCATCTCTGCGCAGGCTGCGGCGGTTGCGCCACCGTGTGCCCGTCCGGGGCGATGACGCACCAGTACCCGCGCATGAGCGACCTCGGAGCACGATTGAAGACGCTGCTCTCGGTCTACGCCGGCGCGGGCGGCAAAGACGCGTGCCTGCTCCTGCACAACCAGACCGACGGGCGCGAGCTCGTTGCCCGCCTCGCCCGCCACGGCGACGGGCTGCCCGCGCGGGTGATCCCGGTCGAGGTGCTGCACATCGCGTCGGTCGGGCTGGACGCCATGCTCGGTGCCATCGCCTACGGTGCGAGCCAGGTCGTCGCGCTGTCGTGGGGCACCGAGGCCGACGAGTACGGGCAGGCGATCGAGGCGCAGATGCGCTACGGCGAGACGATCCTGAACGCGCTCGGCTACGCGGGCAGGCATTTCGCGCTGGTGCGCGCCGAGGCGCCGCGCGAGCTCGCGCAGGCGCTCTGGCCGCTCGCGCCGGCGCAGCCGGCGGCCCGCGCGGCGACGTTCAACCTGTCGAACGACAAGCGCGCGACGCTCGAGTTCGCGCTCGAGCACCTGGCGAAGCACGCGCCGACCCCGCAGCGCGAGATCGCGCTGCCGGCCGGCGCGCCGTGGGGCCGGGTCGCGGTCGACGCCGGCAAGTGCACGATGTGCATGGCGTGCGTCGGCGCGTGCCCGGAGTCGGCGCTGGTCGACGGGCGCGACGCGCCGCTCCTCAAGTTCATCGAGCGCAACTGCGTGCAGTGCGGCCTGTGCGCGGCGACCTGCCCCGAAGACGCCGTCGCGCTCGCGCCGCGGCTGCTGCTCGCTCCGGAGGCGAAGCAGGAGGTCGAGCTCAACCGCGCCGAGCCGTTCAACTGCGTGAAGTGCGGCAAGCCGTTCGGCACGAAGCAGATGATCGAGAGCATGGTCGGCAGGCTCTCCGGCCACTCGATGTGGCAGGGCGAGGCGGTGCTGAACCGCATGATGATGTGCGCCGACTGCCGCGTGATCGACATGATGGAGAAGAAGGGCGAAGTGTCCGTCTTCGACGCGAGATGAGGCTGCGGTGAACGCACCCGTGACCGGCCAGGGAAAACCGCTCGCGCCGTCGCAAGCCGCGCTCGGCGAGGAACAGGCGCGCGCGGACTTCTACGCGCTGCTCGCGCGGCTCTTCTACGCCGGGCCCGACCCGACGCTGCTCGATGCGCTGGCGCGCGCCGACGAGCTCGTGCCCGAGGGTCGCGGTGCGTCGCTCGCCGACGCCTGGAACGCGCTGGTGGCGGCGTCGGCGGCGGCCGACGCCGAGGCGGCGCGGGCCGAGTACGACACGGTCTTCGTCGGGACCGGCAAGGCGCCGGTCACTCCCTATGCCTCGTACTACCTGGTCGAAACCGGCCGCGAGAAGCTGCTCGCGGGCCTGCGCGACGAGCTCGACGCGATGGGGTTCGCCCGCGCCGACGGCGCCGGCGAGCCGGAGGACCACTTCGCCGGACTGTGCGACGTGATGCGGCTGCTGATCGTCGACGGCGGCGCCGGCGAGGAGGCGCTGCTCGACCAGCGGCTGTTCTTCGACCGCTACCTGCGCGGCAGCTATCCCGCGCTGTGCGCGGCCGTGGAAGCGTGCGACGCGGCGAACTACTACCGCGCGGTCGCGCGCTTCGCCAGGGCTTTCCTGGACGTGGAAGTCGAATCGTTCGAAATGCTGTAGGGATGCAGCTCTGACAGACGTGCTCGGAAGGAGACCAACCATGAGCGAGAAAGCGAAACTCTCACGCCGGAAGTTCCTGCTTGCGGCTGGCGCGGGCAGCGCCGCGACGGTCGCGGCGATCGCCGCGAAGACGGTGCCGCAGGCGCAGGACGCGGCCGCCGGTGCCGGCGACAAGAAGCGGAAGGGCTACCAGCTCACCGAGCACGTGCGCCGCTACTACGAGACCACCAAGGTCTGACCGAGGAGGAGTCATCATGTTGCTGACGAGAAAGTCTTCGAGCGCTCCGGCCGGCCAGTCCCGCCTGACGCGCAGCCTGGCCGGTGCGCTGGGCAAGACGATCGACCGGCGCGCGTTCCTGAAGCGCTCCGGCGTGGCGGTGGGAGCGGGCGCGTTCGCGAGCCAGCTGCCGTTCAGCATGATCGGCAAGGCCGAGGCGCAGGAGAAGAAGGCCGCCGACGGCGGCAAGATCGAGGTCAGGCGCACGGTGTGCACGCACTGCTCGGTCGGCTGCGCGATCGACGCGGTGGTGCAGAACGGCGTGTGGGTGCGCCAGGAGCCGGTGTTCGACTCGCCGCTCAACCTCGGCGCGCACTGCGCCAAGGGCGCGTCGGTGCGCGAGCACGGCATGACCGAGCACTCGCACCGGCTGAAGTACCCGATGAAGCTGGTGAACGGCAAGTACCAGCGCATTTCGTGGGACCAGGCGCTCGACGAGATCTCGAAGAAGATGCTGAAGCTGCGCGAGGAGTCGGGCCCCGACGCGCTGTACTTCGTCGGCTCGTCCAAGCACAACAACGAGCAGTCTTACCTGCTGTGCAAGTGGGTCCGGCTCTGGGGCACCAACAACACCGACCACCAGGCGCGCATCTGCCACTCGACCACGGTCGCGGGCGTGGCCAACACCTGGGGCTACGGTGCGATGACCAACTCGTACAACGACGAGCAGAACTCGAAGTGCCTGCTGTTCATCGGGTCGAACGCCGCCGAGGCGCATCCGGTCTCGCTGCTGCACACGCTGCACGCGAAGGAGAACGGCGCCAAGGTTATCGTCTGCGATCCGCGCTTCACGCGCACCGCGGCGAAGGCCGACGAATACGTGCGGTTCCGCTCCGGCACCGACGTTCCGGTCCTGTTCGGCCTGCTGTGGCACATCTTCCAGAACGGCTGGGAGGACAAGAAGTACATCAACGACCGCGTCTACGGCATGGACAAGGTCAGGGAAGAAGTGCTCAAGACGTGGACGCCCGAAGAGGTCGAGCGCGTGGCCGGCGTGCCGCCGGAGCAGATGAAGCGCGTGGCCGAGATGTTCGCCACGAACCGGCCGAGCTCGATCATCTGGTGCATGGGCCAGACCCAGCACACGATCGGCAACGCGATGGTGCGCGCCTCCTGCATCCTGCAGCTCGCGCTCGGCAACATCGGCGTGTCCGGCGGCGGCGCCAACATCTACCGCGGCCACGACAACGTGCAGGGCGCGACCGACGTCGGCCCGAACCCGGACTCGCTGCCCGGCTACTACGGCATCGCCCCGGGATCGTTCGCGCACTGGGCACGGGTCTGGAACGTCGACCTCAAGTGGCTGCAGGGCCGCTACGCGCCCGGGATGATGAGCAAGGCGGGGATCACGGTGTCGCGGTGGATCGACGGCGTGATGGAGAAGAACGAGAACATCGACCAGGATCCGAACCTGCGCGGCGTCTTCTACTGGGGCCACGCGCCGAACAGCCAGTCGCGCGGGCTCGAGATGAAGAAGGCGATGGACAAGCTCGACCTGCTGGTGGTGATCGACCCGTATCCGTCGGCCACCGCGGCGATGGCGGCGATGCCCGGCGACCCGGCCGACCTCAACAAGAACCGCGACGTGTATCTGCTGCCGGCGGCGACGCAGTTCGAGACCTCGGGCTCGGTGACCGCCTCGAACCGCTCCATCCAGTGGCGCGAGAAGGTCATCAACCCGGTGTTCGAATCGAAGCCAGACCACACGATCATGTACCTGCTCGCCGAGAAGCTCGGCTTCGCCGACCAGCTGGTCGGCAAGAAGGACGGCAAGCAGAACATCCAGGTCGCGAACGGCGAGCCGGTGATCGAGGACATCCTGCGCGAGCTGAACCGCGGCACCTGGACGATCGGCTACAGCGGCCAGTCGCCCGAGCGGCTGAAGGCGCACATGCGCAACATGCACGTCTTCGACGTGAAGTCGCTGCGCGCCAGGGGCGGGATCGACAAGGAGACCGGCTACAAGCTCGACGGCGACTACTTCGGCCTGCCGTGGCCGTGCTGGGGCAACGCCGAGCTCAAGCATCCCGGGACGCCCAACCTCTACAACACGCATCTCCACGTGATGGACGGCGGCGGCAACTTCCGCGCGAACTTCGGCGTCGAGCGCGACGGCGTGAATCTCCTCGCCGAGGACGGCTCGCACTCGAAGGGCGCGGACATCACCACCGGCTATCCGGAGTTCGACCATGTCTTCCTCAAGAAGCTCGGCTGGTGGGACGAGCTCACGCCCGAGGAGCAGAAGGAGGCCGAGGGCAAGAACTGGAAGACCGACCTGTCGGGCGGCATCATCCGGGTGGCGATGAAGAACCACGGCTGCTACCCGTTCGGCAACGCCAAGGCGCGTGCGGTGGTGTGGAACTTCCCCGACGGCGTCCCGCTGCACCGCGAGCCGCTGTTCGGCATCCGGGCGGACCTCGTCGACAAGTACCCGACGCACGACGACAAGCGCGCGTTCTGGCGCCTGCCGACGCTCTTCAAGAGCGTGCAGCAGAAGTACAAGGACATCGGCAAGGAGTTCCCGATCATCCTTACCAGCGGGCGACTCGTCGAGTACGAGGGCGGCGGGGAGGAGACGCGCTCCAACCCGTGGCTCGCCGAGCTGCAGCAGGACAACTTCGTGGAGATCAACCCGAAGGCGGCCAACGACCGCGGCATCCGCAACGGCGACTACGTCTGGGTCAAGACGCCGAGCGGCGCTCGCCTGAAGGTGAAGGCGCTCGTGACCGAGCGGGTCGGACCCGACCACGCGTTCGTCCCGTTCCACTTCTCGGGCTGGTGGCAGGGCAAGGACATGCTGCCTTTCTATCCGGACGGCGCGGCGCCGATCGTGCGCGGCGAGGCGGTGAACACCGCCACGACCTACGGCTACGACTCGGTCACGATGATGCAGGAAACGAAGACCACGGTCTGCCAGATCGAGAAGGCATGACGGGCTGACGCACAAGGAGACTGATCATGGCGAGAATGAAGTTCCTCTGCGACGCCGAGCGTTGCATCGAGTGCAACGGGTGCGTCACCGCCTGCAAGAACGAGAACGAGGTGCCGTGGGGCGTCAACCGCCGGCGCGTGGTCACGCTCAACGACGGCCTGCCCGGCGAGCGGTCGATCTCGGTCGCATGCATGCACTGCTCGGACGCGCCGTGCATGGCGGTGTGCCCGGTCGACTGCTTCTACAAGACCGAGGACGGCGTGGTCCTGCACGACAAGGACCTCTGCATCGGCTGCGGCTACTGCTTCTACGCGTGCCCGTTCGGCGCGCCGCAGTTCCCGCAGGCCGGCGCCTTCGGGCTGCGCGGCAAGATGGACAAGTGCACGTTCTGCGCGGGCGGGCCGGAGAAGGACAACACGGCCGAAGAGTTCAAGAAGTACGGCTCGAACCGCCTGGCCCAGGGCAAGCTGCCGGCCTGCGCCGAGATGTGCTCGACCAAGGCGCTGCTCGGCGGCGACGGCGACGTCATCGCCGACATCTACCGGGCGCGCGTGCTGAAGCGCGGCAAGGGCTCGGAGGTGTGGGGCTGGGGCACCGCCTACGGCCGCCCGGGCGGCGGCGGTCAGCAGCCGCAACCGGGAGGGAAGACATGAGACTCGCGCGCCTCGCAGCAGCGGCGGCGCTTGCAGGCATCGCCGCGCTCGGCCTGGCCGGGTGCGGCGAGAACCAGCAGGTCACCGTCTACAAGCAGGGCAAGTACCAGGGCAAGCCGGACACGCAGCCGTGGACCAACGCGCCGCCCGAGTGGAGCAGCTCGCAGTGGACCAAGGGCGACCGCGATTCGTGGGAGACCGCGCTGCGCAAGCGTGCCCAGGGCCAGAACGAGTACGTCCGCATCGGCGACGGGGGGTAGAACCGTGAGAGTCCAACACTTGGCGGTGGCCTTCGGCCTCGCCGCGGCGGTCGCGCTGGGCGCCTGGCCGGCCCAGGCGCAGCAGCCGCCGGCGTCCGATGCGGCGGCGCAGGTCGAGCGGCAGCAGACCCAGCCCGGCAACAACGCGCCGGTCTGGCGCGAGATAAGGTCCGGGCAGCCGGGGTACACGACCGTGCAAGGCGTGGAGACCGGTGTGCTGGTCGAATCCCGCGGCCAGACCTACCGCGAAGCCCGGGTGCCGATCGCGTTCTGGGGCGGCGTCCTGGTCGCGGTGTCGCTGGCGGGGCTCGCGCTCTTCTACCTGATCCGCGGGCCGTTGGACGGGACGGCGTCGGGCGGCGGTCGCATGATCCGGCGCTTCTCGACCGCCGACCGCTACGCGCACTGGCTGATGGCGATCACCTGGGTGGTGCTCGCGATCACCGGGCTCATCATGTCGCTCGGCAAGGACGTGCTGCTGCCAGTGATCGGCTACACGCTGTTCTCGTGGCTCGCGGTCCTGTCGAAGAACCTGCACAACTTCGCCGGGCCGATCCTGATCGTCGCCGTGCCGTGGATGTTCATCCAGTACATCCGCGACAACGGCATCGGGGCCGAGGATTTCAAGTGGTTCATGAACATCTTCGGCTACTTCCGCGGCCACGAGTACCCGTCGCACCGGTTCAACGCCGGCGAGAAGCTGGTGTTCTGGGTGGTGCTGGTGATCCTGACGACGATCCTGGTCGTCACCGGGCTGATCCTGAACTTCCCGAACTTCGGCCAGACGCGCGCGACGATGCAGAACGCGAACCTGATCCACATGATCGCGTCGTACCTCGCGATCGCGCTCGCCGCCGTGCACATCTACCTCGGCACGATCGGGGTGAAGGGCGCCTACCGCGCGATGCGCGACGGCTACGTCACCGAGGCGTGGGCCGAGCACCATCACGAGCGCTGGTACGAGGACGTGAAGGCCGGCAAGGCGCGGCAGAAGTTCGCCGAGCCGGGCGAGGCGGCCGGCGGCGCCGGGTCCGCCCCCGCGCGCACGCAGACGAGCTGAGGAGGGGGAGCATCATGAAGAAGTGGGAAGCAGTGCTGGCGGTCGCGGTGACGCTGGCCGTCGGCGTCGGCGTCGCGAGCGCGAAGCTGCCGCCGCCGACCGAGGAGCAGAAGGCGAAGGCGGAGGAGGCCAAGGGGAAGGCGGCCGCGGCGGCGAAGGCGCAGGCCGAGCTGCTGGGCAAGGCGATGGACCGCGCGGTCGAGAACTACAAGAAGACGCACGGCAAGTAGCTCCGCGCCGCCCGCTTGGCGATCGAGGTTGCCGCCCGCCCACCGCGCGGGCGGCTTTTTTTTGGAGGCGAGACCATGCAACGACCGAATCGGATCCTCGTCACGGCCGCGATGCTCGCGGCGGGCGCCGCGGCGGCGCCGGCCGGCGCCGCGGACGCGCGCGCGAGCGCCGTGCTCGCGCCGACCCAGGGCAACGCGGTGGCAGGCACGGTGACCTTCGAGCAGCGCGGCGACCGCGTCGTCGTCACCGCGGAGATCACCGGACTCAAGCCCGGCAGCCAGCACGGCTTCCACGTCCACGAAAAGGGCGATTGCAGCGCGCCCGACGCGACCAGCGCCGGCGGGCATTTCAACCCGGGCGGAAAGCCGCACGGCCACCATGCGAGCCCCGAGCGCCACGGCGGCGACCTGCCCAACCTCGTCGCAGACGAGGAGGGACGCGCCCGGTACACGGCCGCGACCACGCTGCTGACCGTTGCGGCCGGGCCGGCGAGCGTCGTCGGGCGGGGCGTCGTCGTCCACCGCGACCCGGACGACTACAAGAGCCAGCCGGCGGGTAACTCCGGTCCGCGCATCGCATGCGGGGTGATCCGCGCGGGCGGGTGAGCGGGAGCCCGATCCTGCCTTGGCGCGGTCGCGGCGCTCATGGGGCCGGTGCTACACTTCCCGGCCCATGACGCGTCCATCCGACATCGATCCGCGGCGCGGCGGCACGAACGCCGCCGCGTGAAGCCGGTCGAGACCGCCGCGGCGGACGTCCCGCGCTGGCGCATCTGGTGGCTCGCGATCCGGCCTGCCACCCTGACGATCTCGCTCGTGCCGGTGCTGGTCGGCGCGGCGCTCGCGTGGCGCGAGCTCGGCCACCTGCTCTGGACGCCGTTCGTGCTGGCGGCGGTCGGCGCGCTGCTGATCCAGATCGGGACCAACCTGTACAACGACGTCGGCGACTTCGAGCGCGGCGCCGATCGCGCCGAGCGGCTCGGGCCGCCGCGCGCGGTCAGCTCCGGATGGCTCACGCCGGGCGAGGTCCGCGTCGCGGTCGCGCTGGTGTTCGGCGCGGCCGCGCTGGTCGGGGCGTGGCTCGTGCTGTACGGCGGCTGGCCCATCCTGGCGCTCGGAATCGCGTCGATCGCCGCGGGCTACGCGTACACCGGCGGCCCGCGGCCGATCGCGTACAGCGCGAGCGGCGAGCTCTTCGTCTTCGCGTTCTTCGGTCTCGGCGCCGTGCTCGGGACCTACTATCTCCAGACCGGCGCGATCGGCCGGGGCGCCGCGGTCGCCGCGACGATGGTCGGGCTGCTCGCGGCCGCGGTGATCGTCGTCAACAACTACCGCGACCTCGAGGGGGACCGCTCGGTCGGCAAGCGCACGCTCGCCGTGCGCATCGGCCGCAAGTGGAGCAAGGTGGAGTTCGCGCTGCTGCTCGCGGTTCCCTATGCGCTGCTGCCGCTGCTCGCGGTGTCGACCACCGCGCGCTGGGGCCTGCTGCTCCCGGCGACGTCGGCGCCGATCGCGGCCTGGATCGCGGTGCGCTTCGCGCGCGAGCGGCCTGGCCCGCAGTTCAACCGCATCCTGGCCGACACCGCCCAGCTCCAGTTCGCGTTCAGCTGCCTGCTGGCGGTCGCTTTCCTGCTCTGACCCGCGCGGGCGGCGGCATGGCCAAGCGCGCGGACCGCACCACCGACCTCTCCGGCACCTTCGGCTACGCGCGCGTCGGCCCGGACGAGCGCGAGCTGCGCATTCGCCGCGTGTTCGACGCGGTCGCCCCGCGCTACGACCTGATGAACGACCTGATGAGCCTGGGCATCCACCGGCTCTGGAAGCGCCGTTTCGCGCGCATCGCGCTGGCGGACGACCCGCGGGTGGTCGTCGATCTCGCCGGCGGCACCGGCGACATCGCGGCGCTGATGGCCGACGGGCGGCGCGAGGTGGTGGTGTGCGATCCCAGCCTGCCGATGATGACGCACGGCCGCCGGCGCGGGATTACCGGCGTGCGCTGGCTCGCCGGGCAGGGCGAGCGCATCCCGGTGGCATCCGCCGCGGCGGACGCGGTCACGATCTCGTTCGGGATCCGGAACGTGACGAGCCTCGAGGCCACGCTCGCCGAGATCCTGCGCGTGCTGCGGCCCGGCGGGCGTTTCCACTGTCTCGAATTCTCCGAGGCGTGGGCGCCGGTCCGGCCCTTCTACAACCTGTTCTCGTTCACCGTGATTCCGCGGCTCGGCGCCTGGGTGGCGCGCAATCCGGAGGCCTATGCCTACCTGCTCGAGTCGATCCGGCGCTTCCCGGACCAGGAGCAGTTCAAGGCCCTGCTCGAGCGGGCGGGATTCGCGGACGTGAGGTACCGCAACCTGTCGTTCGGCATCGCCGCGATCCACACCGGCACACGCACGTAAGTGCGCTGTGCGGCGCGCTGCGCGCCGGCGCCGATTCGGGCGAAAATGACGCTGTTGCCGACCGCCGCGCGCGGCGTCGGCGCCCGATTCGCACCGAAGGAACCTCCCATGGCCGCCATCAAGCAGGAAGACTTCATCCAGAGCATCGCCGATGCGCTGCAGTACATCTCCTACTACCACCCGGTCGACTTCATCCGCGGCCTGGCCGAGGCGTACGAGCACGAGGCTTCGCCGGCCGCGAAGGACGCCATCGCGCAGGTGCTGATCAACTCGCGCATGGCGGCGGAGGGGCATCGCCCGGTCTGCCAGGACACCGGTACGGCGATCGCGTTCCTGCGGGTGGGGATGAAGGCCCGCTGGGACGCGACGATGAGCGTGGAGGAGATGGTGAACGAGGGCACGCGGCGCGCGTACACCAACCCGGAGAACGTGCTGCGCAACTCGATCATCGACGATCCCGACGGCAAGCGCAGGAACACCGGCGACAACTCGCCGGGCGTGACGCACGTCGAGCTCGTGCCGGGCGACACGGTCGAGGTCATCGTCGCGGCCAAGGGCGGCGGCTCGGAGAACAAGTCGAAGTTCGCGATGCTGCTGCCGAACGACAGCGTGGTGGACTGGGTGATGGCGCAGGTGCCGACGATGGGCGCGGACTGGTGTCCGCCCGGGACGCTCTCGATCGGCATCGGCGGCACCCCCGAGAAGGCGATGCTAATGGCGAAGTGGGCGATGATGGAGCCGATCGACATCCATCAGTTGCGAGCCCGCGGCCCGCGCAGCCGTGCCGAGGAGTTGCGCCTCGAGCTCCACGAGAAGGTGAACGCGCTCGGCATCGGCGCGGCCGGCCTCGGCGGGCTCACGACGGTGCTCGACGTGAAGGTGGTCGACTATCCCACGCACGCGACCTCGAAGCCCGTCGCGCTGCTGCCGAACTGCGCCGCGACCCGGCACGTCCATTTCGTGCTCGACGGCAGCGGGCCGGCGCGGCTCGAGCCGCCGAGCCTCGACGACTGGCCGAAGCTCGCGCTCGATTTCTCGTCGAGCCGGCGCGTGAACCTCGACACGCTCACGCGCGAAGAGGTCGCGGGCTGGAAGGCCGGCGAGCGGCTGCTCCTCTGCGGCAAGCTGCTGACCGGGCGCGACGCCGCGCACAAGCGGCTTGCCGACATGATGGCGAAGGGCGAGAAGCTGCCGGTCGACCTGCGCAACCGCTTCATCTACTACGTCGGCCCGGTCAATCCGGTCCGCGACGAGGTGGTCGGCCCCGCGGGCCCCACGACGTCCTCGCGCATGGACCGCTACGTCGAGCCGATGCTCTCGCAGCTCGGCCTGCTCGGCATGGTCGGCAAGTCCGAGCGCGGAACGGCTGCGATCGAAGCGATCAAGCGGCACCAGGGCGTCTACTGCATCGCCGTCGGCGGCGCCGCGTACCTCGTCTCCAAGGCGATCCGCGGCTCGAAAGTGGTCGCGTTCGCCGACCTCGGCATGGAGGCGATCTACGAGTTCGAGGTGAAGGACATGCCGGTCACCGTGGCCGTGGACCCGGCCGGCAACGCGGTGCACCGGTCCGGCCCGCAGGAGTGGCGCGCGCGGATCGGCAAGATCCCGGTCGTGCCGGCCTGAGCGCCACGCTGAGGCGCGCCCGGATGGACGCGCCGGTTGATCTGCGTCAAAGGGCCCTGGTCGCCCGCATTGGAGCATCAGCCTAGGACTTCGCCGATCGTTTCCGGGGAAGTCGAGGAGGCAGATGTTTCAGGTGAGGCTGCACGGCCGCGGCGGTCAAGGCGTCGTCTCCGGCGCCGAGATGCTGTCGATCGCGGCGTTCCTCGAGGGCCGCCACGCGCAGGCGTTCCCGAGCTTCGGGTCGGAGCGCATGGGCGCGCCGGTCATGGCGTTCTGCCGCATCGACGGGCGCGAGATCCGCCTGCGCGAGCCGGTGATCGAGCCCGATGCGCTCGTCGTGCAGGACCCGACGCTCCTCCACCAGGTCGATGTCTTCAACGGCCTGCACGCGAACGGCTACATCCTGATCAACTCCACGCGCAGCTTCGCGGAGCTCGGCCTCGGCGAGTTCGCGCGCGACTTCCATCCCTACCGGCTGTGCGCGGTGCCGGCGACCGAGCTCGCGCTCGAGCACGTCGGCCGTCCGGTGCCGAACGCCGCGCTGCTCGGCGGGTTCGCCGCCGTCACCGGCGCGGTGAGGCTCGAGTCGCTCGAGACCGCGATCCGGCAGAAGTTCTCCGGCAAGGTCGCCGAGGGCAACGTGGCCGCGGCGCGCGCCGCGTTCGAGCTCGCGCGCCGGGCGCAGGAGGCGGCGGATGCTTAGGCAGATCGAGGGTTCGGCGGCGGTGGCCGAAGCGGTGGCGCTCTGCCGTCCAGAGGTGATCTGCGCCTATCCGATCACGCCGCAGACGCACATCGTCGAGGGCCTCGGCGAGATGGTGAAGTCCGGCGCGCTCGCGCCGTGCGAGTTCATCAACGTCGAGAGCGAGTTCGGCGCGCTGTCGGTCGCGATCGGCGCCTCGGCGGCGGGGGCGCGCACCTACACCGCCACCAGCAGCCAGGGGCTGCTCTTCATGGCCGAGGCGGTCTACAACGCGGCCGGCCTCGGCCTGCCGATCGTGATGACCGTCGGCAATCGCGCGATCGGCGCGCCGATCAACATCTGGAACGACCATTCGGACAGCATGTCCATGCGCGACGCCGGCTGGATCCAGCTCTACGCCGAGACCAACCAGGAGGCCGCGGACCTGCACATCCAGGCCTTCCGGCTCGCCGAGGAGCTCTCCTGCCCGGTGATGGTGTGCATGGACGGGTTCATCCTGACCCACGCCTACGAGCGGGTGGACATGCCCGCGCCGGGGGAGGTCGATGCCTTCCTGCCGCCGTTCGAGCCGCGCCAGGCGCTCGATCCGGCCGAGCCGGTGACCATCGGCGCGATGGTCGGGCCCGAGGCGTTCATGGAGGTCCGCTATCTCGCGCATCACAAGCAGCTCAGGGCGCTCGAGCTCATCCCGCAGCTCGCCGACGAGTTCCGCGCGCGGTTCGGCCGCGATTCGGGCGGCCTGCTCCGCGCCTACCGCGCCGAGGACGCGGAGACGATCGTCGTCGCGCTCGGCTCGCTGAACGGGACGGTCAAGGACGTCGTCGACGAGATGCGCGCCGCGGGCGTGCGCATCGGCTGCGCGAGCATCGCGTCCTTCCGTCCGTTCCCGCTCGCGCAGCTGCGCGAGGTGCTGCAGGGGGCGAAGCGCGTCGTGGTGCTCGAGAAGTCGCTCGCGGTCGGGCTCGGCGGGATCGTGTCGGACGGCGTGCGCAAGTCGCTCTCGGGCATCGTGCTCAAGGGCTACACGGTGATCGCCGGGCTGGGCGGGCGCGCGATCACGCGCGCGTCGCTGCGGGCGCTGTTCGAGCGCGCCGGCCGCGACGCGCTGGAGCCGGTGACCTTTCTCGATCTGCGCACCGACCTCGTCGAGCGCGAGCTCGAGCGCGAGCGGCAGGCGCGGCGGACCGGCCCCACCGCGGAGGCGCTGCTGCGGCACCTCGGCACCGTGGCATCGCGGATCGGCTGAAGCGAGGGTGTCGGGATGGCGATGCAGCCCGTCAAGTTCTACCAGACCGGCACGTTCACGGTCGGCAACCGCCTGCTCGACGAGAGCGAGCGATCGGTGCAGGCCAACATGCGGCGCACGAACTCGCTCAACTCGGGCCACCGTGCGTGCCAGGGGTGCGGCGAGGCGCTCGGCGCGCGCTACGCAATCGACGCGGCGATGCGCGCCGCCGCCAACCGGCTGGTGGCGGCGAACGCGACCGGGTGCCTGGAGGTGTTTTCGACGCCGTATCCGGAGACCTCCTGGCAGGTGCCGTGGATCCACTCGCTCTTCGGCAACGCCGCCGCGGTGGCGTCCGGGATCGCCGCCGCAATGCGGGTCAAGGGGCGCGGCGACGTGCGGGTCATCGCGCAGGGCGGCGACGGCGGCACCACCGACATCGGCTTCGGCTGCCTGTCCGGCATGTTCGAGCGCAACGACGACGTGCTGTACATCTGCTACGACAACGAGGCCTACATGAACACCGGCGTGCAGCGCTCGAGCGCGACGCCGCCGGCCGCGCGGACCGCGACGACCGCCGCGGCCGGACCCGAGCCCGGGAACGTCTTCGGCACCGGCAAGAACCTGCCGCTGATCGCGATGGCGCACGGCATCCCCTATGTCGCCACTGCGAGCGTGGCAAACCTGCGCGATCTCGAGGCCAAGGTGACCCGTGCGACGGGGATCCAGGGCGCGCGCTACATCCACATTCACGTGCCGTGCCCGCTCGGCTGGGGCTCGGCGCCATCCGACACGATCAAGGTGGCGCGCGCGGCGGTGGAATCGGGGCTGTTTCCGCTGATCGAGGCCGAGCTTGGCGAGATCACCGACCGGGTCCGGATCCGGCGGCGGGTCCCGGTCGAGGATTATCTGCGCCTGCAGAAGCGGTTCGCGCACCTGTTCGCGCCGCGCGAGGACACGGCACGCATCGCGCTGATCCAGGCGATCGCCGACCGCAACATCGAGCGCTTCGATCTACTCTGATCCAGTGAGCGAGAGATGGCGGTGGCTCTGGTGATCGAAGGCAGCGTGCGCTGAAGCCCCAGGAAACGCGCATGCGCAAGCCCTTCGCGATCACGCTCGACGTCGGGTCGAGCCTGGCCAACCACACCGGCACGTGGCGCACGCAGCGGCCGGTGTACCTCGACCGCCTGCCGCCGTGCAATCACGCCTGCCCGGCCGGAGAGAACATCCAGGGCTGGCTGTATCACGCCGAGTCGGGCGACTACGAGCGGGCGTGGCGCGAGCTGGTGCTGAACAACCCGCTGCCGGCGGTCATGGGACGCGTCTGCTACCACCCGTGCGAGTCGGCATGCAATCGCGGGCGGCTCGATGCCGCCGTCAGCATCCATGCCGTGGAGCGCTTCCTCGGCGACGAGGCGCTCGCGCGCGGCTGGCGCTTCGACGTGGGCGTGCCCGACTCCGGGAGGCGCGTGCTCGTGGTCGGCGCCGGCCCCTCCGGCCTGTCGGCCGCCTACCACCTGCGCCGGCTCGGCCACGCGGTCACGATCCAGGAGGCGGGTCCGCTGCCCGGCGGCATGATGCGCTTCGGCATTCCGAAGTACCGACTGCCGCGCGACGTGCTGGACGCCGAGGTCGCGCGCATCGCGGCCATGGGCGTCGAGATCCGCCTGAACCACCGCGTCGACGACCTGCTCGCGGCGATGAAAGCAGGCGGTTTCGATGCGGTCTTTCTCGCGGTGGGGGCGCACGTCGGGCGGCGCGCGTACCTGCCGGCCGGGGACGCCGCCCGGATCCTCGACGCGGTCTCGGTGCTGCGCGGCATGGAGGGTGACGAGCGCCCGCAGCTCGGCCGCCGTGTCCTGGTGTACGGCGGCGGCAACACCGCGCTCGACGTCGCGCGGACGGCGAAACGGCTCGGCGCCGCCGAGGCGATCGTCGTCTATCGCCGCACGCGCGAGCGCATGCCGGCGCACGACTCCGAGGTCGCCGAGGCGATGGAGGAGGGCGTGCTGTTCAAGTGGCTCTCCACGATCAAGCAGGCGGGCGACGCGTCCTTCACTGTCGAGAAGATGCGGCTGGACGACAAGGGGTTCCCGCAGCCCACCGGCGAGCTCGAGACGATCGAGGCCGACTCGCTCGTGCTCGCGCTCGGCCAGGACGTGGACCTCGCGCTGCTCGACGGCGTGCCCGGGCTCGAGATCGTCGACGGCGTGGTCGAGGTCGACGCGAACATGATGACCGGCCATCCGGGAATCTTCGCCGGCGGCGACATGGTGCCCTCCGAGCGCACGGTCACCGTCGCGATCGGCCACGGCAAGAAGGCGGCGCGCAACGTCGACGCGTGGCTGCGCGGCGAGCGCTACGTGCCGCCGGAGAAGCACGCGCTGGCCGCGTTCGAGACGCTGAACACCTGGTACTACACGGACGCGCCGCAGCGCGTGCAGCCGACGCTCGACGCGGTCCGGCGGCAGTCGACCTTCGACGAGGTGATCGGCGGTCTCGACGAGTCGAACGCGCTCTTCGAGGCGCGCCGGTGCTTGTCGTGCGGCAATTGCTTCGAATGCGACAACTGCTACGGCGTCTGTCCCGACAACGCGGTCGTAAAGCTGGGCCCCGGCCGGCGGTTCGCGTTCAACCACGACTACTGCAAGGGGTGCGGCCTCTGCGCCGAAGAATGTCCGTGCGGCGCCATCGCGATGGTGCCCGAAACGATCTGACACTATCCCGGGCGCACCCAGGGAAGAAGGAGAACAAGATGGCTGTTGACCGGAGACCGAAGGCAAGCCGCGCGGCGCGGGGCCTGCGGGGCATGTCGCTCCTGCACAATCCGCTGCGCAACAAGGGCACCGCGTTCACCGACGCCGAGCGCGACGCGCTCGGCCTGCGCGGGCTGCTGCCGCCTGCGGTGCTCACGCAGGAGCAGCAGGTGGCGCGCACGATGCAGAACCTGCGGCGGATGGCGAACGCGCTCGACAAGTTCGTCGCGCTGAACGCGCTGCACGACCGCAACGAGGCGCTGTTCTTCCGGTGCGTCATGGACTATCCGGACGAGATCATGCCGCTGATCTACACGCCGACCGTGGGGCTCGCGTGCCAGCAGTACGGGCAGATCTTCCAGCGCCCGCGCGGCATGTTCGTTTCCGCGCGCGACCGCGGGCGGGTCGCGGAGCTCCTCCGCAACTGGCCCGAGCGCAAGGTCGGGATCATCGTCGTCACCGACGGCGAGCGCATCCTGGGCCTCGGCGACCTCGGTGCGAACGGCATGGGCATCCCGGTCGGCAAGCTCTCGCTCTACACCGCGTGCGCGGGCGTGCGGCCCGAGCTGTGCCTGCCGGTGATGCTCGACGTCGGCACCAACAACCAGTCGCTGCGCGAGGACCCGCTCTATATCGGGATCAAGCAGCCGCGGCTGCGCGGGGACGAGTACGACACCCTGTTCGACGAGTTCGTCGCCGCCGCGCAAGCCGCGTTCCCGGGCGTGGTCATCCAGTTCGAGGACTTCGCGAACGTGAACGCGTTCCGGCTGCTGCAGAAGTACCGCGACCGCGTGTGCTGCTTCAACGACGACATCCAGGGCACCGCTGCGGTGGCGCTCGCAGGGCTGTATTCGGCGGTCCGCGCGAATCGCACCCGGCTCGCCGACCAGCGCCTGCTGTTCCTCGGCGCGGGCGAGGCGGCGACCGGCATCTGCGACCTCGTCGTCGCGGCGCTCGTGAAGGAGGGCCTGCCGGAGGCGGAGGCGCGCCGCCGCTGCTGGCTGGTCGATTCCAAGGGCCTGGTGGTCCGCAGCCGTTGCGATCTCGCCGAGCACAAGCGGCACTACGCCCACGATCATCCCGCGGTCGCGGACTTTCACTCCGCGATCGAGGCGCTCGAGCCGACCGCCATCATCGGCGTCGCGGCCGCCGGGCAGACGTTCACCCGGCAGGTGCTCGAGACGATGGCGCGCCTGAACGCGCGGCCGATCGTGTTCGCGCTGTCCAATCCGACCTCGAAGGCCGAGTGCACCGCCGAGGAGGCGTACCGGTGGACCGACGGGCGCGCGCTCTTCGCATGCGGGAGCCCGTTCGACCCGGTGACGATCGACGGCAGGACGTTCGTCCCGCGGCAGGGGAACAACTCGTACGTCTTTCCCGGCGTCGGCCTCGGCCTGATCGCGGCGAAGGCGCGCCGGGCCACCGATGCCATGTTCCTCGCCGCGGCGCGCGCGCTCGCCGACCAGGTGACCACCGAGGACCTCGCACAGGGCAGCCTCTACCCGGCGCTCTCGCGCGTGCGGGAGGTGTCGGCGCAGATCGCCGCGGCGGTCGTGAAGGTCGCGGTCGGCGAGGGCGTTGCGGGCGTCGAGCGCCGCGCGCGGCTGCTGCAGTTCGTGCAGGCGCAGATGTACGACCCGCACTATCAGAGCTACGTCTGACGCGCCGGACCGCATGCCAGTCCACCGCATCACCAGGGGCCTCGACCTCCCGCTCGCGGGCGAACCCGAGCAGACGGTGGCGCCGTCGCCGCGGGTGTCGCGCGTCGCGCTCCTCGGCGCGGACTACCCGGGCCTGCGGCCGAGCGTTCGCGCCCAGCCGGGGACGCGCGTGCTGCGCGGCGAGCTGGTGCTGGAGGATTCGCGGAACCCGGGCGTGCCGTTCACCGCGCCCGGCACCGGCACCGTCGAGGCGGTGCATCGCGGCGAGCGGCGCGCGTTCCAGTCGCTCGTCATCCGGCTCGACCCGGAGGAGGGCGGCGACTCGGTCGCGCAGGTGCGCTTCGCGAGCTTCAGTGGCAAGGCACCCGGCCGGCTGACCGAGGCCGAGGTGAAGGCCCTGCTGCTCGAATCGGGCCTGTGGACCGCGTTCCGCACGCGCCCGTTCAGCCGGGTGCCGATGCCGCAGACCGTGCCGCACGCGGTCTTCGTCACCGCGATCGACACGCAGCCGCACGCGCCGCGCGTCGAGGTCGCGCTCGCCGGCCGGGAGGAGGATTTCGCGCTCGGAATGCGCGCCGTGGAGGCGCTCACGCCGGGGCCGGTGTACTTGTGCAGGGCGCCTGGGTCCGCCGTGTCGCCGGGCGCCGGCTGCCGGGCCACGGTGGCGGAGTTCAGCGGACCGCATCCCGCCGGCACGCCCGGCGTGCACATCCACCTGCTCGACCCGGTCCACCTCGACAAGACGGTGTGGCACGTCGGCTGCCAGGACGTCGCGGCGATCGGGTGGCTCTTCGCCAAGGGTGAGCTCGACCTCGAGCGGACGGTGTCGCTCGCCGGGCCGGGCGTCGCGCGGCCGCGGCTCCTGCGCACGCGGCTCGGCGCCGCGCTCGACGAGCTGACCGCGGGCGAGCTGCGCCCGGGCGAGCACCGCGTGATCTCCGGGTCGGTGCTTGCCGGGCGCAAGGCGATGGGCGAGGCCGAGGGCTATCTCGGCCGCTATCACGTGCAGGTCTCCGCGCTCGCCGAAGGGCGTGACCGCGAGCTTCTCGGCTGGCTCGCACCGGGACGGGACAAGTTCTCGATCACCAACGCGTTCGCCTCGGCGTTCGGGCGGCGGCGGCGCTTCGCGCTGACGACGGCCACGCACGGGTC
Organism: Burkholderiales bacterium; assembly: GCA_023383795.1. Lineage (GTDB taxonomy): Bacteria > Pseudomonadota > Gammaproteobacteria > Burkholderiales > SG8-39 > JAABRB01. The sequence goes on along the minus strand of JAHDYJ010000002.1, from coordinate 88,213 downwards.
GCTGCGGCCGATGGTGCCGATCGGTTCCTACGAGGAAGTGATGCCGATCGACATCGAGCCGACGTTCCTGCTGCGCGCGCTCCTCACCGGCGACGTCGAGCGCGCGGAGGAGCTCGGCTGCCTCGAGCTCGACGAGGAGGATCTCGCGCTCTGCACGTTCGTCTCGTCGACCAAGTACGACTACGGCCCGATGCTGCGGGACGTGCTCGACCGGCTGCAGAAGGAGGGCTGATGCGCGCGCTCCGCAGCCTGCTCGACCGGCACGCGCGCCTGTTCGACAGGGGCGGGCGGCTCGAGCGGCTGCGGCCGCTCTACGAGGCGGGGGACACCTTTCTGTACACGCCGGGCGAGGTGACCCGTACCGCGTCGCACGTGCGCGACGCGATGGACCTCAAGCGGATGATGATCGTGGTGGTCGTCGCGCTCGTGCCGTGCGTCCTGTGGGCGATGTACAACACTGGCCTGCAGGCGAACCTCGCGCTCGATCCGGCCCGCGCCGCGACGCTCGCCGGCTGGCGGCACGACGTGATCCGCCTCCTCGGCGTCGGCTACTCGCCCGACAGCGCGCTCGCGTGCTTCGTCCACGGCGCGCTGTACTTCCTGCCGCTCTACGCAGTGACGATGGCGGTCGGCGGGGCGTGGGAGGTGCTCTTTGCCGTGGTGCGGCGGCACGACATCAACGAGGGCTTCCTCGTGACGGGCCTGATCTTCCCGCTGATCCTGCCGCCCACGACGCCGCTCTGGCAGGCGGCGCTCGCGATCAGCTGGGGCGTGGTGATCGCCAAGGAGGTGTTCGGCGGCACCGGGATGAACATCCTCAACCCGGCGCTCGTCGCGCGCGCGTTCCTGTTCTACGCCTACCCGGTGCAGATCACCGGCGACCGCGTCTGGGTGCCGGTCGAGGCGGCGAACGCGGTGGACGGCTACAGCGGCGCGACGCTGCTGACGCAGGTCCGCGGGCTCGCCGAGCCGTTCACGGGCCAGGGCCTCTCGTGGTGGAACGCGTTCGTGGGGCTCGAGCCGGGCTCGATGGGCGAGACCTCCGCGCTGGCGTGCCTCGTCGGCGCCGCGCTGCTCCTGTGGACCAAGGTCGCGTCCTGGCGCACGATGGCGGGCGTCGCGCTCGGCACGATCGTCGCGGCGCAGCTCTTCAATCTCGTCGGCTCGGCCACCAACCCGGCATTCGCGGTTCCCTTCTGGTGGCACATGGTGCTCGGCGGCTGGGCATTCGGCACCGTCTTCATGGTGACCGACCCGGTCACGTCGAGCTTCACCGCGCGCGGCAAGTGGATCTACGGCTTCCTGGTCGGCGGGCTCGTGGTGATGATCCGCGTCGTCAACCCGGCGTACCCCGAGTCGATGATGCTGGTGATCCTGTTCATGAACGTGTTCGCGCCGCTGATCGACTACTACGTCGTGCGGGCGAACGTCCGGCGGAGGGCGAAGCGCCGTGCAGCTTGACTCGCCTCGCTACACGCTCGCCTTCGCCGCCGCGGTCTGCGTCGTGTGCGCGCTGCTGGTAGCCGGCTCGTCGGTGCTGCTGCGCGACCGGCAGCAGGCGAACAAGCTCTTGTACCTGCAGAAGAACGTGCTGCAGGCGACCGGGCTCGTTGCGCCCGGCGAGCGCCTGCGCGATGCCGAGATCGTGCAGCTCTTCGACGAGAACATCCGTCCGCGGCTCGTCGAGCTCGCGACCGGCGAGTACGTGCAGCATCCGGAGGTCGCGCCCGAGCGCTACGACCAGCGGCGGGCGCGCGCCGACCCGGCGCGCAGCCGCCCCGCTCCGCCGAACCTCGCGCGCGTCAAGCGGGTGCCCGACGTCGGCCTCGTCTACCTCGTGATGCGTGGCGGGCGCGCGACCCAGGTCGTGATCCCGATCGAGGGGCTGGGGCTCTATGGCACTCTCTACGGATTCATCGCGCTCGACCGCGACCTCGCGACCGTCCGCGGCATCGCGTTCTACGAGAACCGCGAGACGCCGGGCCTCGGCGGCGAGGTCGACAACCCGAATTGGCGGGCGCTGTGGCCGGGGCGCAAGGCGCTCGGCGAGGACGGGTCCCCGCGCATCAGGCTGGTGAAGGGGGTGGCGGGGCCGCCCGAGAAGAACCCCTACCAGGTGGACGCGCTGTCCGGCGCCACGATCACGAGCAACGGCGTGACGCGGATGCTCGACTTCTGGCTCGGCGAGCACGGCTTCGGGCCGTACCTCGCGCGCCTGCGCGCCCAGGGAGGACCGTGACGTGCCGGCCGCCGGAAGGACGCTCGCGCAAGCGACGCTCACCGACCCGCTGATCCGGAACAACCCGATCACGCTGCAGATGCTCGGCATCTGCTCGGCGCTTGCGGTGACGACCAGGCTCGACAAAGCGCTGGTGATGGCGGTGAGCCTCACCTGCGTGGCCGGCCTCGCGAGCCTGATGGTCAGCCTGATCCGCAACGCCACGCCGGCGGCGATCCGCATCATCGTCCAGCTCGCGATCGTGTCCTCGCTCGTGATCGTCGTCGACCAGGTGCTGAAGGCCTACCTGTACGAGATCAGCCTCGAGCTCTCGGTGTTCGTCGGTCTGATCATCACGAACTGCATCGTGCTCGGCCGGACCGAGGGGTTCGCGATGCAGAATCCGCCGCTCCTGAGCTTCCTGGACGGCGTCGGCAACGGGCTCGGCTACGGCCTGGTGCTGCTCGCGGTCGGGTTCGTGCGCGAGTTCATCGGCACCGGAAAGGTGTTCGGCTACACCGTGCTGCCGAGCGTGTACGAGGGCGGCTGGTACGTCCCGAACAGCATGTTCCTGCTCGCGCCGGCGGCGTTCTTCATCATCGCCGCGATGATCTGGCTGCTGCGCACCTGGTACCCGGAGCAGCAGGAGGAAGGCTGAGGCGGCGATGGAGCACTACCTCAACCTCGCAATCAAGGCGATCTTCATCGAGAACATGGCGCTCGCCTTCTTCCTCGGCATGTGCTCGTTCCTCGCCTGCTCGCGCAAGGTGGAGACCGCGTTCGGGCTCGGGATCGCCGTCGTGTTCGTCCAGACGCTGACGCTGCCGCTGAACAACCTCCTGCTGAACCACCTGCTCGCCGAGGGCGCGCTCGGCTGGATCCATCCGGTGCTGGCGGGGCTCGATTTCACTTTCCTGACGTTCATCGTGTTCATCAGCACGATCGCGGCCGCGGTCCAGATCGTGGAGATGGCGCTCGACCGGTACTTCCCGGCGCTCTACACCTCGCTCGGCGTGTTCCTGCCGCTGATCGCCGTGAACTGCGCGATCCTCGGCGGGTCGCTCTTCATGCAGGAACGCGATTACACTTTCGCCGAGAGCGTCGTGTTCGCGATCGGCTCGGGCACGGGCTTCATGCTGGCGATCGTCGCGCTCGCGGCGATCCGCGAGAAGATGTCCTACAGCAACGTGCCGCGGGGACTGCGCGGCCTGGGTATCGCCTTCGTCGCGACCGGGCTGATGTCGATCGGCTTCATGATGTTCGCAGGCATACAGTTGTAGGTGCTCTGATGCTCTCGGTCGTAGTCGCGGTGGTCCTTTTCAGCGGCGTCGTGGTGGCGATGGTCGCGCTGCTGATGTTCGCGCGGGCGAAGCTCGTGCCCGCCGGCGAGGTCGTCCTGCTGATCAACGACGAGCCCGGCAAGGCGCTCAAGGTGCCGGTCGGCGGCACGCTGCTCGCGCGGCTCTCCGAGCGGCGCGTGCTGATCCCGTCGGCGTGCGGCGGCAAGGGCACGTGCGGGCTGTGCAAGGTGACGGTGAACGGCGGCGACGAGCCGCTGCCGATCGAGCGCGGCTTCCTCACGCGCGGCGAGCTGCGGCAAGGGCGGCGGCTCGCCTGCCAGGTCAAGGTGAAGCGGGACCTCGACATCAAGGTGCCGCCCGAGGTCTTCGACCTGCGCCGGTGGACCGCGACGGTGACGAAGAACGTGAGCGTCGCGGACTTCATCAAGGAGCTCGTCGTCGAGCTGCCGCCGGAGGTCGAGGTGCCGTTCAAGGCCGGCCAGTACGTGCAGTTCAGGTGCCCGCCGCACGTCGTCGAGTACAAGGATTTCGAGATCGGCGAGCGGTTTCGCGGGAGCTGGGACCGCGACCGGCTGTGGCGGCACCGCTCGGTATGCGCCGCACCGGTCGAGCGCGCCTACTCGATGGCGAGCTATCCGCTCGAGAAGGGCGTGCTGAAGTTCGACATCAAGGTCTGCCCGCCGCCGCACGGCGCGCCGGAAGGGACGCCGCCAGGAATCATGTCCTCGTGGCTCTTCGGCCTGAAGCCGGGCGACACGATCGAGATGTCGGGTCCGTTCGGCGAGTTCGTCGCGCAGGACACGCAGGCCGAGATGATCTTCATCGGCGGCGGTGCCGGCATGGCGCCGCTGCGCTCGATCATCTTCGACCAGTTCCACCGCGTCGGAACGGCGCGCAAGGTCTCGTACTGGTACCGCGCCCACAGCCTGCGCGACGCGCTCTACCGGGGGGACTTCGAGCGGCTGGCCGGCGAGCGGCCGAACTTCGACTGGCACCTGTGCCTGTCGAAGCCGGAGCCCGAGGACGAGTGGACCGGCTACGTCGGGATGATCCACGACTTCCTGTACGACGAGTACCTGAAGGACCACCCGGCGCCGGAAGACTGCGAGTACTACCTGTGCGGGCCGACGCGCCTGTCGATCGGCGTGCTCGAGATGCTGGCCTCGCTCGGCGTCGAGCGCGACCACATCTTCTTCGACAACTTTGCGGGAGAGTAGGGCCATGGTCGATTTCTCGAGAAGACGCACGGCGCAGGGGCTCGCGGCGCTCGCGGCCGCGCCGCTCGCCGCCGGCTGCGCCGAGCGGCCCCGGGCGAAGCTGACGACGTTCTCCGGCCGCACGATGGCCGCGGGCTACACGGTCAAGATCGCGGGCGCCGGGCCGATGTCGGCCGCCGCCGAGTGCTCGCTCGGCGAGGAGCTCTTCGCCGCGGTCGATGCGGTCGATCGGCGGATGTCCACCTACCGGCCCGACTCGGAACTGTCCCGGCTGAACCGCCACGCATCCGATGCGCCGTTTGCGCTGTCGCCCGCGCTCGCCGACGTGCTCGGGAAGTCGCAGGCGGTGAGCGCGGCGTCCGGCGGCGCGTTCGACGTGACGATCGGGCCGCTGGTGAACGCGTGGGGCTTCGGTCCGGAGGCGCGGGCGGGCGTGCCGGCACCGGAGGCGCTGGCACGCCTGCGCGCGCGTGTGAACTGGCGCTCGCTCGCGCTCGACGCGCGCGCCGGCCACCTCGCCAAGGCGCGCCCGGACGCCTATGCCGACCTCTCGGGCATCGCCCAGGGCTACGGCGCGGATCGGATCGCCGCCGCGCTGGAGGCACGCGGCTTAGGTGACTATCTGGTCGACGTGAGCGGCGAGGTGCGTGCCCGTGGCGTCAACGCCGAGGGCGTTGCCTGGCGGATCGGCATCGAGCGGCCCGGGGGCGGCGCGCGCACACTGCACTACGTGGTGCCGCTCGCGAACCGCGCGCTCGCGACCTCAGGCGACTACCGGAACTACTTCGAGCAGGACGGACGCCGCTACTCGCACGAGATCGATCCGCGGACCGGCGCGCCGGTCGCGCACCGCCTCGCCTCGGTCAGCGTCGTGCACCCCGATTGCGCGCTGGCGGACGCCTGGGCGACCGCGCTCTTCGTGCTCGGGCCGGAGCGCGGCCGCGAGGTCGCGCTCGCGCAGGGACTGGCGGCCTACTTCGTCTCGCGCGCGGCGGACGGCACGTTGGTCGACGCTGCGACGCCCGCTTTTGCGGCGCTCGGGGGGCGCTCCGCAAACCTCGGCTGACGCGCGCGATGGCGACCTGGCTGGCAGTGCTCGCGGTCACGGCGGTGCTGTTCGCGTTCGCCATGGCCGGGCTGGGGATCGGCGCGATGACCGGCCGGCGCTGCCTGCGCGGATCGTGCGGCGGCGCCGAGGCCCGCACTGCCGACGGGCTTTCGCTGCGCTGCATGGTCTGCCCGAAGCGGCGGCGCGGCGTCCGGAGGCGATCTTCGCCCTGAATCTCGCGATTACCCGAACCCATCCTTCCCGCGAGGGTCGGGCCGGGGTGCAGAGGCTCAGTCGCGGAACTCCGGCACGTCGGGCTTGGAGCCCCACATGCAGAAGCCGGCCGGCGAGAACGGGAACTGGCGCGGCTGGTGGCCGGCCTCGTCGGTGATCATCTTCACGCCGCACGAGTACTCGTAGACCACGTCGTCGGGACCCTGGAAGTACAGGAACACCGCGCTCGAGGTCGGGTGGCGGCCGGGGCCGAACACGATCTTCACGCCATGCTCGCGCAGGAAGTAATACGAGCGCATCACGTCGTCGATCGACTCGACCTGGTGATTGACGTGCTGCACGCCGACGCGCTGCGACGGGAAGAGCGCGATCGAGTGGTGCACCGGGTTGATCCGGAGGAGCGCCGCGTCGCCGATCCAGTCCGACACGCGCGCGCCGCACACGCCGGTCCAGAAGTCGTGGTCGCGCAGCAGGTCGCCCGAGTGCAGCCCGACGTGCGAGAAGCCGGTGATGCCGGCGTCGCGGGCGGGGAAGTAGCGCCAGCCCGACACCTGGCCGCGCTCGACCACCTCGATCGTCGTGCCGTTGCGGTCCTCGAAGCGGATGATCCGCCGCACCTGCCGCTCGTCGCACTCGCCGCGCGTTCCCCAGCGCGCGTCGATCTTGCGCTGGCCGAGCATGTCGGCGACCGCATCGAGGGAGACGTCGTCGGCGACCTCGAAGCCGATGACGTGCCCGGGCGAGCCGCCGGCCACGTAGCACAGCGTGTGCGCGCGGTGGTCGCTGCGCAGGAACGCGCGGTCGCCGGTGCGCTCGACGAGCTGCAGGCCGAGAATGCGGGTCGCGAACGCGACCGACTCGTCCAGGTTCGCGGCGCCGAGCCGCACGTAGCGGATTTCGCGGAGCGGGAACACGTCCAACCCCCTCAGGCGGCTTGCAGCGCCTTGCGCCCTGGATGAACCGCGCCGCAGTGGCTGCACTTGCGCAGCGACACGTCGGAATAGAACCGCTCGAAGAGCGGCGGCATCACCGTCACGATCTCCTGCGCCCGGCGCAGCGGATGCTCGAAGCGGTAGACGAGCTGGTGGCACTCCAGGCAGTACCACTCGAACGCGTCCTTGTGCCAGTCCTGGCGCGGACTCTCGACGACGATGCCGATGCTGCCAGGCATCGGCCGCTGCGGCGAGTGGCGCACGTGCGGCGGGAGCAGGAAGACCTCGCCCTCGCGGATCGGGATGTCGAGCGGCGGCCGGCCCGGCTCGTCCATCACCCGCAGGGTGATGTCGCCCCTGAGCTGGTAGAAGTACTCCTCCACCGGATCGTCGTGGAAGTCGGTGCGCTGGTTCGGCCCGCCGATCGCCATCACGATCATGCGCGCGTCCTCGAACAGGAGCTGGTTGCCGACCGGCGGCTGCAGCCGGTGCCGGTTCGCCTCGACCCAGCCTTGCAGGTTGAACGCCTTCAGATTCGCGGCCATGCCCATCGTCGCCTCCTCAGGCCGCCGCCTTGCGCGCGGCCGGATCGACCTTCAGCCCGCAGCTCTCGAACGCCGCGCGCGTGGCGGCCTTCTCTTCGTCGGTGAGCTCGAGCAGCGGCCGGCGCACGCGCCCGCCCGTCTGTCCGAGAAGCTCCTGCCAGTACTTCTGGTGCGCCTGCGGCGTGCCCTTGGGCCGCGTGCGCTTGAGCGCCTGGCGCACCGGCTCCAGGCTGTCGCGCACCGCCCTGGCGCGCTCGATCTCGCCGCGCATCGCGAGCTCGGTGTACTCGTGGATGCGCCGGTCGCGCCGGGTCTGCATCAGGTAGGGCGGCGTGGAGCAGAGATAGACCTGCCAGCCGAGCTCCACGATGTTGTCGAGCCACTCCTCCTCGGATGCGGTGCTCACGATCAGCTTGTCGCCCGCCATCCGCGTGAGCCTGGCGTACATGTCGCGCGGCACGCTGTACTTGATCGCCACGATGTTCGGCAGCTCCGCCAGGCGCGTGCAGAGCTCCGGGCTCATCAGGTAGCCGGCGTCCGGATGGCTCCACAGCGCGATGCCGATGTCGACCTGCTCCGCGATGTGGCGGTAGTACTCGTACACCGTGTCGTCGGCGTCCCGCCCGAAATGCAGGAGCGGGCTGTGCACGACGATGTAGTCGGCGTCGATCGCCTGCGCATGCCGCGCGAGCTCGAGCACGGTGTCGAGGTTCTGGTCCGAGCACGACATGATCGTGGCCGCGCCGGCGCTCGCGGCCTCCTCGGCGGCGACGTCGAACGTGCGCTTGCGCTCGGCCACCGACATCGAGAAGAACTCGCCCTGCTTGCCGGCGACGAAGATCCCGGCGATGCCGAGATCGCGGTACCAGTGGCGGAGGTTACGCCGGAAGCCGTCCTCGTCGAGGACGAGGTCAGGCCCGAACGGCGTCAGCGCGGCGGCCCAGATTCCCTTGAGGTGGGTGCGCGCGTAGTCCTTCGCGTCGCGCTTGCGGTATTTCATGCGGTTCGCTGCCTCCGCGTGCTTGCGGTACCGCGATTGTCTCACCCGGGGCGCGGCCCGTCCAAGGGGCGCGGCCTCAGAGGCCCTCGACCGCGAGCATCCGGAACACCCCGGCTCCCTCGCGCGCTTTCCGCGCCGCGCGGTATTCGGGGGAGTCGAAGAACGCCTTGACCTTCTCCATGCTCTCGAACTCGACGATCACGAAACGCTTCGGCGACCACTCGCCCTCCAGAACCTCGGTCCTGCCGCCGCGCGCGAGATAGCGGCCGCCGTACTTCTCGATCGCGGGCGGGGCAAGGCGCTTGTACTCCTCGTACCGCGCGGGGTCGGAGGCGTCCATGTCGGCAATCAGGTAGGCAGGCATCGTGGGGCTCCTTTCGCGGTGGTCGAGCAGGTCGGATTGATGAACTAGGTCGCGAGCCGCGGGACGCAGACGCTCCCGGCCAGCGGCGCCGGCAGGCTGACGACGTCGACATGCACGCCGTAGAGGCGCTCCAGGCTCTCCGGGCTGATCGCCTCGTGCGGGGCGCCGAGCGCCAGCACGCCGTCCTTGAGCAGCATGACCCGGTCCGCGCACGCGAGCGCGTGGTCGGGATCGTGGGTCGAGAAGATGACGCCGATGCCGCGCGCCGCCAGCGCACGGATCTGGCGCAGGACGAGCGCCTGGTTGCCGAAGTCCAGGCTCGCGGTCGGCTCGTCCATGACGAGCAGCCGCGGGCCCTGCGCGAGCGCGCGCGCGATGAGCGCGAGCTGCCGCTCGCCGCCGCTGATGCGGGTGTAGATGCGGTCGGCGAGCGGACCGATGCCGAGCGCCTCGATCGCCTCGGCCGCCGCCGCGCGGTCGGCCTCGGCAGGGGTCGCGAACAGGCCCACGTGCGCGGTGCGGCCCATGAGCACCGCCTCGCGCACGGTGAAGTTGAAATATCCGGCGTGCTGCTGCGGCACGTAGCCGAGCGTGCGCGCGAGGCTGCGCCGGTCCCAGTCCTCGAGCGCGCGCCCGTCGAGCAGGATCTCGCCGCCGTGGCGCGGCAGCAGCCCGAGCAGCGTGCGGAACAGGGTCGTCTTGCCGCCGCCGTTCGGCCCGAGCACCGCCAGCGCCTCGCCGGCCGCCAGCGTGAAGCCGACGTCGCGCGCGAGCGTGCGGCCCGGGTGACCGAATGCGAGCGCGCGCGTCTCGAGCCGCACGGCGCTCACCAGGTGCGGCGGCTGGCCGCGAGCAGCCAGACGAAGAACGGCGTGCCGATGACGGCGGTCAGCACGCCCGGCGGGACCTCGATGCGGGCCATGGTGCGGGCGAGCGTGTCGACGCCGAGCAGGTAGCCGGCGCCGAGCAGCATCGCGACCGGCAGCAGCCGCGAGAACTCCGGCCCGACGAGCATCCGCGCGGCGTGCGGGATCAGAAGGCCCACCCAGCCGATGATGCCGCTCACGGCCACGCTGGTCGCGGTCATGAGCGTGGCCGCGCACACCACCACGACGCGCAGCAGCCCGGTGTTCACGCCGAGCGCGCGCGCCTCGTCGTCGGCGAGCGAGAGCAGGTTCATGCGCCAGCGCAGCAGGAACATCGGCACCAGCGCAGCGAGGACGAACAGCGTGACCATCCCGAGCTCCTGCGAGCCGACCGCGGCCAGGCTGCCGAGCAGCCAGAACGTGATGGCCGGAAGCTGGTTGTAGGGATCTGCGAGATACTTCAGCAGCGCGATGCACGAGCCGAGCAGCGTCCCGATCACCACGCCGGCGAGGATCAGCGCGAGGATCGGATCGTGGCCGCGCACCGAGGAGCCGACGAGGTAGACGATCGCCACCGCGGCGATGCCGCCGGCGAACGCGAACGCCTGGATCGCGAGCACCGAGAGCGAGAGGAAGATCGCGAGCACGGCGCCGAGACCGGCGCCGGCCGACACGCCGAGGATGTCGGGCGAGACGAGCGGGTTGCGGAACATGCCCTGGTAGGCTGTGCCCGCGGCGGCGAGCGCCGCGCCGATCACGATCGCGGCGGCAACGCGCGGCCCGCGCACCTGGAAGATCACGGTCTCGGCCGCCGAGGGTGCCACGGCGGCCGCACCGGTGAGCTTCGCCCACACGACGGCGAGGATCTCGCCCGGCCCGAGCGGGAATCGGCCGACGGACATCGCGAACAGCACCAGCGCTGCGAGCAGCAGCGCCGCCCCCAGATTGAACCAGAGCGGACGACCGCCCGTCCGGCGTGCGCTCGCTCCGGCCGCGGGCGCGCCGGTCATCTTCTGGCGGCCGCGCTCTCACCGAGCAGCGCGTCGAGCTGCGCCTCGCTCGGTCGCTGATGGTAGAAGAGCTCGTAGAACTCCGCGGTCCGCGCGCGCAGGTCGTCGGGGAACGCGTCCGGGTAGAGCGCGCGCCCGGTCCAGTAGAGGCCGATCAGGCGGTTCGCGCCGGGCGGGAAGTCGAACCAGCCGAACGGCAGGTGCGGCGAGAGATGGATGCGCCCCGACCGCACCGCGGGACGCCGGCCCAGCGCGGATCGATCGGCACCGCGCGAAAAAAGAGCGGATCGCTGGTGATGATCACCTCCGGTGCCCAGGCGAGCACCTGCTCGAGCGACACGTTCGCGAGCCCGCCGCGGGCGCCCGCGGCGACGTTCCGGGCGCCGATGACGTCCAGCACCTCGACGTTGATCGAGCCGGCGAGCCCGGTCTGCAGCCCGGCCGGTCCGCGCGCGTAGTACACGCGCGGATGGCCGCCGGCCGGCACCGCGGCCAACCGCTGGCGCACCTCGGCGAGCGTGCGCTCCGCGTAGCGGGCGAGCCGCTCGGCCTGCGCGACGTCGCCCGTCACCGCGCCGATCCGGCGCAGCGTGTCGGCCATCGACGCGAAGCGGCCGTCGAACAGCAGGTACGGAATGCCGGTCGTCCGCTGGACGCGGTCGGCGAGAGACGCGTAGGTGTCGGCGACCGATCCGACGTCGATGATCACGTCGGGCCGCAGCGCCATGACCGTCTCGACGTTCGCGGTGTCGCCGCGGCCCGCGAGGCGCCCGAGCTCGGGGAGCGCCGCGTAGCGCCGCGGCATGAACGCGGCCTCCGCCGGCCGGATCGCGCGCGTCCAGCCGAGCAGCTTGCCGGGCGCGATCGCGAAGACCATGACGCTCGCCGGCGGCCCGGCGGCGAACACCCGCTCGACGCGCGCCGGCAGGGCGACCCGGCGCCCCGCCGAGTCGACGACCGTGCGCGGATCGGCCGCGTGCGCGGCGGCCGCGAGACCGGAGGCGAGTGCGGCGGCGAGGACGCCGGCGAGCGCCAGACGCGCGAGCTGCACGGCAGCGGTCAGTGCTCGACGCCGACCATCACGTTGCTCGCCTTGATCACCGCCCAGGCCTGCTTGCCCTTCTTGAGCTGCAGCGCCTTCGCCGACGTCGCGCTGATCACCGAGACGATCTCGATGCCGCGCGCCACCTCGAGGGTGACCTCGGCGCTGACCGGGCCGAGCTTGACCTTCTTCACCTTGCCGGGAATCGCATTGCGTGCGCTGATCTTCATGCCGTGCTCTCCTGGACGGTTTGGCGCGATCGGTCGCGCCCCGCCATTGTAAATCGCCGGTCGGCCGCGGCAGTCACGCGCCGCCGGCACGCACCCGGCGCGCGCGCCGCGGCGCGACGCGCAGCGAGCGTCCGGCGTCGCGCGCGTCGTAGCCCGGCAGGTCGGCGCAGAGCGCCTGGAACTCCTCGCCGCGCAGGAACTCCACGAGCCGCGGCAGCGGCTCCTCGCGCGCGCGCGATTCGCGGCAGGCGAGGTAGTAGGTCTCGACCGCGAGCGGCGCGAACTCGAGCCCGAACTGGGCCGCGGCGGCGCGGATGCCGAAGCCGGCATCGGCGCCGCCGCCCGCAACCGTCGCGGCGACGGCGAGGTGCGTGAACTCCTCGTCGTGATAGCCGCGCACGTCGCTCGGCTTCAGGCCGGCCTGGCGCAGCAGCCGGTCGAGCAGCGTGCGCGTGCCCGAGCCGCGCTGCCGGTTGATGAACCGTGCGCCGGTCCGAGCAACGTCGGCGAGCGTGCGCAGCGGCGGCGTCGCGTGCGCGGCGGTGATCAATCCCTGCTGCCGCTGGAACAGCTGGTACGCGACGATCGCCTCGGGAATGCCTTTCGGGAACGCATCGCCCAGCATGCCCTCGAGCGGCGCGTCCGGCGCCGCGTGGAATCCGGCGAGGTCGCACCGGCGGCGCGCGAGCGATTCGAGGCAGTCGTGGCTGCCGTGAACCGCGAGATCGAGTTCGATGCCGTGTGCGTCGGCGAGGCGCTCCGCCGTGCGCCGGAGCGCGAGATCGTGGCTCGCGTGGACCCGCAGGCGGCGCGCGGCGGCGTCCGGCTCGCCGAGCCCGGCCGCGAGCTCGGCGGCGATCCGGGCGAGCTCCGGTCCGAGCCGCGCTTCCGCCGCGCGGCGCGAGTCGAGCAGGCGGCTGCCGAGTGGGGTCAGCCGCGTGCCGCGACCGCGCTCGAGCGTCGCGAGCGGACGCCCGAGCGACTCGGCCCAGCCGTTCAGCAGGCCCCACGCGTGGCGATAGGACAGCCCGGCACGGCGCGCAGCCGCCTGCAGCGACTCGCTCTCGCCGATGCCTTCCAGCAGCGCGAACAGCGCGTCGTCGAACGGCACCGCCTCGCGCCGGCCGAGGCGCCAGCGCAGATCGAGCTCCACCCGCAGCATATGCAAAGATTAGCATATTGTGGTGCATGGCCATGTTCGCATAGTCTTCCTCGCGATCTCTCTCAGGTATGTCCCCGTGAGCATATTGTTCGCCAAGCGCGATATGCGCCTGCCGCGGGCGCCGGCGGCGCCCGGAGGCGGCGCGTGAATAGCCTGCACGAGGCGTTCGCGCAGGCGGCGGCGCTGGTCGCGAGCGGCGACCCGGCGCTCGTCGACATCGTCCTGCTCAGCCTGCGCGTGAGCTTGAGCGCGGTATGTATCGCGACGCTGATCGGCCTGCCGATCGGCGCCGCGATCGGCGTCGGACGCTTTCCGGGCCGGCGCGCGCTGATCGTCGTGCTGAACGCGCTGATGGGCCTGCCGCCGGTCGTGGTGGGACTGCTCGTGTACCTGCTGCTCTCGCGCGCCGGTCCGCTCGGCGAGCTCGGCATCCTGTTCACGCCGGCGGCGATGGTCATCGCGCAGAGCATCCTGATCCTGCCGATCATCGCCGCGCTCGCGCGGCAGGCGATCGAGGACGCCTGGACCGAGTATCAGGAGCAGTTGCGCTCGCTCGGCGCCGGACGGCTCTCCGCCGCGTTCACGCTGCTCCGGGACACCCGCTTCTCGCTGCTGACCGCGGTGCTCGCCGGCTTCGGTCGCGCCGCCGCGGAGGTCGGGGCGGTCATGATCGTCGGCGGCAACATCGACGGCGTGACGCGCGTGATGACGACCGCGATCGCGCTCGAGACGAGCAAGGGCGACCTGCCGCTCGCGCTCGGGCTCGGCGTGATCCTGATCTCGCTGGTGCTGATCCTGAACGCCGCGGCGTATCTCACCAAGGAAGCCGCCCAGCGCCGCTATGGATAGGCTGGAGGAAACGGTGCGCGCCCCCTCGTCGATCCTGCCCCTCGCGCTGGTGGAGGTCACGTTCGCTGCCGGCGGACGGACGATCGTGGACGCGATCACCTGCGAGATCGGCCCGAGCGCGCGCACCGTCATCGTGGGGCCGAACGGCGCCGGGAAGAGCGTCCTGATGCGGCTCTGCCACGGGCTGCTCGCACCGACCACCGGCCGGATCGAGTGGCGAGGCGCCGGCGCATCGGCGGTCGGCCGTCGCCAGGCGATGGTCTTCCAGCGACCGGTGATGCTGCGGCGCTCGGCGCAGGCCAACATCGAGTACGCGCTCGCATTGCACGGCGTGCCGCGGCGCGACCGCTGGGCCCTGGCGCGCGATGCGCTCGGCCGTGTCGGTCTGGGTCACCTGGCCGAGCGGCCGGCGCGCGTGCTCTCGGGGGGCGAGCAGCAGCGCCTCGCCATCGCGCGGGCATGGGCGCTGCGCCCCGAGGTGCTGTTCCTCGACGAGCCGACCGCGAGCCTCGACCCGACCGCGACGCGCGAGATCGAGGCGGCGATCGACGCGATCCACGCGAGCGGCACCAAGATCGTGATGACGACGCACAACCTCGGGCAGGCGCGTCGCCTCGCCGACGAGATCCTGTTCCTGCACCAGGGCCGGCTCGTCGAGCGCGCGCCCGCCATCCGCTTCTTCACCAGTCCCGCGACGGCGGAAGCCGCCGCATTCATCAAAGGAGAACTGCCATGGACGTGATCAGGAGATTCCTGGCTGCCGCTTTCGGCGCGGCGCTGCTCGCGCACGCGCCGGCCTTCGCGCAGCAGAAGTTCATCACGGTCGCCTCGACCACCTCGACCGAGCAGTCCGGCCTCTTCAAGCACATCCTGCCGATCTTCGAGCAGAAGACCGGCATCCAGGTGCGCGTGGTCGCCCTCGGCACCGGCCAAGCGCTCGACATGGGCAAGCGCGGCGACGCCGACGTGGTGTTCGTGCACGCAAAGCCGCTCGAGGAGAAGTTCGTCGCCGAGGGCTTCGGCGTGAAGCGCTTCGAGGTGATGTACAACGACTTCGTCCTGGTCGGACCGAAATCCGATCCGGCCAAGGTCAGCGGCACCAAGGACATCGTCGCGGCGCTGCAGAAGATCAAGGCGGCGCAGGCGCCGTTCGCCTCGCGCGGCGACAAGAGCGGCACGCATTTCGCCGAGGTGCGGCTGTGGAAGGATGCCGGCGTCGACATCGCGAAGGACAAGGGACCCTGGTACCGCGAGACCGGCTCGGGCATGGGGCCGACGCTCAACACCGCCTCGGGCATGAACGCCTACGCGCTCACCGATCGCGGCACCTGGCTCTCGTTCAAGAACCGCGGCGACCTGGTGATCTCGGTGGAGGGCGACAAGCGCCTGTTCAACCAGTACGGCGTGATGCTCGTCAATCCCGCCACGCACCCGCACGTCAAGAAGGACATGGGGCAGGCGTTCGTCGACTGGGTGATCTCCGACGAGGGCCAGCAGGCGATCGCCGGCTTCAGGATCGGCGGCGAGCAGCTCTTCTTCCCGAACGCCGCCCCCTGAGGCGGGACGGCCACCGGCGGCAACGCGATCCGCTAGAATCCGAAGTACCACGCGGATTCCAGCGGAGCGCGGATTGGCAGAGACGCAGGCCCGGACCGCCATCGAGCCGGCGGGTCCGGCCGAAACGGATGCGTTCGGACCGTGGCTGCAGCACTCGACCCTGATCGTCGATGACGAGGAGGGCATGCGCAGCTTTCTCGCGCGCGCGCTCGCGCCGCGCTGCGGCCTGGTCGAGCAGGCGGCGAGCGCCGAGCAGGCCGCCGAGCTCGTCAGCCGGTACCACTTCGACCTGATCGTCCTCGACATCGCGCTGCCAGGCAAGTCGGGGGTCGACTGGCTCGCCGAGCTGCGGGCGGGCGGGTTCCCGGGCGACGTGATCCTGATCACCGCGTTCGCGGACATGGACACGGCGATCCGCGCGCTGCGCGCGGGCGCATCGGACTTTCTGCTGAAGCCGTTCCGGATCGACCAGATGCTCGCAGCGGTGAAGCGGTGCTTCGACCGGGCGCGGCTCGCGCGGGAGAACTACGTGCTGCGGCGCGCGCTCGCCGAGAGCGGCGGCGTGGAAGGGCTGATCGGCGATTCCGACCGGGCGGCCGAGCTGCGCGCGATGATCCGCCGCCTGGCGGCCGCGCCGAGCACGGTGCTGATCCTCGGCGAGTCCGGGGTCGGCAAGGAAGTCGCGGCGCGCGCGCTGCACGAGCATTCGACCCGCGCCGCGCGGCCCTTCGTGCCGGTCAACTGTGCCGCGATCTCCGCCGAGCTGATCGAGTCGGAGCTGTTCGGGCACGTGCGCGGCGCGTTCACCGGCGCGACCGAGACGCGCAACGGCCTGTTCTACTACGCGCAGGGCGGCACGCTGTTCCTCGACGAGATCTCCGAGCTGTCGGCGGCGATCCAGACCAAGCTCCTGCGCGTGCTCGAGGACCGGCGGATCCGGCCGGTGGGATCGAACCGCGAGATCCCGGTCGACGTGCGCATCGTCGCGGCGAGCAACCGCGATCTCGCCGCCGAGGTCGCGGCGGGCCGCTTCCGCGCGGACCTCTTCTACCGGCTCGACGTCCTCACCCTGCGCATCCCGCCGCTGCGCGAGCGGCCGGAGGACATCACGGCCCTCGTGCGCCACTTCATGCTGCAGCTCGCCGCGCATCTCGCGGTGCCGCCGCTGCCGCTGTATCCGGAGGTGATGCAGGCGCTGCGCGGCTACGACTGGCCGGGCAACGCGCGCGAGCTGCGCAACTTCGTCGAGCGCTCGCTGATCCTCGGCCACTACCCGCTCGACGCCCTCGAGCGCGAGGCGGACGAGCTCGACGACGGCGGCGGGGCCGGCGCCGACAGCGAGCGGCTCGCCGAGGTCGAGCGGCGCCACGTCCTCGCGGTGCTCGCCGCGGCGAACGGCAACAAGTCCGAGGCGGCGCGCCGCCTCGGCATCTCCCGCAAGACGCTCGAGCGCAAGTGCGCGCTCTGGGCGGTCGCGGGCACCTGAGCCGCGAGCGCGCGGCGCGCGCCATGCTCGATCGACTGCTGAGCGGTTCGTCGTCGGTCCGCTTCAAGCTGCTGGTGATCGCGCTGTCGCCGATCGTCGTCGCGCTGCCGGTGCTCGGCGGGCTCGTCCTCTACTGGGCCGAGAGCTACTACGACCGCCTGCTCGAGTACAAGGTCCGCAGCGACCTCGCGATCGCCAACCAGTACTTCGAGCGCGTCGTCGAAGGCTACGGAAGGGGCGTGGCGGCGTTCGCCGGCTCGAGCCGTCTCGCCGCCGCGCTCGACCGCCAGGAGGCGGTCGAGAAGCTGCTCGATGCGGAGCGGCAGCGGATCGGCGCCGACTACCTGCACCTGCTCGACGCGCGCGGGGAGGTGCGCGCCCCGGCGGGCGCGCGGGCCGGCGCCGGCCCGCGGGCGTTCTGGCCCGTCGTGCGCAGCGCGATCGGCGGCAAGTCGCTCGCCGGCGTCGACGTATTCACCGCGGAGCAGCTCGCCGAGATCGATCCGGCGCTCGCGCGGCGCGCGTACGTGCCGGTGGTGCAGACGCCGGCGGCCGCGGTCGACGCCAAGACCGAGGAGCGGCGCGGCCTGCTGATCCACGCGGCGAGCCCGGTGCACGGCGCGGGCGGCCAGGTCGTCGCGGTGGTCGAGGGCGGGCTGCTCCTGAACGGCAATCTCGATTTCGTCGACCGCATCAACGAGATCGTGTACCGCGAGGGTTCGCTGCCGCTCGGCAGCCGCGGCACGGCGACGCTGGTGCTCGACGACGTGCGCATCGCCACGAACGTGCGCATGTTCGAGGGCGAGCGCGCCCTCGGCACGCGCGTCTCGCTACCCGTCCGCGACCAGGTGCTCGGGGAGGGCAGGGTCTGGGCCGATACCTCGATCGTCGAGACCGCCTGGTTCGTCTCGAGCTATCAGCCCCTGTACGACAGCCTCGACCGGCGGGTCGGGATGCTCTACGTCGGCTTCCTCGAAAGCCCGCTGCGCGCGGCCAAGTGGAGCGCGCTCGGACTCGTGCTCGCGCTCTTCGGCCTGCTCGCCGTCGGCGCGAGCGTCCTGTTCCTGCGCATGGCGCGCACGATCTTCGCGCCGCTCGAGCGCATGAGCACGGCGATGAGCGCGGTCGCGGACGGCGACGCCGAGGCGCGCGTCGGCGCGGTGCGGAGCCGCGACGAGATCGGCGAGCTCGCGCGCCACTTCGACCGCCTGCTCGACTCGCTGCAGGCGAAGAACGCCGAGCTGCGCCGTTTCGCCGACGAGCTCGACGCCAAGGTCGCCGAACGCACGAATCAGCTCGAGGACGCGAACCGCTCGCTCGTCGACGCCCAGCGGCAGCTGGTCATGTCCGAGAAGCTCGCCGCGATCGGCGAGCTCACCGCCGGCGTGGCGCACGAGATCAACAACCCCATCGCCGTCATGCAAGGCAACCTCGACCTGATCCGCGCTGAGCTCGGGCCCGCGCTCGCGCCGGTGCGGCAGGAGGTGCGGCTGCTCGACGAGCAGATCGACCGCGTGCGGCTGATCGTGACCAAGCTGCTCCAGTTCGCGCGCCCCGAGGCGTACGCCGGGTACGTCGAGGACGTCGACGTCAACGCGATCGTCGCCGACTGCCTGGTCCTGGTGCGGCACATGCTCGCGAAGAGCGGCATCGAGGTCGTCCAGGGCCTCGCGGCGACGCGCGCGGTGCGCTTCTCGCGCTCCGAGCTGCAGCAGGTGCTGGTCAACCTGATCGTGAACGCGGTGCACGCGATGCCCGCGGGCGGGACGCTCACGCTCGCGGCCGCCGACTGGGACGGCCGCGGCGTGCGCATCGAGGTGCGCGACACCGGCGCGGGCATCCGCGCCGAGGACCTGCCGCGGATCTTCGACCCGTTCTTCACGACCAAGCGGCGCGAGGGCACCGGCCTCGGGCTGTCGATCTCCTACGCCCTGGTGGACCGCTACGGCGGCCGGATCACGGCGGCGAGCGAGCCGGGCCGTGGCGCGACGTTCACGGTCTGGCTCTTGAGCGAGCCCGAGTTCCGCGCGGCGTAGCCGTGCGGACGGCCCCCTGAGCAAGCACGGGCCTGCGCCGCGCGGCCGCCCGGCCCCCGCACACGCACCGGGACGTCCCCCCGGCGCATGCGGGCTAGTAATGGCAGCAACCAATCACAGGGTGCCGACGCGGGCGCGCCGCCCGAGCGGCGACGCGGCGCACGGATGAAGGTTTTCGGTTTCGCCGGCTGGTCCGGCAGCGGCAAGACGACGCTCATCGAGCAGCTCATCCCCCGGTTCGTCGCGCGGGGGTTGAAGGTGTCGCTGATCAAGCACGCGCATCACAGCTTCGACATCGATCGGCCGGGCAAGGACTCGTACCGCCATCGCGAGGCGGGCTGCCACGAGGTGCTCGTGTCCTCGGGGCGGCGCTGGGTGCTGATGCACGAGCTGCGCGGGGAACCCGAGCCCTCGCTCGAGGATCAGATCGGGCGGATGGGGCCCTGCGACCTGCTGCTCGTCGAGGGCTACAAGCGCTACGCGATGCCGAAGCTCGAGATCTACCGCGAGGTGAACGGCAAGCCGATGATCTTCCCGGAGGACGAGCACATCGTGGCGGTCGCCTCCGACGTGCCGCTCGAGACGAGGCTGCCGCAGTTCGACCTGAACGACTACGACGGCATTGCCGCCTTCGTGCTGAAGTACAACGGCCTCAGATGAACAGACCGATGATCACCGTCGACGAGGCGCGCGCCGCGCTGCTGTCCGGCGCCGTGCCGGTGTCCGACACCGAGACGATCCCCACGCTGGACGCGACCGGCCGCGTGCTCGCGGCCGACCAGTTCTCGGCGGTCGACGTGCCGCCGCTCGACAACACGTCGATGGACGGCTACGCGGTCCGCGCCGCGGACTGCGCGAGCGGCGAGGCGCGACTCGCGATCGCCCAGCGCATCGCCGCCGGCACCCTCGGGGCCCCGCTCGCACCGGGCACCGCCGCGCGCATCTTCACCGGCGCGCCGCTGCCGCCCGGCGCGGATGCGGTCGTGATGCAGGAGATGTGCGGCGCCGAGGGCGACCACGTCGTCGTGCGGCACAAGCCGCGCTCCGGGGAATGGATCCGCCGTGCGGGCGAGGACATCCGCGCGGGCAGTCGCATCCTCGCGCGCGGCGTGCGGCTGACGCCGCAGGCCTGCGGCCTCGCGGCCTCGGTCGGTCTGGCGCAGCTGCCGGTGTACCGGCGCCTGCGCGTGGCGGTGTTCTTCACCGGCAACGAGCTCGTCATGCCGGGCGAGCCGCTTCCGGAGGGCGCGATCTACAACTCGAACCGGTTCACGATCACCGGGATCCTGCAGCGGCTCGGCTGCGAGGTGAGCGACCTCGGCATCGTGCCCGACTCGGTCGCGGCGACGCGCGAGGCGTTCCGGCGCGCCGCGGCGGCGAGCGACCTGATCGTCTCGAGCGGCGGCATGTCGGTCGGCGAGGAAGACCACGTCAGACCCGCGGTCGAGGCCGAGGGCCGGCTCGAGATGTGGAAGATCGCGGTGAAGCCGGGCAAGCCGCTCGCGTTCGGGCGCGTCGGCGGCGCGGCGTTCATCGGCCTGCCGGGCAATCCGGTGTCGCTCTTCGTGACCGCGCTCGTGTTCGTGCGGCCTTTCATCCTGCGCGCCCAGGGCGTCGCCGACGTCGAGCCGACCGCCTTCCCGCTGCGGGCCGATTTCGACTGGCCGAAGCCCGATGTGCGCCGCGAGTTCCTGCGCGTAAAATTGAACCCGGACGGGGGCCTGGACCTCTATCCGAACCAGGGCTCGGCGGTGCTGACCTCGGCAGTGTGGGCCGACGGCTTGGTCGACAACCCGGAGCGGCATCCGATCGCGCGCGGCGACACGGTGCGATACCTGCCGTTCGCGGCGCTGCTCGGGTGATCGCGCGAACGACGAGGCGGACCGCATGGCGGACCGGCAGACGATGATCAAGGTGCTCTACTTCGCCAGGCTGCGGGAGGATCTCGGCAGATCGTCCGAGGAGATCGCGCTGCCGGGCGACGTGAGCACGGTGGCGTCGCTGCGCGCGCACCTGATGACGCGCGGCGGGGCGTGGCAGACCGCGCTCGCGCAGGGCCGCGCGCTGCGCGTCGCGGTGAACCAGGAGATGGCCGAGCCGGCGACGCCCGTGCGCGCGGGCGACGAGATCGCGTTCTTCCCGCCGGTGACCGGAGGCTAGTCACACCATGAAACCGATGCCGCAGGCATCGCTTTCCCTGAATCGGGGGAGCGCGAGGGGGCGCCGCGCAGCGGCTTTGCCCCCTCGTGGCGCGCGCTGACATGCCGGTGCGCGTCCAGACCGAGGACTTCGACATCGCGCGCGAGATCGCCGCGCTGCGCGCCGCGAACCCGAAGGTCGGTGCGGTCGCGAGCTTCATCGGCACGGTGCGCGACGTGAACGAGGGCGACGCGGTGGCGACGCTCACGCTCGAGCACTATCCCGGCATGACCGAGCGCGCGCTCGAGGGCATCGTCGCCGAGGCGCGGTCGCGGTGGCGCATCATCGACGCGACCGTGGTGCATCGGGTCGGCGAGCTCAGGCCGCTCGACCAGATCGTGCTGGTGGTGGTCGTCGGCGAGCACCGCGGCGACGCGTTCGCCGCCTGCGAGTTCATCATGGACTACCTCAAGACGCGCGCCCCTTTCTGGAAGAAGGAGCAGACGCCGGAGGGCGCGCGGTGGGTCGACGCGCGCGTCGCCGACGACACCGCAGCCGAGCGCTGGGCCAAGCCCAAGCGCGATGCAGCTTAGCGCGCTGGCCGCGGTCGGGCTCGGCGCCGTGCTCGGCGCATGGGCGCGGTGGGGGCTCGGCGCGGCGCTCAACGCGCTCGTTCCCAACCTTCCGCTCGGCACGCTCGTGGCGAACCTCGCCGGCGGCTATCTCGTCGGCGTCGCGGTGGCGCAGTTCGACCAGATCGCGGGCCTGCCGCCGGAGGCGCGGCTGTTCGTTATCACCGGGTTCCTCGGCGCGCTGACCACTTTCTCGACGTTCTCGGCCGAGTCGGTGTCGCTGCTCCAGACCGGTCGCTACGGCTGGGCCGTCGCGCACGCCGGGGCGCATCTCCTCGGCTCGCTCGCGATGACCGTGCTCGGCCTGGAGACCGTGCGGGTGCTGCGCGGTTAGGCTGTCTTGCCGCCGATCGCGCCGAACTCGGCCGGAATCCGCGCGTAGACGACGTCGACGCCCTCGCGCCGGAGCAGGTCGAGCAGCGTGGCCGCCTGGGCATCGTCGACGATGAACTCGACCTCGACCGGCAGGTCGGCGGCGAGCTCGAAGAAGCGCTGCTCGTGCAGCACGCCGTGCCGCCCGTAGCCCGCGATCGCGCGGAACGCCGATCCGCCCGGGATACCGAGCGCACGCGCCTGCTCCAGCAGCCACTCGTAGAGGAGCGCGCCGCCGTGGCGCCGATGCTCGTGAACGTAGAAGCGCAGGAAAGTGCCGGGCATGCGGATCCCCGCTCGCTCAGGTGCGCGGCTCGCGCGCGAGCGCGTCCCGCAGTTCGGTCTTCAGCACCTTGCCGTAGTTGTTCTTCGGCAGCTGCTCGACGAAGCGGTAGTCGCGCGGCCGCTTGAACCGCGCGATGTGGGCGAGGCACAGCCGGTCGAGCTCCTCCGCGGCGACCGCCGCGCCGGGCGCGCGCACGACCACCGCGACGATCTCCTCGCCCCACTCCGGATGCGGCCGGCCGACGACCGACGCCTCCTGCACGCCGGGATGGGTCAGCAGGACTTCCTCGACCTCGCGCGGGTAGACATTCGAGCCGCCGCTGATGATGAGATCCTTCGAGCGGTCCAGCAGCGTCAGGAACCCGTCCGCGTCGAGCGCGCCGACGTCGCCGGTGTGAAGCCAGCCGCTGCGCAGCGTCGCGGCCGTCGCCTCGTCGTTCTGCCAGTAGCCGCGCATCACCGCCGGGCCGCGCACCAGCACTTCGCCCGCCTCGCCCGCGGGCAGCGGACGATCCGCGGCATCGGCGATGCGAACGTCCATGCCGGTCTGCGCGACACCGACCGAGGCGAGCCGCTGCAGGTGGCGCGGGTGCGAGGCGTCGGCGAAATGGCGGCGGGCGAGCGCGGTGATCGTCATCGGGCTCTCGCCCTGGCCGTAGATCTGGACGAACCGCTGGCCGATCACCGCCAGCGCGTCCTGGATGTCGGCGAGGTACATCGGCCCGCCGCCGTAGACCACCGTCTTCAGCCCCTCGAGCGGCGGATGCGCCGTGCGGGCATGAGTCACCATCCGCTTCACCATCGTGGGGGCCGCGAACATCGCCGCTCCGCGGTAACGGTCGGCAAGCGCAAAGATCTCGGCCGGGTCGAACTGGCCGCTCTCCGGGATCACCTGGTGCGCCGCCGCCGCGACGTGCGGCAGGCCGTAGAGGCCCGAGCCGTGCGACATCGGCGCTGCATGGAGGATCGCGCCGCCGGGCCCGATCGCGTCGACGTCGGCGAAGTAGCAGAGGGTCATCGCGAGCAGGTTGGCGTGCGTCAGCACGACGCCCTTCGGCCGACCGGTGGTGCCGCTGGTGTAGAAGAGCCACGCCACATCGCCGTCGGCGGCGGGATGGACCGGCAGGGTCGCCTGGCTCGCGAGAAGCGCTGCATAGTCGGACGAACCGACCTCCACGACGCGCTCGAGCGCGGGCAGGCCGGCCGCGAGCGGCGCGATGCCGGACACCAGGTCGCCGCCGACGAACGCGAGGCGCGCGCCGCTGTGCGCGAGGATGTATTCGGTCTCGCGCGGGTGCAGCTTTGCGTTGATCGGCACCGGCGCGAGCCCCGCCCACCAGGCGGCCCACAGCGTCTCGACGTACTCGGGGCGGTTGCTCATCAGCAGCGCGACGCGGTCGCCCGGCGCGAGCCCGCAGCGCGTGCGCAGCGCGCGGGCGAGCCGCGCGCAGCGCGCGGCGAGCTCGGCATAGGTCGCGACCAGGTGCGGCCCGTGCGACAGGGCCGGCGCCGCCGGAAAGACGCCGGCTGCGCGGGCGAGCAGTTGCGCGAGGTTCATCGGCGCCGGCCGGGCGACGCCGGCGCGGAGCGCGGCGCCGCTACCGGGGGGAGACGCTCGCGGTGGGGATCTGCGTGCAGCTCGGCAGGCACCCGGCCTTCCTCGTCGTTTCGTGGACGGCGTTCATTCTATCCGGCCGTCGGGCCGGCGCGGCGCGTGACGACGCGGGCAGGCGAACCGAGAAAACGGGAAGAGGCGCGCGCCGCGGTGGACTCAGGACCGTCGCGCGTCGGGCCGTGATGCGGGTCGGAGGGAGGAGGAGGAGGGATCCCCGGCCTGCGTGGCCCGACGCGGACGGACCGTTGGACGCCGCGGCAAGCGCCGCGGCGCATGTTCAGACTGCGTGACGGGAGCGATAGAGCCGGCCGCGCACCTTCGCGCTGCGGCTCGCGGGCTGCGCCCGCCCGAGGCCGGTCGCGACCCATTCGCGGATCGCCCCGGCGATGCTCCACACGGCTTCGGCGCGCATGGCCCGGGCACGGCGCTCGATCAGCGCGACATCGCGCTGCACCTCGTTCCAGTCCAGCGTCGTGTTGCGTTGCGCAACCCCCGTCTCCCCGGCAGTCGGCGACTGCAACCCATCGGCGCTTTCCACGGCCGCTGCGAGACTCGTCTTCAGACGATCTGCTATCATCCGGACCTCACTATACGTAATTGATACATAATAGTTGTTGCGTTGCACATCACTACTATATGTGGGTTGCTGGACGAAGTCCAATCGCTTCGGTCGATGAGCGTGATCACTTCCGGCTATAGCGCGTTCGGGGTCACACTGCGTTGCAGCAATTCCACCGTAGAATGAGCTCGAAATGGAGTTGTACCAACTGAGGAGTTTCGTGACCGTGGCCGCCCTCGGGCACGTCACGCGGGCGGCCGAGCGGCTGCACGTCAGCCAGCCGGCCGTCAGCGCACAGCTGAAGGCGCTCGAGGACGAGCTCGGCGTGACGCTCTTCGAGCGCACGCGCGGTGGGGTGATCCTGACCCTCGCGGGCGAGCGGCTGCTGCCGCACGCCGAGGCGGTGCTCGCCGCCGCGCAGTCGATGCGCGACGAGGCGGGGGCGCTGGTCCGCGACTCGGTGCGCGCCATGGCGCACGGCATCGCCGGCACGCTGCGGCTCGGCACGGTCGCCGACGCCGCGCTGACGCGCCTCGGCGAGCTGCTGAGCCTGTCGGTCGAGCGCCACGCCCGGCTCAAGCTCGAGCTGCACCACGAGGTCTCCGGGGTCGCGCTCGCGAAGGTGCGCACCGGCGAGCTCGACGCGAGCTTCTACTTCGGGCCGCTCGACGATCCTGAGATCGGTCGCATCCGGCTGCGCGAGATCGTCTATCGGGTGGCGGCCCCTGCGGAGTGGCGCGCGCGGCTGGAAGCGGCCGACTGGTCCGCCGTGGCGGCGCTGCCGTGGATCCATACGCCGCCGGTCAGCACGCACCACCGCCTGGTGCACGCGCTCTTCCGCGAGCACGGCGTGGCGCCGACGCGCGTGGTCGAGGCCGACCACGAGTCCGACATCGTCAGCCTGGTCAGCTCGGGCGTGGGCCTGAGCCTGATGCGCGAGGACCTCGCGCGCGAGCTGGAGCGCAAGGGCGAGGTGTGCGTCTGGGCACCGGCGCGCGCCGTGACGACGCTGTGGTTCATCTATCCCGCCGCGCGCGCGAACGACCCGCTCGTCGCGGCGTTGCTCGACGTCGTGCGCGAGACGTGGGGGACAACCGGCGATATCGCGCCGACGGCGGTCGGCCCCCTCATGCCTTCCCGCCCCTTGTATATCCCCGAACGAACAAGGGGCCCGAGGGAAGGGTTGGGACCCTTCCCTTCCCAACCGCCCTTGTAGATCCCCTCTTTCGCGACCGCATTCGCCTTTTGAAGTAGGTTCTAGTGAGTCAGAGATCCGTCGGCGAAAAACCGCACGGTTCGCCGCCAGGCGCTGTTCCGCTCCTTGCCGGGACGGCCAGTCTTGGCTGCGTCGCGCGCCTAGCCTGACGACGAACCGAGCAGTTCTTCGCGCGCCTTTGGCCGGTCATTCCCGGTTGAGTGCCGCTATTCTGGACGACTTGCTCGACGAACCTCTGATTCATAACACTAGGGCGCCGCGGCCAGCTTCGCGTTCACCTCGGTCAAGCGGTTGATCAGCACGCGCATGAACGCCTTCTGGAAGCTCACCTGGCAGGCCGGGCTCGCCACCTGCAGCGCCTTCGACTTGATCTCGATCACCGTCAGCTCGCCGAGCGCCCGGATCGTCGTCGTCCGCTGCCCCAGGCGCTGGCTGAAGTAGAGGAGCTCGCCGAACACGCCGCCGCGCTGGATGTTGCTGATCGGCTTGTGCGAAAGGCTGACCTCGACCTCCCCGTTCACGACCAGGTAGAAGCTGTCGCCCGGATCGCCCTCGCGGATGATCACCGTGTCGTCGGGAATGGTGCGCCAGCTCGAGATGCGCAGCGCCTCCCACAGCACGACGTCGTCGAAGTCCTCGAAGAACGCGAGGCCGCGCAGCTCGCTGAACTTCTCCGAGTCGGAGAGCGCGTCGCCCGCCAGCCGCAGCGTGCCGAACGCCTTCGAGAGGTCCTTGCCGAACTCGATCCACGTCTGGTAGCGCTCGGCCTGGTTCTTCTTGATCGCCCTCAGGCAGATGTCGTCGAGCAGCTCCGGCAGCTCGGGGCGGAAGGTCGAGGGCGGCGGCGGCTCCACGTTCAGGATCTCGTAGGTGAGCGAGAGCTGGTTCGACGCGTTGAACGGCAGCCGCCCGGTGAGCAGCTTGTACATCACCACCCCGAGCGAGTAGATGTCGGTCTGGTGGGTCAGGTGCTCCAGACGCACCTGCTCGGGCGACATGTACGCCGGCGAGCCGATGCCGGTGAGCTGCGTGGTGTCGTGCGCGAGCTGCTCCTGGAAAGACGCGCCGAAGTCGCTGACCTTGATCTCGCCGCCGTCGCTGTAGAGGATGTTGCCGGGCTTGATGTCGCGGTGGATCACGCCGCTCTGGAACGCATAGTCGAGCGCGCGGATGCACTTGAAGATGATCTCCACCACCTTGCCGAGCGGGAGCAGGCTGTCGACCTCGCAGTAGCTCTCGAGGGTCGTGCCCGGCACGTGCTCCATCACGATGTAGCTGTACTCGGGCTCGCTCACCGCGTCGTAGATCTCGACGATGTGCGGGTGCTGCAGCCGGCCGGCGAGCGCGGCCTCGGCGAGAAACCCCTTGCGCAGCAGCTTGCGGGCCTGCTCGGTGGCGTCGTCGTCGAAGAAGAACACCTTGATCGCGACGTCGCGGTCGGCGAAGGGGTCGCGGCCGAGGTAGACCTTGCTCGTCGCGCCCTTGCCGATCTCCTTCAGGATCGGGTACTTGCCGATGCGCCAGTCGAGCTCGAACTTCATCGCCATGGGGCGGCCGAGGATTCCCCGGAGTGCGGTGCGGGTGGACTGCGGAGGCTAATCCGCGGATTTCGCTTGAGTTTATCCAAGGGCTCCGCAGCGAAGAACGGCAACCTACTGCCAGACTTGAAAAATTCGGCATTCGGCCGCACGTCCGAGGCACCGACTCGGAGATATTGCGCGATGCGACTCGACAAGCTGACCACCCTGTTCCAGCAGGCGCTGGCGGACGCCCAGAGCCTCGCCCTGGGCGCCGACAACCCGTACATCGAGCCGGTGCACGTGCTTGCGGCGCTGCTCGCCCAGGGGGACGGCGGGACGGCCTCGCTCCTGCAGCGGGCCGGCGTGAACGTTCCGGGGTTGAGGGAGGCGCTGCGCCAGGCGCTCGGCCGGCTGCCGAGAGTCGAGGGGCAGGGCGGCGAGATACAGATCTCGCGCGAGCTGAACAGTCTCCTGAACCTCACCGACAAGGAGGCGCAGAAGCGCGGCGACCAGTTCATCGCCGCGGAGCTCTTCGTGCTCGCGCTCGCCGACGACAAGGGCGAGGCCGGGCGGCTCCTCAAGCAGGCGGGCGGCACGCGAAAGGGCATCGAGCAGGCGATCCAGGCGGTGCGCGGCGGCGAGACGGTGGCGAGCGCCGAGGCCGAGGGCCAGCGCGAGGCGCTCAAGCGCTACACGCTCGACCTCACCGACCGCGCGCGCCAGGGCAAGCTCGACCCGGTGATCGGGCGCGACGACGAGATCCGGCGCGTGATCCAGATCCTGCAGCGCCGGACCAAGAACAACCCGGTTCTGATCGGCGAGCCGGGCGTCGGCAAGACCGCGATCGTCGAGGGCCTCGCCCAGCGGATCGTGAACGACGAGGTGCCCGAGACGCTGCGCGGCAAGCGCGTGCTCTCGCTCGACATGGCGGCGCTGCTCGCCGGGGCGAAGTACCGCGGCGAGTTCGAGGAGCGGCTGAAGTCGGTGCTGAAGGAGATCGCCGCCGAGGGCGGCAAGGTGATCGTCTTCATCGACGAGCTGCACACGATGGTCGGCGCCGGCAAGGCCGAGGGCGCGATCGACGCCGGCAACATGCTGAAGCCCGCGCTCGCGCGCGGCGAGCTGCACTGCGTCGGCGCGACCACGCTCGACGAGTACCGCAAGTACATCGAGAAGGACGCGGCGCTCGAGCGCCGGTTCCAGAAGGTGCTGGTCGAGGAGCCGCCGGTCGAGGCGACGATCGCGATCCTGCGCGGCCTGCAGGAGAAGTACGAGCTGCACCACGGCGTCGAGATCACCGACCCGGCGATCGTCGCGGCCGCCGAGCTCTCGCATCGCTACATCACCGACCGGTTCCTGCCCGACAAGGCGATCGACCTGATCGACGAGGCGGCCTCGCGCATCAAGATGGAGATCGACTCCAAGCCCGAGGCGATGGACAAGCTCGACCGGCGCCTGATCCAGCTCAAGATCGAGCGCGAGGCGGTCAGGAAGGAGACCGACGAGGCCTCGCGCCGGCGCCTGGCCGCGATCGAGGAGGAGATCGGGCGGCTCGAGCGCGAGTACGCGGACCTCGAGGAGGTCTGGAAGGCCGAGAAGGCGCAGGTGCAGGGCACCCAGCACATCAAGGAAGAGATCGAGCAGGTGCGCCTCGAGATGGAGGAGGCGCGCCGGCGCGGCGACTGGCAGCGGATGTCCGAGCTCCAGTACGGCAGGCTCCCGCAGCTCGAGGCGCAGCTCAAGAGCGCCGAGGCCGGCAAGGGCGCCGAAGGCGAGTCGCCGCGGTTCAAGCTGTTGCGCACCCAGGTCGGCGCCGAGGAGATCGCCGAGGTGGTGTCGCGCGCGACCGGCATCCCGGTCGCGAAGATGATGCAGGGCGAGCGCGAGAAGCTCCTGCACATGGAAGAGCGCATCCACACCCGCGTCGTCGGGCAGGACGAGGCGGTGCGCCTCGTGTCGGACGCGATCCGGCGCTCGCGCTCGGGCCTCTCCGACCCGAACCGGCCGTACGGCTCATTCCTGTTCCTCGGCCCGACCGGCGTCGGCAAGACCGAGCTCTGCAAGGCCCTGGCGGCGTTCCTGTTCGATTCGGAGGAGCATCTCGTCCGCATCGACATGTCGGAGTTCATGGAGAAGCACTCGGTTGCGCGGCTGATCGGCGCCCCGCCCGGGTACGTCGGCTACGAGGAGGGCGGCTACCTCACCGAGGCGGTGCGGCGCCGGCCCTACGCGGTGATCCTGCTCGACGAGGTCGAGAAGGCGCATCCGGACGTGTTCAACGTGCTGCTGCAGGTGCTCGACGACGGGCGCCTCACCGACGGCCAGGGGCGCACCGTCGACTTCAAGAACACCGTGGTGGTGATGACCTCCAACCTCGGGTCGCACATGATCCAGAGCATGGCGGGCGACGATCCCGGCGTGATCAAGCTCGCCGTCATGGCCGAGGTGAAGTCCCACTTCCGGCCGGAGTTCATCAACCGGGTCGACGAGATCGTCGTGTTCCACGCGCTCGACGAGAAGCACATCAAGGACATCGCGCGAATCCAGCTGCGGCACCTCGCGGACCGTCTGGCCAAGATGGAAATGCGGCTCGAGGTCGACGAGAGCGCGCTCGACGAGCTGGCGCAGGCGGGCTTCGACCCGGTCTACGGCGCGCGGCCGCTCAAGCGCGCGATCCAGCAGTCGGTCGAGAACCCGCTTGCATCGCGCATCCTGGAGGGCGCCTTCGGCGCGAAGGACACCATCCGGGTGCGCGCCATCGGCGGGAAGCTCTCCTTCGAGAAGGCCGCGCTGGCCGAGCGCGCCGCGGCGTAGCGCGGCGCCGCCCGGAGCGCGCTACCGCGACGCGGTGACCGCGCGCGCCCGGTTCGCGAGCTCTTCCCAGAGATCCGAGGGGTCGGCGCGGAAGGCGTGCTCGGGATCCACGGGCAGCGTCCACCACGCGCCGCTCGCGAGCTCGGCCTGCAGCTGTCCCGGCGACCAGCCGGAATAGCCGACGAAGAAGCGGAGCTTGGCCGGCGGCGCGCGCACGAGCCGCTCGATGGTGGCCGGGTCGAGCGCGATCCACAGATCGTCGGCGACGCGCACCGCCTCGCCCGGGGGCTCGGCGGCGCGAAACACCGCAAAGAGCCCCCCGGCCGTCACGGGCCCGCCGAAGTAGAGCGGCTCGGTGAACCGCGCCAGCGCCGGGCTGCCCGGAAGGATGTCGGCGAGCGACTGCCGCGTGGGGCGGTTGATGATGACGCCGACCGCCGCGCCGTCGGGCGTGCCGGCGACCAGCACCACCGCTTCGCGGAAGTTCGGGTCGACGAGGTGCGGCTTGGCGACGAGCAGCCCGGCATCGGGCGCCTGCGCGAGCGCCGCGCCGTGCGCGAGCGCCGCCGCGGAGGCGCACAGCAGCAGCCGGGCGCCGCGCAGGGTCATGTCAGAGCAGGCCGGGGTCGGCGGGCCCCGCAGTCTCCGAGGACGCCGTGATCTGGCGCGTCATGCGGTGCAGCTCCTCCCACATGCCCTCGGTGTCCCTGCGGAACACGGTCTTCGGATCGGCGTTCAGCACCGACCACAGGCCGCGGTCGATCTCGCGCCGCAGCTCGCCGGGCCGCCAGCCGACGTAGCCGACGTAGTAGCGGGCCTGGTTCGGGGTGCTCTCGATGATCTGGTCGATCGTGCCGACGTTGATCGCAAGGTACAGGCTCTTCATCAGCAGCAGCGACCCCTGCCCCGGGCTCGAGTCGCGGTTGACCACGGCGACCAGCGCGGAGCGCGAGAACGGACCGCCGAAGTAGACCGGATCGGCGACCTTCTTCGAGGGCTCGTGCTCCGGAAAGAGGCTCGAGAGGGAGCGGGTCGTCGGCCGGTTCAGGATGACGCCGATGTGCCCGCCGTTGTCGAGCGGCGCCGCGATCAGGACGGTGTGGAAGTACGTCGGGTCGCGGAACTGCGGGTTCGCGACCAGGAACACCGCCTCCGCGGCCTGCGGCGACTGGGCGTGCGCCACCGCGGCGCCGAGCGCTGCCAGGAGGAGGAGGGCGTATCGAATCCGGCGGAGCATGTTCATGCGTGTCCCCTCGAGCGGCGGAAAATCGATGGCTATTCTAGCGCGCCCACCTCGGCGTGGCGAAAGCAGTCGGTCAGGTGGTCGTTCACGAGGCCCACGGCCTGCATGAAGGCATGGCATGTCGTCGGCCCGACGAACCCGAACCCGCGCCCGACGAGGTCCTTCGACAGGGCGGCCGATTCGTCCGTGCGCGCAGGCACCTGCGCGGAAGTACGCCACCGGTTGCGGATCGGATGTCCGCCGACGAAGCGCCAGAGATAGGCGTCGAACGACCCGAATTCGTCCTGTACGGCGAGGAACGCGCGGGCGTTCGTCACCGCTGCCTCGATCTTGGCGCGGTTGCGCACGATCCCGGCGTCGGCCAGCAGCCGTCGGCGCCGCGCGGCGTCGAATCGGGCCACCCGGCGCGGATCGAACCCCGCGAAGGCCTGCCGGTATCCGGTCCGCTTCCGCAGGATCGTCGACCAGGACAGGCCGGCCTGGGCGCCCTCCAGGATCAGGAACTCGAACAGCACCCGGTCGTCGTGCACCGGGACGCCCCATTCCTCGTCGTGGTAGCGGACATACTCCTCCGACCCGAGGCACCACGAGCACCGCACCGGCGATCCGCTCATGCGGCAAGCGTATCAAACGGCGGGCTCGGCGGAGCAGCGAGCGCCGCCCGCGCCGTGCGCATAGCGCCGCGTTGATGCGTCGTTGCCGGTGGAGGGGGCGACCGCGGAACCGCAGGTCCACCCCCCGCGAGTCAGTTGAACGCCTGGATGCCGGTCTGGGCCCGGCCGAGGATGAGGGCATGGATGTCGTGCGTGCCCTCGTAGGTGTTCACCGTCTCCAGGTTGATGGCGTGCCGGATGACGTGGAACTCGTCGGCGATGCCGTTGCCGCCGTGCATGTCGCGCGCGGTGCGGGCGATGTCGAGCGCCTTGCCGCAGGAGTTGCGCTTAACCAGCGACACCATCTCCGGCGTCGCGCGCCCCTCGTCGAGCAGGCGCCCGACGCGCAGCACGGCCTGCAGGCCGAGCGTGATCTCGGTCATCATGTTGGCGAGCTTGAGCTGGATCAGCTGGTTCGCCGCGAGCGGCCGGCCGAACTGCTTGCGGTCGAGCACGTACTGCCGCGCCCGGTGCCAGCAGTCCTCGGCGGCGCCGAGCGCGCCCCACGCGATGCCGTAGCGCGCCTTGTTCAGGCAGCCGAACGGCCCCTTGAGCCCCTGCACGTTCGGCAGCAGGCTCGACTCGGGCACCTCGACGTCGTCCATCACGATCTCGCCGGTGATCGACGCGCGCAGGCTCATCTTGCCCTCGATCTTGGGCGCCGAGAGTCCCTTCATGCCCCTCTCGAGCACGAAGCCGCGGATCACGCCGTCCTCGGTCTTCGCCCACACCACGAACACGTCGGCGATCGGCGAGTTCGTGATCCACATTTTCGAGCCGTTCAGAACGTACCCGCCGGAGACCTTGCGCGCGCGGGTCTGCATGCTGCCCGGGTCGGAGCCGTGGTTCGGCTCGGTGAGCCCGAAGCAGCCGACGAGCTCGCCGGTCGCGAGCCGCGGCAGGTACTTCTCGCGCTGCGCCTCGGTGCCGTAGGCGTGGATCGGGTGCATCACGAGCGAGGACTGGACGCTCATCGCCGAGCGATAGCCCGAGTCGACGCGCTCGACCTCGCGCGCGATCAGCCCGTAGCACACGTGGTTCACGCCGGCGCAGCCGTAGCCGTCGATGGTCGAGCCGAGGAAGCCGAGCGCGCCCATCTCGTTCATGATCTCGCGGTCGAATCTTTCCTTGCGGGTCGCTTCGAGCACGCGCGGCAGCAGCTTTTCCTGGCAGTAGGCGCGCGCGCTGTCGCGCACCATGCGCTCCTCCTCCGAGAGCTGATCCTCGACGAGGAACGGGTCGTCCCACTGGAACGCCT
The DNA here is from genome assembly GCA_023383795.1 of Burkholderiales bacterium. GTDB lineage: Bacteria > Pseudomonadota > Gammaproteobacteria > Burkholderiales > SG8-39 > JAABRB01. Next base: position 54,810 of record JAHDYJ010000002.1, on the reverse strand, counting down.
GCTTTGCGGTGGCTTCGGGTGCGTTCATCTCGCTTCCTCCAGGTGCGGGGCGCGCGGGCCCCGCCGCTCAGGCTTCGGGGGTCAGCAATGATACCCCCAGCCGCGCGCGCCGCTTCAGCCACGGGCTCGGCCGGTAGCGGGGATCTTGATAGAAATCAAAAAGCTCCCGCAGGATCGCGAGCACCCGGTCGGGCCCGAGCGCATCGCCCCAGGCGAGCGGTCCGGTCGGATAGCCCAGGCCGAGGTTCACCGCGCGGTCGATGTCCGCCGGTGTCGCGATGCGCTGCTGCGCGATGTCGCACGCAATGTTGACGATGTGCGCGATCACGCGCTGCGCGACGAAGCCGGGGCTGTCGCGGATCACGGTGACCGGCACGCCGTCGGCGGCGAGCAGCGCGTGCGCCGCGTCGCGCATCTCCGGTGACGTGACCGGCGTCGTCATCAGCGTGCGCCGCTTCGCGAGCGGGAACAGCGCGTCCGCCGCGACCGTGCGCGTCGCGTCCAGGCCTTCGGCGAGCGCGGCGGTCGTCGCATCGGCGCCGAGCGGCGCGACCACGCACAGCGACTCGGGGCCGGGAGCGCCGCCGCCGTCGATCTTCGCGCCGAGCCTGGCGACGAGCCCGGCCACCTCCGCGCCGAGGCCGGCGCGGCTGACCCAGACGGGAGTCGCCGTCGCGCGCGGCACCGGTGCGGCGGGGATCTCCTCGCGCTTGCCGTCGACGTAGCGATAGAAGCCGCGGTTCGCGGACTTGCGGCCGTGCAGGCCGGCGACCACGCGCTGCGCGGCGATCGGCGACGGGCGGTAGCGCGGCTCGTGGTAGTACTGCGTGTAGATCGACTCCATGACGGGGTGCGACACGTCCAGCCCGGTCAGGTCGAACAGCTCGAACGGCCCCATGCGGAAGCCGGCCGCGTCGCGCAGGATGTCGTCGATCGCGTGCACCGGGGCGATCCCCTCGCGCAGGATCTGGAGCGCCTCGGTCCCGAATCCGCGCCCGGCGTGGTTCACGATGAAGCCGGGCGTGTCCTGCGCGCGCACCGGCGTGTGGCCCATCCGCCGCGCGAGCGCGACGAGCGCATCGCCCACCCACGGCGCGGTGCGCACGCCGTCGATCACCTCGACGACCTTCATCAGCGGCACCGGGTTGAAGAAATGGAAGCCGCCGAAGCGCTCGGGATGCCCGGCGCCCGCCGCGATCGCGGTGACCTGCAGCGACGAGGTGTTGGTCGCGAGCAGGCAGTCGGCCGTCACGATCCGCTCGAGCTCGTCGAACAGCGCACGCTTGGCCTCGAGCTGCTCGACGATCGCCTCGATCACCACGTGGCATCCGGCGAGCTCCGCGAGAGCGCCGGCGATGCGCAGCCGGTCCGCTGCGGCCCGTGCGGCCGCCGGGTCGAGCTTGCCGCGGTCGGCGAGCCTGGCGAGCGTCCCGGCCACGTGGTCGCGCGCCTCGGGCGCCGCGTCGGGGCGGGCATCGTAGAGCGTGACCTCGATGCCGGCCTGGGCGGCGATCTGCGCGATCCCGCGTCCCATCACCCCGGTGCCGACGATGCCGAGCGCGAGATCCTCGCGCGTCATGTCGGGAGCGCCGCTTCGTTCCGCCATCTGCCCTCCGCCTCCGTCCGTCCGGCCGATTGTATTACGGCCCTCGCGGGGCGATTCTCTTCTGGCACAATTCCCGCGATTGCGGCAGAGTCACGGCAGCCTGCCCGCAGCGTCCGAGGGGGCTGCGACGCCCCCGGCGCAGAACAGCGTCCCCACGCCGGGGCGCACGCGCCGGACGCACGGGTACTTCAACCACAGGAGGGCGCAAGCCATGTACAGCCGGATACTGATGGCCTACAACGGCACCCGGGAGGGCCGTGCGGCGCTGACCGAGTGCGCGGACATCGCGTCGTTCGCGAAGGCGGACACGCATCTCCTCGCCGTCGCGACGATGCCGTCGAGCATGTTCCTGACCGAGGGCTTTCTCCCCGAGGAGCTGATCGAGGAGGAGAAGAAGCGGATGCAGGAGGTGCTGGACGAGGGCCTCGCGAGCCTCAAGGAGCGCGGCTTCACCGTCCAGGGCCACCTCGCGGTCGGCGAGCCGGTCGACGAGATCTGCCGCACCGCGCGCGACCTCAAGTGCGACCTGATCGTGGTCGGCCACCGTCAGAAGCAGTCCTTCGCGGCACGGTGGTGGAGCGGGTCGGTCGGCGCGACGCTGCTCGACTATGCGCCGTGCAGCGTGCTGATCGTGCGCGGCCCGGCCAAGGAGACCCACGCGGCGCCCGCATCCTGAGGCGGCGCAAGCCCTACAGCTTCTGCAGGCTGGTCTGCGGGTCGGCGAGCGCCTGCGGAATCACCGGCCGGCCTTGCTCGATCAGGCGCCGCGCCGCGCGCAGCTCGCGCGGGGCGTTGATCGACACGACCGCCTCGATCGCCGCCGCGCCGTCCGGTCCCCGGTCGCCACGCAAGTAGAACAGGCTGAAGCTCGTGCCGGCCGGATCGCCCCGCGCGATTCCCGCCGGCCAGCGCTCGGGCATGCCGAGCATCTGAATGTTCGCGTCGTACTGGTCGGACCAGAACCACGGCAGGGGATCGTAGCGAGCGTCGCCGCCGAGCGCGGCCTTGGCGGCGACGATCGCCTGGTCCTGCGCGTTCTGCCACGACTCGAGCCGCACGCGGCGGCCCAGGCGCGCGGCGGGCAGATCGGTGACGTCGCCCGCGGCGAAGACGTCCGGATCCGAGGTCCTGCCCTGGTCGTCGACGACGATGCCGTTCGCGACCTCGAGTCCCGCCTCGCGCGCGAGCTCGACGTTCGGCACGATGCCGACGCCGACGAGGACCGTGTCGGCGGCGATCCTGGTGCCGTCGGCGAGCACCGCCTGGAGGGCGCCGCCGGCGGCGGGCTCGAACCGCTCGAGCTTCGCGCCGAGGCGGATCGCCACGCCGTGCGACGCGTGCAGGCGGGCGAGGAATGCGGAGACCTCCGCCGGCACGGCGCGCGCGCAGAGGCGATCGGCCGCTTCCAGCACGGTGACCGTTGCGCCGCGCTTGCGCGCCGTCGCCGCCGCCTCGAGCCCGATCCAGCCGCCGCCGACCACGAGGAGCCGTGCGCCCGCGCCGAGCCGCTCGCGCAGCGCGAGCGCATCGGCGATCGTGCGCAGGTAGCGCACGCCGGGCAGGTCGGCGCCCGGCACCGCGAGCCGTCGCACGCGGCTCCCGGTGGCGATGACGAGACGGTCGTAGGCGAGGCGCCGGCCGCGGTCGGTGAGCACGACGCGCGCCGCGCGGTCGATCGCCGTCGCGCGCTCTGCGGGAATGCAATCGAGCGCGAGCTCCGCCAGCGTCTCGGCCTTGAAGAGATCGCAGACCGCCGGCTCGCTCGCGCCGGCGAGCACCGCCTTCGAGAGCGGCGGCCGCTCGTGCGGCGGATGCGGCTCGTCGCCGACGAGCGTGATGCGGCCGGCGAAACCCTCGGCGCGCAGCGTCTTCGCCGCCCAGCCGCCGGCCTGGCCGGCGCCGACGATCACGACCGACTGCGGCGTCGTCACGGCGCGCGGCGCGCGCGGCGCGACTTGCCGTCGACGCCGCCGATCACCGCCCACTCGGCGAACATCTCCGGCGCCTGCTGGAACTCGCGCGGCTCCCAGGCGGCATCGAGCTGATCCTCGTCCGAGTAGTACTCGGCCAATCCGCCCGCCGGGTTCTTCACGTACCAGAAGTACGCCGAGGAGATCGGATGGCGGCCGGGTCCGATCTCGGTCTCCCAGCCGCGGCGGCTGATGTGCAGGCCGCCGCCGAACACCTCGTGGATGTCGCGCACCGTGAACGCGACGTGGTTGAGGCCGCGCTTGGCCGCCGGCGGCTGCAGCAGGAAGAGATCGTGGTGCCCGCCTTCGGGCGCGCAGCGCAGGAAGACGCCGCGGCCCGGGTAGCGGTCCGAGACGCGGAAGCCGAGGCGCTCGACGTAGAAGCGCTCCGCTTCGGCGAGGCGGTCGGTGAAGAAGACGACGTGCCCGACTTCGACCGGCGTGGCGCGCTCGTAGAACGTGCTCCTGCGGTTCACGCCGCGTCCGGGCGTTCCCCACGCATTGATCGGCACGCCCTGCACGTCGATCGGGCGCTTGCGCGTCACCCGGAAACCGATCCCGAGCCCGTTCGCGTCGGTCGCGTACAGCGTCGCTTCCGCGGCGGACCACTCGCCGTCCCCGCCGAGCGTGGCGCGCAGCCGCTCGAGGTCGGCGGCGGACTCGGTGCCCCAGAGCACCTGCCGCAAGGTCGATCCCGCCTCGACCGGCGCCGGCAGCGACGGATCGTCGATGCGCCGGACCCGGACCTCGCAGCCGTTCAGCGTCTCGAACGCGGCCGCGTCAGGCGATTCCCCGACGAGCTTCAGGCCCCAGTCGAGGAAGAAGCGGCGGCACTCGGCGAGGTCCTCCACGCCGTAGGTGATGCGGTCGATACCCAGGATGCTCATCGGAGTCACCTCAATCTGCCCAGGGCAGCGGTTGCGCGTTCAGGCCCCAGTACAGGCTCTTCTGGTGCTTGTACTGGAGGATGCCGAGGCGGCCCTTCTCGATGCCGAGGCCGCTCTGCTTGATGCCGGTGAACGGCGTCGAGATCGAGAACTGCTTGTAGGTGTTGATCCAGACGGTGCCGGCCTCGAGCCGGCGCGCGACCCGCCAGGCCCGCTTGTAGTCGCGGGTCCAGATGCCGGCGGCGAGCCCGTAGACGCTGTCGTTCGCCTGCGCGAGGAGCTCCTCCTCGTCGCGGAACGCGAGCGCCACCAGCACCGGCCCGAAGATTTCCTCCTGGCAGACGCGGGCACTGTTCGGGAGGCCGTCGAGGATCGTCGGCTTGTAGAACCAGCCGGCGTCGTAGATGCCGCCGCGCGGCCGCTCGCCGCCGGCGAGCACGCGCCCGCCCTCGTCGCGCCCGAGCTGGACGTAGCGCTCGATCGATTCGCGGTGCTTCGCCGTGACGAGCGGCCCCATCTGCGTGCGCGGATCGGCCGGGTCGCCGACGCGAAGCGCCGCCGCCTTCGCGAGGAGCCGCTCGAGAAACTCGGCGCGGATCGCCTCGTGGACGAACAGCCGCGCGCCGGCGATGCACGACTCGCCGGACGAGCTGAAGATGCCGAACAGCACGCCGTTCACCGCGTGGTCGAGGTCGGCGTCCTCGAACACGATGGTCGGCGACTTGCCGCCGAGCTCGAGCGTGACCGGCATCAGCTTCTGCGCCGCGATCGCCGCGAGCGCGCGGCCGGTCGTGGTGCCGCCGGTGAAGGACACCTTCTTCACCAGCGGGTGGCGCACGATTGCATCGCCGACGATCGAACCCTTGCCCGGCAGCACGCTCACGACGCCCTTCGGCACGCCGGCCTCGCCGCAGATCCGGCCGAGCTCGAGCGCGGCGAGCGGCGTCACCTCGGCGGGCTTGACGACGACCGCGTTGCCGGCGGCGAGCGCCGGCGCGAGCTTCTGCGCCTCGCTCGCGATCGGCGAGTTCCACGGCGTGATCGCCGCGACGACGCCGAGCGGCTCGTGGATGCTCATCGTCAGGTAGTCGCCGCGCGGCGGGGTGAGCGTCTCCTCGAGCGTCTCGCAGGCCGCGGCGAAGAACTGGAACGTGCCGGCTGCGCTCGCGACCAGCGCGCGCGTCTCGCCGATCGGCTTGCCGTTGTCGCGGCGCTGCAGCTGCGCGAGCTCTTCCGCCCGCTCGCGGATGAGCGCGCCGATGCGGTAGAGGATCGCGGCGCGCGCGTGCGGCGCGAGATCGCGCCACTCGGACCGCCGCCAGGCGGCGTCGGCGACGCGGATCGCCTCGTCGGCGTCGGCCGCGGTCGCCGCAGCGAGCTCCGCGGTCACGCTGTCGTCGGCCGGATAGCGGGAGGCGTACACGTCGCCGCCGCCGCGGCGCCACTCGCCGCCCACCAGAATCGGCATCACTTGAGTCATCGCTTTCCCCGGAGTCAGCAGCGGACCGGCACGGCGAAATCGCGCAGCGCGCGGACCGCGGCGTAGGCTGCGAGCGAAGAGGTCCTCGGGTTGTCCGGCAGCGGCCGGCCCGAGAGCGTGATCTCCAGCTCGCCGAAGGCGCCCCGCGCGGCGACCTGGTGCACGTTCCGGGAGACCGCGGGATCGGCGAGGAGTTTCACCCGCGTGCGGTCGAGCCCGAGGCCGGCAAGCGAGACGGTCGCCGCGACGTTCGCGTTCTTCGGATACAGGCGCGCGGCGTCGCGGGCGGTGCCCTCGAAGATCACCGCCGCCTGCGTGAGCGCGTCGAGGTTGACGCGCTCCTCGGCCGGCGAGCCGCGCCAGCCGAGCGGGGGCTTGCGGCCGGTGTAGACGACCTCGTCGAGCCCGCCGACGCGCGCCGCGGCGATCGCGTCGAGCCCGCCGACCGCGCCCGAGACGAGCGTGAGCTGGGCGCCGCCGGCGCGCGCCGCCGCCTCGAGCCGCTCCGGAAGCCCCGGCTCGGCGAGCGCGCCGACCGACACCAGCGCGACGTCCACGCCGCGCTCGAGGAGCCGCGGCACGTGGTCCGCGACCGCGCCGTGGCCGGCGCACTCGAGCGCGCAGTCGATCGGCGCGTCGAGCTCGGAGAGCGCGCTGATCACGCGCGGCCGGCCACCGAGCGTGCGGGCGAGCGCGTCCTTGCGCGCAGCGCGCTCGAGGAGATGCGTGACGGCGAGCGCCGCATCGCCCGCGAGCGCCTGCAGCACGAACCGCCCGATCGCGCCGCACCCGATGACGAGCGCGCGCTTGACCGCCAGGTCGCTCACGCCTCCACCTTGCGCACCGGCGGCCCGGAGAACGCTCTTGCGAACGGCCCGATGGCGGCCATGTCGAGCTCGATCAGCGCCGGACCGCGGGCAGCCAGGGTCTCGGCGAGCGCGCCGCCGAGGCGGGCGAGGTCGGAGACGCGCCGAAACGGCAGGCCGATCGAGCCCGCCAGGGCGGCGAAGTCGGGCGTGTGCAGGTCGACGTAGTAGCGGCGCCCGCCGTACTGCGCGTCCTGGATGTTGCGGATCACGCCGTAGCCGCGGTCGTTCATCAGCAGCACCGTCACGTTCGCGCGCTCCTGGACCAGCGTCGCGAGCTCGCCGATGTTCACCTGGAGGCCGCCGTCGCCGACGAGGCAGAAGGTCCTGCGCTCGCCCGCGGCGAGCGAAGCCCCGATCGCCATCTGCACGCCCTGGCCGATGCCGCCGCCGAGCGCGTGCACGCCGTCGCGCGGACCGAAGATCCGCAGCGCGCGGTTGCCCCACGTGCTGTTCGAGACCGTCACGTCCCGCACCCAGACGAAGTCGCGGCCGGCGGCGCGCTGCAGCTCCGCGACGAGCGCGGCGTACGGTCCGAGGCCTTCGGCGACGAGCTTCTCCGCCGCGTCGCGCGCCGCCGCGAGGTCGTGCGCGAAGGCGGCGTCGACGTGGAGCCGGCCGCCGAGGCGGTCGGCGAGCCCCGCGAGCGCCGCGCGGCTGTCCCCGCAGACGAACAGCTCGTCGGCATAGCAGCGGCCCTGCTGCTGCGGGTCCGCGTCGACGCGATAGAGCGGCCGGGGCAGCCCGAGCCGGTACTTCAGCGTCTCGTTGCTGCGCAGGCGCGAGCCGACCACCACGATCGCGTCGCACGTGCCGTAGAACCGCTCCACCGGCTCGTGCAGGTTGAACGCGCCGAGCGAGCGCGGGTCGTCCTCGGGCACGATGCCGCGTCCCTGGACGCTCGTGACGACGCCGAAGCCGAGATCGAGCAGGCGGCGCGCCGCCTCGCCGGCGTGGCGGGCGCCGCCGCCGAGCCAGAGCAGCGGCCGCTTCGCATGCGCGAGCCGCTCGGCGAGCGCATCGAGCTCGGCGGCCGCGGGCAGCGCCACCGGAACCTCGGCCGGCGCGAAGGAGGAGGGCAGCGCGATCTCGGTCGCCTGGATGTCGATCGGGATCTCGACGCTCACCGGCCCGCGCGGTGCCGTCAACGCCACCCTGACGGCTTCGCGCAGCGTGCCGAGCGCCGTCTCGGCGCTGCGCACCCGGTAGGCGGCCTTCGAGACCGCGCGCAGCATCTCGAGCTGCTCGGGCGCCTCGTGGATGTAGCCGAGATCGCGGTCGAGGTACGGCACCTCGATCTGGCCGGTGATGTGGAGCACCGGCGTCCCGGCGGTGAGCGCCTCGACCATCGCGCCGCACGCGTTGCCGGCGGCGGTGCCGGTGCTCGTGACGGCGACGCCGATGCCGCCGGAGACGCGCGCGTAGGCGTCGGCCATGTTGACCGCGCCGGGCTCGCTGCGCGCCGGCACGAACCGGATCGGCGCGGGGCGTGCCGCGGCGGCCGCCGCCGACGCGCGGCGGCCGAAGGCGTCGAGGATCGGCATGTTGTGGATCGAGATCACGCCGAACGCGGCCCGCACGCCGCAGCGCTCGAGAAACCGGGCGGCGATCTCGCCGACCGTCACGCGCTCGCCGCGTTGCGCGTCGTCAGACATTGCGGGAACGTCCCCTTGCAGCATCGGTATGACTCCTTCTCATGGCCTAGGCCGCGGCTTCGGCCGGCCGGTAGTTCAGCTGGTGCGAGAGCTCGCCGGCGGCGCGCAGCACCTGCTGCACCAGGCGCTCGCGCAGCTCGGCCGGCTCGAGCGAGGGCCGCTGCGCAGTGATGCTGATCGCGGCGACGACCGCGCCGGCCTCGCTGCGGACCGGCGCCGCGACCGCGGAGATGCCCTGCTCGAAGAACGACTCGCTGACGGCGTAGCCGCGCGCGCGGTCCTCGCGGAGCAGACGCTTGAGCTCGACGACGCTCTTCGGCGACTTCGCCGACACGCGGGGCAGCGCGGGCTCCGGATAGAGCGCGGCGAGCGTGCGATCGTCCGCGTCGCACAGCAGCACCCGGCCGAGGATCGTGGCGTGGGCCGGCATGCGCGTGCCGATGTTGACGTTGCTCGCGAACGTCGACTGCGCCGCGGCCTTCAGCACCACCACCACGTCGCGCCCGTCGCGGATCACGAGCTGCGCCGAGCAGCCGCTCTCGTCGCGCAGGCGCTCGACGATCGGGCGCGCGAGCTCCGCGAGCTCGAGCGACGCGATGTACTCGAAGCCGAGCCGCAGGACCGCCGGACCGACCCGGTAGGCCTCGCCCTCGCGCTGGAGGAAGCCGAGGTGCTCGAGGGTCTGGGCGAGGCGGAACGCGGTCGAGCGGGGGAGCGCGAGCGCGCGCGCCATCTCGGCCGCGCTCAGCACCTTGCGGTTGCGGTCGAAGAGCTGGAGCAGGCGCAGGCCGCGCTCCAGGCCGGGCACGTTGTAGCGGGGCTCGTTCATTGGGCAACCTCTGCGGAGCGCGCCGCGAAATCGGCGATCGCGTCGTTCACGACCACCGGCGAATCGAGGTAGGAGAGGTGGCCTGCGCCCTCGAGCATGCGGAAGGTCGCGCGCGGGAACGCGCGGGCGATCCGCTCGCATTCGGCCGCGGGAGTGATCGTGTCCGCGTCGGCGGCCACCACGAGCACCGGTCCGGCATAGCGCGCGGCGTCCTCCGCGAGCCTGCCGTTCGCCAGCATGCGCGCCGCCTGCGCGTAGCCGTGAGGATGGATGCTCGCCTGGCTCCAGGCCGCGAGCGCGCGCGCGGCCTCGGAGGCGCTCGGCGCCAGCATTCCGGCGGGCAGGTCGCGCGCCATGCCGGCCGGGCCGAGTCTGGCGAGCCGCTCGAGCCGCGCAGCGAGCTTCGCCTCGCGCACCGCCGGCTCCGCGAGCCCGTAGCCGCCGGCCGGATTGAGCAGCACGAGGCCTGCGAGTCGCTCCGGCCAGCGCGCGGCGAACGCGCCGGCCATCAGCGCCCCGAGCGAGCTCGCGACGAGCACCGCGCGCCCGATGCCGAGCGCGTCGAGAAGAGCGCCGAGCCGCGCCGCGTAGTCGGCCGCCGCGGGCGCGGCCGGGGCAAGCGGCTCCGAATCGCCGTAGCCCGGCGCGTCCCAGGCGAGGACGCGATACCGGTCCGCGAGCCCCGCGAGCTGCTGCGCCCAGGAGCCGGACTGGCTGCCGATGCCGTGCAGCAGGACGAGCGCGGGCCCGGTGCCCGCCAACCGGTACGAGACCGCGCCGCCCGCGGTGGCGATGCGCGCGGCGGGATACGGGGCGACGAGCCGCGCGGCGAGGGATGCGGCGAGGTCGCTCACGGCCGCTTGATCTTCGCCAGCGGATGATCCGGTGGGTAGGTCGGCGTGATCGGGCGCGGCGAGCCGAGCATGACGCACATCAGCGCGTCCTCCTCGCCGATGTTGATCTCGCCGCGGTAGACCCCCGGCGGGATCGAGATCAGGTCGCGGTCGGTGATCACCGACTCCCAGCGCTCGCCGTCCTTCTCGCAAATCACCTTCACCTTGCCGCGGATCAGGAAGAAGATCTCCTCCACGTCGGTGTGGATGTGCATCGGCCCCTCGGCGCCGGCCGGCAGCAGCATGGTCGAGAACGTGAAATGCTCGGCCGGCACCACGTTCGCGTCCGCGGCGACGCCGGTGCCGCCGGTGCCGACGTAGCGCATCTGCGCGCGGCGGTACTTCGGGTCGTAGTCGGCCTGGAACTTGAGCGCGTTCCAGTCGTACTTGCGCGTGGCGAGCCGCGCGACGCGCGCCTCCATCCACTCGGCGAAGCTCGCGCCCGCCGGGCGGTCCCAGGACCGGGCGGCGTGCGCCCCGGTCGCCTTCGGTTTGACTGCCGTATCGCTCATGTCTCGTTCTCCTGTCGAGAGTCCACTCAATGCATCACGAAGCCGCCGTTCACGGCGAGCAGCTGTCCGGTGACGAACCCGGCCGCGTCCGAGAGCAGGAAGTTCACCGCGCCGCAGACGTCCTCGGGCACCTGCGCTCGGTTGATGGCGCGGCCCTCGACGTACAGCCGGTGACGCTCGGCCGGCACGTACTCGGTCGCCTCCACCAGGGTGAGCCCCGGCGCCACGGCGTTCACGGTGGTGCCGGCGGCGCCGAGCTCGCGCGCCATCGCGCGCGTCATGGCGATCACCGCACCCTTGCTCGCGACGTAGGCGAGCAGCCGCGGCGCGCCCCACAGCGCGGTGTCGGAGGCCACGTTGACCACGCGGCCTTTCGTGGATGCGGCGAGGTGAGGCCGGGCGGCGCGCGTCGCGAGCCAGGTGCCGCGCACGTTCACCGTCATGACGCGATCCCAGGTGTCGACGTCGAGCTCGTCGAGCAGCTTCCCGCCCGAGCTCGTGATCGCGCCGTTGTTCACCAGGCCGTCGAGCCCGCCGAGCACGGCCGCGGCGGCGTCGACCGCGCCGGCGACTGAGGCCGGCGAGGCGAGGTCGAGCGCGACGAAGGTCGCGCCGATGTCGCGCGCCGCCGCGCGCCCCTCGTCCTCGAGGATGTCGGCGATCGCCACGCGGGCGCCGGCGGCGAGCGCGCTCTCGGCAAACGCGCGCCCGAGGCCGCGTGCGCCGCCGGTGATCAGGATGCGCCGGTCGCGCAGCATGCGGCCTCAGGCGGTCGCGCGGCCGGGCGCGGCGGAGCGCGCCTGCGCCGCGCGATGCTCCGCGAGCGCGCGGAGCTGCTCCTCGGCGCGGTTCTGCATCACCCGGCGCACGCGCGAGAGGCCGGTGTCGTGCTGGTACAGGAACTCGCGCGATCGGGCATCGGGCGCCATGTGCTCGAGCACGACGCGGTCCTGCTCGAGCACCGCCCAGTGCAGGCCCTCGAGCCTGGTACGGTACAGGAACTGCCAGACGTCGCGCTGCCAGCCGGTGCACTTGCGGGCGCGCCAGAAGAAGACCAGGCAGTTGTCCTCGGCGACCGGCGTCGCGAATCCGACGATGTAGAAGCTGCCGCCGGGGCCCGCGCTCGGGCGATACGGGATCGACAGTCGCAGCCACGTCGCGCCGCTCTGGCCGAACTCGACCCAGTCGAAGTTGACGTCCCGCTGCGTCGTCTTCTCGAACGAGAAGCCGGTCGACGTCTTGCGGAGCTGCATGTTCGCGCTCTTGTCGCCGAACGCCATCGAGTGCGACGCCGCGTGCAGGTAGGCGCCGTGCATCGGGTCCATGACGTTGTCGACCGCGTAGCGGTAGTTGCACTTCCACTTGGCGAAGCACAGGATGGCGCCGAACGCGGGGCTGGTGAGCTCTTCGGGCAGCTCGAGCGGGCAGGGCTCCGGATGCAGCTCGTCGCCGAAGTAGAGGAAGATCGCGCCGCGGATCTCCTTCACCGGATAGCTGCGCACCGCGCGCTGGCCCTCCAGCGGGCAGTTCGACACCGCCGGCACCTTGCGCACCGTGCCGGTGCCGTCGACCTCGACGCCGTGGTACCAGCACGCGACGCGGTCACCCAGATTCCAGCCGAGCGACAGGCGCGCGCCGCGGTGCGGGCAGCGGTCCTCGGTCGCGTGGGGGACGCCGTCGGCGTCGCGCCAGAGCACGATGTTCTCGGACAGGCGCGTGATGCCGATCGGCGCGCCGGCGAGCGCCCAGCTCGGCAGCACCGGATACCACTGGTTCTGCAGCCCGCGGTTCAGGAGCCGCTCCACCGATTGTGCGTCGACCATGGTCTACTCCTGACCGAATGCGAGCCTGCCCAGCTCGCGGAAGGTGGACTGGAAGTTCGCTTCGGTCCAGGCCTCGCCGCCGGGGGTGCGCACGCCTTCGCGGTTCAGCGCGGCGACGATGTCGGGCAGCTCGTAGGTGCGCTGGGCGAAGATCTGCTCGAGCGTCGAGGCGAGCGCCGCCTCGTACTCGGTCGGCAGGGCGGGGCGGGTCTGCCACACGATGAGGTCGCGCTCGCCGCTCTCGAAGATCTGTCCCGCGCCCGCGGCCTGGTTCGGCCGCGGGTTGCGGTACGCGTCCAGGTACCGGTTGAAGTCCGGAACGACGTCGGCGTCGCTCGCGGCCGGGACGTGCGTCCGCATCACGCCAGTCTCAGACATGTCTTTCCTCCTTGGATGTGCGTGCCGGCGCGCTCATACCGTGGCGTGCTGCGCCTTCGGCATGTAGTGGAGCACCCGGCGCTCGACCAGCACCACGCCGGCGTAGGCGACGATGCCGATGAACGTGAGCAGGATGATGGTGACGAACACCATCGCCGTGTTGCCCTGGCCCTCGCCGTACGTGAGCAGGTAGCCGAGCCCGAGGTTGCCGCCGACCAGCTCGCCGACCACCACGCCGATGACGGCGAGCGTCGCGGCGATGCGCAGCCCCGAGAAGAGCGGGGCGAGCGAGGCGGGGTACTCGATCATGCGGAACACCTGCCAGCGCGTCGCCGAGAACGACCGGGCGAGGTTCACCATGTCGGGGTCCACCGTGCGCACGGCCGTGAGCACGTTGACCATGACCGGGAAGAACACGATCAGGACCGCGACCAGGATCTTCGGGTAGACCGTGTAGCCGAGCCACATGACGAACAGCGGGGCGAACGCGACCTTCGGCGCGATCTGCAGCGCGAGGATGTAGGGCGAGAGCACGAGCTCGGCGCGCGGGGCCATGCCAAGCACGAAGCCGATCACGATGCCGAGCAGCGAGCCGAGCAGGAACCCGACCACGACCTCCATCGAGGTGATGCCGGAGTGGTACCAGAGCCGCTCGTTCGCGCTCATCCGCAGGAACTCCTGCCACACGCGCGAGGGTGGCGGCAGGATGAACTCCGGGATGCCCGCGAGCGCCGGGAGCCACTCCCATGCCGCGAGGAACGCCACGAGCACGGCCAAGCTCGCCGTCGCCGTGCTGCCGCGCAGTACGCCCAGCATGTCGGCGATCCGGCCCGGCCGCGCCGCGCTAGCGGACGAAGCGATTGGTGTAGAGGTCGTCAACGGGGGTCTCCTTGAGGACGATGCCTTCCTTGACGTAGAACTTCTGCACCGCGGCGAGCCGGTCCGGATCCATCGCGCCGAAGGCCTTCTGGCCGGGATAGACGTAGGTGTTGTAGAGCCTGAAGACCGCCTCGATGTATTCCTCCTTGCCCTTGTGCTGCGGCACCGCCTTCACGTAGTCGCGTGCGGCGCCGGCCGGATCCTGCATGATGTCCTGCATGCCCTTGAGCGTCGCGCGCACCAGCTTCTGGACCAGCTCGGGGCGCTTCTGGATCGTCTCGTCGGAGGCGAGGATCGCCTGCGCCATGCTCTTGAAGTAGTCGTCGGACGAGAAGATCTTCACCTTCGCGCCGGACTGCTGCGCCGAGACGATCCAGTCCGGCACCGCCGCCATCGCGTCGGCCTTGCCGGCCGCGAAAAGCTGCCACACGCCGGCCGGTCCGGCCGCCTGCGCCTCGACGTCGTTCTTGGTCAGGCCGGCGCTCGCGAGCATCCCCTGCAGGGAGAAGAACGTCGTGTCCTGGTAGGCCATCGTGGTGACGGTCCTGCCCTTCAGGTCCTTCGGACCGTTGATGCCCTTGTCGGCGTGCACGACGAGTTGGGTGAGGGACTTCCCGCCGAGCACGGCAACCGCCTTGACCGGGATCCCCTGCGCACGGGCGATGATCGGGGTGTCGCCGATCGCGCCGCCGATCGGCGCGTTGCCGGCCCCGACCTGCTTGGCGACGTCGACGCCGCCCTTGGCGACGACGAAATTGACCTTGAGCCCCTCGGCCGCGTAGTAGCCGCGCGCCTGCGCCATCATCCACGGGCCGAACGCCGGCAGGAACGCCGGCGCGGGCAGGAGGTAAGTGACCTCCTCCGGCTGCTGCGCGTGGGCGGGGGCGGCGAGCGCGGCGGCCAGGGCGAGGGCGGTCGCGGACTTCAGGAACAGGCGCTTGGCGTTCATGGTCATCCTCCGGTGGAAAGTTCTGATGCGGCGCCGCTACGCGGCTTCCTTGCGCTCGCCGACGTGCAGCAGCGACATGAGCTCGGCCACGTAGGCGCCGACGCGCGGGTCGCGCCGGCGCCGCATCGGGTCCTCGCGTCCGGGAATCTCGATGACGATCTCCTCGATGATCGTCCCGGGCCGCTCGCTCATGACGTACACGCGGTCGGAGAGCGCGATCGACTCGACCAGGTCGTGCGTGATCAGCAGCGCCGTCTTGCGCTCGGCGGCGAGCGTCTCGGCGAGATCCTGCTGCAGCACCATCTTGGTCTGCGCGTCGAGCGCCGAGAACGGCTCGTCCATCAGCAGCACCGCGGGGTCGACCGCGAGCGTGCGCGCGAGCGCCGCCCGCTGGCGCATGCCGCCGGAGAGCTGGTGCGGATAGTGATGCTCGAAGCCGGAGAGGTGGCACTTCGCGAGCAGCGACATCGCGCGCTCGCGGCGCTCGGCCGCCGGCGCGCCGCGGATCTCGAGCCCGAGCTCGGCGTTCTCGCGGATCGAGCGCCACGGCAGGAGGAGGTCCTTCTGCAGCATGAAGGCCACGTGCCGGTTCGGCCCGTCCACGCGGGTGCCGTCCACCTCGACCGTGCCCTCGGTCGGCAGGTAGAGGCCGGAGCCCATGTTGAGCAGCGTCGATTTGCCGCAGCCGCTCGGGCCGATCAGCGCGACGACCTCGCCGTCGGCGATCGAGATCGTCACGTTGCGCACCGCGAGGACGTCCGGCTCGCCGCGCCCCTTGGCCGGAAAGCGCTTGGTCACGTTGCGGAACTCGATGCGGGCCTCGGGCATTGCAGGCTCCTCCAACCTGTTGTGCGGCTACGCGGTTCTTCCGGCGGGCGGCGGGCGCGCCGGAACGGCTCAGTCCAGAGCGACGAGTACGGTGTCTCCCTCCACGCGGACCGGATAGGACCGGAGATCGCGCCCGCCCGGCTCCTTCGTGCACCTGCCGGTCGGGATGTGGAACTTCGCGCCGTGCAGCGGGCACTCGATCTCGTCGCCCTCGACGAATCCCTGCGAGAGGAGCGCATGGGCGTGCGGACAGACGTCCTCCAGCGCGTAGTACGCGCCGGCGACCTTGTAGACGCCGATCTCCTTGCCCGCGACGCTCGCCGTCAGCGGCTGGTCCTCGGTGAGCTCGGCCAGGCTGCCGGCCGGGTGCCAGGTTGCAGACATTCACGCTCCTCGTCGCGGATCGACAGCCCGGATCGCGGGCTGCACGCTTCATGCGGTGTTTTATTAGTGAAACGTTATTCCATCTGCGAAACAAGTTAACCCGGAAGCGGGGCCGTGTCAAGTCCGACGAGCACGAGCAGCCGGGCGCCCCGGTGGCGCCTGCGGGAGACTTCGGGGCGGACCGATGAGATCCCGGCCGCACTCGCAGCGGCCGGGCGGGGAGCGGCTATCGGAGCGTGACGCCGCGCGCGCTCAGGACGGCGCGTTCCCGATCGGGGCGGGCGCCGCCGCCATGATCCGGGCGAAGAGCTCGCGGAACTCCTCGCTCACGTCGATCCCGGCGAGCGGATCGCGGTTGGAGGCGAAGGCGGCGTCGATCGCCGCCCAGTCGTCGGGGCGCAGCGCGCGCTCGGCCGCGGGCAGGACGACGTCCTCCTCCTTGCGCATGTGCGCCCACTGGAGCGCCGCGTAGCGGTCGAGCGCTGCCGCGAACGCGGGGAACGCGTCCGCGGCGCGCTCGAACCGCCCGAGCGCCTCCTGCAGCTCGCGCGCGTACTCGCGGTCGCGGACGTGCTCGGCCTCGAGCTCGGCGAGCACGGGAACGACGCCGGGGTCGCGCGCCCGCAGCGTGCTGAAGAGGTGCTGGTCCTCCTTCGGGTGATGGAGGCGGACCGGGAACGCGAGGATGTAGTCGACCATCGCGCGCAGCAGCCTGAAGTCGGCCGCGCGCTTGCGCTCGGCAATCTGCCGGGCGAGGTACTGCAGCCCGTGCAGCACGCCGGCGAGCGCCCGGTGCTCCTCGCGAATGACGGCCAGCGACTTGTGCATCTGCGTGCCCCTTCGTGCCCTTGCGGCGACACGCATATGCTGACCGCGGCGGCGCGTGGCACCCATGATCTGCGTCAAGCGGCCCGCGGGCGGTCCTGCCGCGTTTCACCGACGAAACGCCGGTGCACGGCGCGATGCGCGCTACTTGAGCGCGAAGTCGATCCGGGCGCCGCCGTCCTTCTCCTTCGCGTCGGCGGGCGCGACGCGGGGCGCGACCAGGAACAGCCGCTCGGCGGCGATCCTGCCTTCCTCGACGAGATGGTTCCTGGCCGCCTGCGCGCGCTCGGCCGCGAGGCGGCGCAGCGCCTCGTCGTCGGCAGGCGCCGCCGCGAGCATCAGGTTCTCCATCTCGGCGACCGGAATGTCCTTCGCGAACCCGAGGATGTTGCGCGGCTTGTCCGGGATGTCCGCATCGGCGTAGGCGCGCTCGAGCAGCGCCGGGTATTCCTTCGGGTCGATCGTCACCGCGTCGACCGACTTGGGCGCGCCTTCGCCGCCCCGCAGCGACTCGTACTTCTCCTGCTTCACGGCCCGCTCGAGCGCGGCGCGCTTCAGACCCTCGCGGTCGACCGCCGGATCCGCGCGGCCGACGATGTCCAGCTTCAGCGCGGGGCGCGCGTCGAGCGCCTGCGCGAGCTTGGCGAGCTTGTCCCTCGCCTGCGCATCGAGCGCCGCGCGTCCGGGCGCGAAATCGACGTGGTCGAGCTCCGCGCCGCCGGCGATCGATCCGAGCAGCGCGAAGGGCGCGGTCACGGCCTTGGCGATGATGTTGAAGATCACCCGCAGCACGATCCCGCCGACGCTGAACTCGGGGTCGTCCAGCGAGCCGCCGATCGGCAGATCGACGTCGATCACGCCCTGCTTGTCCTTGAGGAGCGACACCGCCATCAGCACCGGCAGGTCGGTCGCGTCCGGGCTCTCCACCTTCTCGCCGAAGGTGAGCTGGTCGAGGCGGATGTTGTTCTTCGCGCTCAGCTTGCGGTTCTCGACGAGATACTCGACGTTCACCGAGAGCTTGCCCTTCTCGATGCCGTAGCCGAGATAGCGGACGGAGTAGGGCGTGAGCGGGGAGAGCTCGATGTCGCGCGCGGCGGCCTTGAGGTCGAGCAGCAGGTCCGCCGCGAGCGGGTTGATGCGGCCGGAGATCTCGAGCGGCGCGGTGCGGTCCAGGCGGCCGCGCAGCGCGAGCTCGCCCGGCTGCTCGAACGTCAGCGTCGATACGGTGCCCTCGAGATCGGTCAGGTTCGCCGAGTAGTTCGGCTTCACGAAGAAGTCGCTGAAATCGACGTTGCCGTCGGCGAGCCGCACGCGGCCCACGCGCAGCCAGTCCACCGCCTGCCGCGCCTCAGCGAGCGAGGCCTGCGCGGCGGCGACCTGGTCCGACGTGCGCGCGGCCGCCGGCTGCGCGGCGGGCTTCGCGGCCGGCGCCGTGGCCCCCGCGCGGCCGCGCGCGAGGCGCTGCAGGTTGAGCTCGCCGGAGGCGTCGAGCACCAGCCGGCTGAAGAAGCGCTCGAGCGCGACCTCTTCGATGTCGACGCGGAGCGGTTGCGTGGCGGCGCCGATGCCGGCGAGCCGCAGCGACTCCCAGCGCAGGAGCTCCCCCTCGGCGCCCTCCGCGGCGACGGCGACATCCTGCAGGGCGAGGTCGCCGCGATAGGCGGCCTTGGGCGCATCGGCCGCGTCGACCTCGACCGTGCCCCGCGCCGAGAGCCGGCCGCGCGGGATGTCGATGGCCACGTGCGGCTTGACGTAGGCCTCGAACGGCGCGAGGTCGAGGTTGCGCAGGTCGAGCGCGAGCTTCGCGCTGAGCGCGCGCGAGAACTCGCCCTTCACCGCGAGGGTGCCCGAGCGGTTGATCCGGGCGCGCACGCTTCCGGTGCCCTGCGCCCCCTTCGCCGTGCTGATGCCCTCGGCGTCCACGCTCAGCGCGCCGACCGTGACCTTCACCGCCGGGCGCACGCTCCGGTCCTCGAATGCGACGCTGCCCGCGTCGACCGCGAGCTTGCGGATCTCCGCCGTCCAGGGTGCCTCGTCCGGTCCCGCGGCCGGCGCGGCCGCGCCGTCGCCGGCCTCGACGGCGCGCAGGATGCGCTGCGCGTCGACCCTCCCGTCGGGCTCGCGCGCGATCCGGACTGCGGGCTGGTCGAGCTTGACCTGTCCGAGCACGATCGTGCGCGCCGCGAGATCGGCTTCGCCGTCGGTGACGCTCGCCGAGGCGAGTCGCAGCATCGGTGTCTTGGCGTCGGACTGGTGCAGCGCGACGTCGCTCAGCGTCACGGTGATCCCGCCGATGCGGCCGGCCGCCTCGCCGTCGCTGACCGAGAGATCGAAGCGCGCGCTCGCATCGGCGCGGCCGCTGCGGATCTGCCCGTCGACGGCCGCCGCGAAATACGGATGCAGCGAGGCGAGCTGCAGGTTGGTGAGCTCGATCGTTCCCGACGCCGTGCCGGGCACGAGGCCGACCTCCCCCGCAAGCACGAAGCGGGCCGGCTCGCGGCCGCCCTCCGCACCCGCCGCGTTGCCGGCCCTTGCTGCCGGACCGGGCGTGGAGTCGAACTGGATCTCGACGGTCGCCTTCCGATCCGGCGCGTTGCTCAGGTCCTTCGCCTGGATCCGGAGGTCGCGGATCGCGCGCCGGAACGGCGGCTCGGGCGCGAGATCGGCGACGGTGGCCGCGCCGTCGGTCACCGCGACCTCGGCGATCTCGAATGCGAACGGCGGCGCATCGGCGGGCGCGGCGGCGGCGTCGCCGCGCGGCAGGAGCGCGAGCAGGTTGAGCCGGCCGTCCTTGGCGCGCTCGACGTCGAGCCGCGGGCCGTCGAGCGCCACGCGCTCGACGACCGCCTTGCGCCCGAACGCGTCCAGGCTGCGCACGCGCACGTGCAGCTGCCGGAACCCGAGCACCTCGCGGCCGGCCCGGTCGGCGAGCGCGAGCTCGCGCGCCCACGCGTCGCCGCGCACCGTCAGCGACGCACCTTTCCCGGGCGCCTGCACGAAGGCGAGCTCGATCGTCGCGTCGAGCCGGCCGGAGGGCAGCGTGAAGGCGAGCTCGACCGGCGAGTAGTCGAGGTAGCGGGGCAAGTCGACGTCGGAGAGATCGGCGCTCAGGCGCGTCTCGAGCGAGTCCTGGAACGGCTTCGTCTCGCCGACGACGCGCAGCGGGTGGCCGTTGATCACCGCCTCGAGCTTCGGCTCGACGAACCGATCGACGTGGACGTCGAGGCTGGACAGGGCCGGGACGTTGAGATTGATGCCGGTCACCTCGTGCCGCTTCTGCTCCGGCCGGTCGTCGAGCGTCACGCGCCCGTCGATCAGCTGGGCGTTGTTCACCGAGTAGCGCGCCGGCGGACCTTCCTCCGCGGGCGGACCGCCGAGCAGCGCATCGATCAGGTCCTGCACGTTGTACGAGCGGTCCGTGCGGCGCACCAGGTGAAGCTCCGGACGCACCAGCCGGATCTCGCCGATCACCGGCGCGAAGCGCGCGATGCTGGCGTACGAGAGCCGGGCGTACAGTTCCTCGAATGCGAAGAGGGGTCCGCTGTCCGGGGCGTCCGCCGCGCGCGGCTTGACGGCGAGCCCGGCGACCTTCGCCGACAGCACGAACGGGTTGATCGCGACGCGCTCGATCGTGACTTCGCGGCCGAGCAGCGCCGTGAGCCGCTTCTCGGCCAGCGACTTGACGATAGGCGGCGCGACGAGAAAGCCCGCGACGGCGATGAACGCCACGATGCCGAGGATCCACCATGCCGTCTTGCGCAGGCGGCGGCTGCGGACGGCCGTGCGCGCGGCGACGCCGAGATCGATGGGCCCGCGAGCCATGACTCAGGGAATCGGATCCGGAAGCGGTTGCGGAAGCCGCGCTTCGCGCCGGCAGCGCGCCGACCTGCCGCGGCCACGAGGCACAAAGAGTAGCAGCCCCGGGCGGATCTGTGAAATCGGCGCGCGCCGCGCGCCCGCGCCTCAGATCGCGACCGTCAGACCCGGGTCGAACTCCGCGTTCTCGGCCTTGACCCGCGGCGGGGCGCCGGGATCCGGGGCCGGCTTGACCAGCACGTAGCCGCGCGGATTGCAGACGACCCGCGTGCCGGCGACCCGGTAGTCGAACGAATTGTGGGTGTGCCCGTGGATCCAGAGCGCCGGGCCTCCCATCAGCGCCGCGAGGTTCGACACGAAGCCGCCGTTCGCCGGGTGGTTCGCGAAGCGCGCGTGCACGCTCCCCGGATGCGGCGCGTGGTGCGTGACGACCACGGTGGTGCCGGCGAACGGCCTGGCGAGCTCGGCCTCCAGCCATGCACGCGCGGCGACATGCAGGTCGACCGAGGCCTCCGGCGTGAAAGGGCCGTCGCCGTAGCGGATCGCGCGGAAGTCGACGATGTACGGGAGCGAGAGCGCCATCACTTCCCCGCGCCGCTCGGCGCCGTCCAGGCAGAAGTCGGTCCACAGCGTGGCACCGACGAAGCGCACGCCGTCGATGACCGCGGCGGCCGTGTCCAGCAGGGTGACGCCGAGCCGCGCCGCGTCGGCGGCGAGCGCTTCCGCGGTCGCGAGCAGCTCACGATCGTAGTACTCGTGGTTCCCCGGCACGTAGACCACGCGCCTGCCGCGAAAGGTGCGCGCGGCCCATTCGAGCCCCCCGGATCCGTTGTGGATGTCGCCGGCGAGGACCACGACATCCGCATCCGTCTCGGGCGGCGCGAACGGCGTGACCTCGAGGTGCAGGTCGGAGAGAACGTGAATGCGCACCGCGGACGGCTCGACTCGGGGCGCGGCCCGGGTCGCGGACCGCACTCGGCGATTCTCGCACGTACGCGCGGGCCGCGTCGGCAGGGCGGCGTGCGATCCCGGGCGTGTCGGCGCTTCGGCAGGCGCGTGAACAATTGCACGCCGTCGCGACGAATGGGGGCCGGCGGCCTGCCGTGTTGGTAGCTTTCCCGTCAAACGAGCATGGACATGGCGCAGGGCAGCCTCTACACGGAGCTCATGAACGCGCGCACCGAGCGGCAGGTCGCGGCGCTCGTCGAGCAGTACGTGCGCCGCATCGCCGACGAGCATCCGCGCGGATTCGGGGCGGCCGACGACGTGGGCGAGGCGCTGATGCCGTTTCTTTCGGCGGCCTCGCGCGTGCGCACGAGCGCGGACCTCGAGGTGCTCCATGCGACCGTGTCCGGCTACGTCGAATCGCTGCGCACCATCGGCAAGGTTCCCCCGGCGCTCGCCGAGGTTGCGGAGATCCTGGCGGCCGCGCGAATGCGGCTGAAGCAGCTGCGGCGGCCGATGCCGGGGTGATGACGGGAGACTGCCCGATGCTGCCGCTTGATGTTGGCGCAGCCGCATCGTTCGGGTCTTGCCTTGCGCCGGATCGCCCCCGCGGAGCGCATCGTCTGAGCGACGTTGCCGCCGGAGAGCGGCGCCTGAGGGCTGGCTGATCTGCGTCGGCTCGAACGATCGTGCGGGTCCTTCCCCCGCCGCCGGACCGAAGTGCGGGCGCGAAGGGTTGCCGTCTCGGGCGTCGGCATGCCTTACAGAGCGTGGCGAGACTGTCAGCGCTTGCGCCCAACTCATTGAACGCTGGTGCTGTTTCGCAGTTGGCTCGCTTCATGCATGCGTGGTCTGCAAGGGGGAAGCGAAGGACTGCAAGGCCCGGCAGCGACCCAATAATCACAACCACGGCAATCACGCGTTCGAGTTCTCGACCCGACCGGGCGGCCTCAGCGATGCGACGGTGGCCCGACGGGTCGGGCCGACGACCACGCATGGCAGGCGGTCGCCTGCTCAAGACCATGAACAACAAGAAGGCGACAGGCGTGGGCGAGCGCGGCGCGGGCGATCCTCAATCGAAACCGGGGCCTGTGTCTCGGGGCGGGGGCGCGCGAGCCACGGCTCGCGCCCGCCCGCGGTCGCATGCGCGCTGCTCGAGTGCGGGTGCGACGAGCCGAAATCGCGCCCGGCCCATGGCCATGCCGACGGGCGGACCGCGCCGGGTTGCGCGCGCTTTCGCACATCGACGCGCAATTTGCGGCGCGGCCACAGGCCTCGATCGACCCGCCACGCGTCGGCTGTCGCCACCCGGCCTCCCTGCGAGGCGGCCGCGAAGGGTTCGCGGCGCCCGCAAACGCAACAGTCTGTCTGCCGGTTGTTCAATTCAACTAACCAAAAGGGAGGTCTTTGAAATGTCGCGAGCGTTTTCCTCGAGTCGACTCGTCGTCCTGGCCGGAGCGGCAGCGCTCATCGTCGCCCAGACCGCAACTCCCGTCAGTGCAGCCCTGCTGGTCTACGACGGGTTCACGATCGGCGCAGGGCCGGCGGATTACACGGCCGGTGACGACAGCACCGGCACCAACGTCCTCGGCGGTCAGAATCCGGCCACGGGCCCGACCGCGTTCTACGCCGGCGGCTGGGTGCAGAGCGGCGGGGACGCGCAGGCGGTGAAGGACATCGGCAGTCTCGTCTACCCGCTGTTCCCGAACAGCGGCGGCCAGATCAGGGAAACGCTCGAGTTCAGTTGCTGCACGTTCGGACGCAACGGGCGCGAGATCGCAGGCGGGCTGGGCGGCGGGCGTGACGCGCGTACGATCTACCAGAGCTTTCTGATCGATTTCGGCACGCAAGGTACCGATAGCCCGACGGATTTCGGAAAGCGCGGCTACGAGATGTGGAACGGCGGGATCGGGGATTCCTTCCTTGCGGTCGATCTGTCCGTCAACCACTTTGCCGGCGTCAACGTGCTGACCCTGGCGGCGACGACACCGAGCGGAACCCAGTCGGAGGCGCTGAACGGCGGCGTGCTGACGCTCGATGCGCTTGCCGGCGTGCACCTCGTCGTGATGAAGTTCGAGTTCAACCCGGCCGACGCGGTCGATCCCCTGGCCACGACGGCCGATGACGATCGCATCACGGTGTACCTCGACCCGACGGATTCGATTGAAGGCAATTACATCCCGGCGGCGTCGATCTCGATCGACGCCTCGGATCTGTTCCTCTCGCATCACAGCGCCATCAGCCAATTCACGTTCTCCGGCTCCGGTCACACTGCCGGCGCGTTCGACGAGCTGCGCTGGGGCGACACGTTCGCCGACGTCACGCCGTTCCTGACCGCCGCGGTGCCGGAACCGTCCTCGCTGAGCCTGCTGCTGCTGAGTCTGGCAGGGCTGGGGCTCGCTGCTCGCCGCGCGTTGCGTCCGCGAGCCGGCCATCCCTCGGCGCGACGTTAAGCTGCGCCTCGGGACCGCCAGCGCGCGTGGGCGCGCCGGCGTCCAACCGGCAGTCCACCGGACTGCCGGTTGCGAACCCTGCGGGTTCTTCTTCCCGCCGCCGCACCAAACGCCGAGGGCCCCGAACGGGGCCCTCTTCGCGATTGGTGGAGGCGGCGGGATTGTGTCCGGCTCGCGTTGCATCCGCGAGCCGGTCATCCCTCGGAGCGACGTTAAGTCGCTCCGAGGGACCGCCATCGCGCTCGGGCACGTTGGCGTCCAACCGGCAGTCGCCTGGACTGCCGGTTGCGAACCCTGCGGGTTCTTCTTCCCGCCGCCGCACCAAACGCCGAGGGCCCCGAATGGGGCCCTCTTCGCGATTGGTGGAGGCGGCGGGAATCGAACCCGCGTCCGCAAGCCCTCCGCAGTCAGGACTACATGCTTAGCCTGGCCATTTGGATCTCGCTTCGCGCCCGCCGGCCGGCAGGCTGGCGCTCGGCCAGTCGCTTCGACGGATCCGCGCGGTCAAGCGACCAAACCGCGCGGAGAGGCTGATGTGAATGACGCTGCACCGGACCGGAGTCCGGCCTAGCCCATCAGCAAGCTAGTGCAGCGTCTCGCCGGTGTTAGGCGGCGAGAGCGAAACGCTCGTCGTTGGCGTTTGTATGGCTTCCAGTGGTTTTACGAGGGAACTGGTCCTCGGCATGCCCTGTGCTGCTTTGCGACCCACGTCGAGACCAGGTCGCCCCCGGTGTCGGTGTGTGCTGCTGCCAGCACTACAATTATGGCACAAGTGGGTGCGGCTACAGGAAATTCAAGGTCTCGAGCGGGTGCTCGATGATCCCGTCGGCCTGCCAGGAGCCGCACTCGCCGCCGTCGCCGAGGTAGCCGTAGCCGGCCGCGACGACCGGCATGCCCGCGGCCCGCGCCGCCTGGACATCGCGCAGATCGTCGCCGACGTACAGGCATGCCGCCGGCGCGAGCGCGAGCGCGCTCGCCGCGTGGAGCAGGGGGTCCGGGTGCGGCTTCGCGCGCTCGGTCGTGTCGCCGCTCACCACGCACGCCGCGCGATGCAGGACGCCGAGCGCGGCGAGCAGCGGCGTCGTGAACCGCTCCGGCTTGTTGGTGACCACGCCCCAGCGCAGGCCGCGGCGCTCCAGTGCGGCGAGCAGCTCCTCCATCCCGGGGAACAGGCGCGTCTCCACGCACACCGAGCCGCCGTACAACTCGAGGAAGCGCGCCTTCAGCGGCTCGTACTCCGGCGCCCCCGGGGCGATGCCGAAGCCGGCCTGCAGCATGCCGCGCGCGCCCGCCGAAGTGAGCGGGCGGGTGCGCTCGAGCGGCACCGGCGCGCGGCCGTGCTCGCCGAGCAGCGCGTTCAGCGCGGCGGCGAGGTCGGGCGCGGTGTCGGCGAGCGTGCCGTCGAGGTCGAAGAGAACGGCGCGGATCACGTGAAGTCGGCGGCCATCAGGTATCGGTCCTCAGCAGTCAGCCAGCAGCCCATTGCGCGAGTGCCCCTGTTCCACGTCCGTTGCCAACTGCCAACTGTCGACTGCCTACTTTCGACTGCCAACTTCCCTCACCCCTTCCGCGCGTGCAGGATGTAGTTGACGTCCGTGTCGCGGCCGAGCGAGTAGATCTTCGTGAGCGGGTTGTAGGTCATCCCGATCAGGCCCTCGGGCGCGAGCCCGGCGTCGCGGCAGAAGCGCGAGAGCTCGGAGGGCTTGATGAAGTGCGCGTAGTCGTGCGTGCCCTTGGGCAGCAGTTTGAGCACGTACTCGGCGCCGACGATCGCGAAAAGATACGACTTCGGGTTGCGGTTGATCGTGGCGAAGAAGGCGTGCCCGCCGGGCTTCAGCAGCGCTGCGCACGCCCGGACCGTGCTCGATGGATCGGGCACGTGCTCGAGCATTTCCATGCAGGTGACGACGTCGTAACCGGCGGGCTCGCGCGTGGCGAGCTCTTCGGCGGCGATCTGCTCGTACTCGACCGCGAGCCGGCTCTCGATCAGGTGCAGCTCGGCGACCTTCAGCGCGCGGTCGGAGAGGTCGATGCCCTTCACCTGCGCGCCGCGGCGCGCCATGGCCTCGGCGAGGATCCCGCCGCCGCAGCCGACGTCGAGGACCCGCCTGCCGGCGAGGCCCGCTCTGTCGTCGATCCAGCCGAGCCGCAGCGGGTTGATCTCGTGCAAGGGTCGAAACTCGCTCGCCGGGTCCCACCAGCGGTGAGCGAGCGCGCCGAACTTGGCGAGCTCCCCCGGATCGACGTTTGCCCTGCGCGGCTCTTCGCTCATGCTTCCACCGACAAGCGGGCGCGGCGCGAGTTCGCGGCCGCAAACGAAGAAGCCCAGCCGAGGCTGGGCTTCTCCGGAACTGCGTTGCCGACCGGCGCGCTCTACTTGCGCGTGCCGACCACCTCGATCTCGACCCGGCGGTCGGGCTGCAGGCAGTCGACGAGCTTCCTGTTGCCGGCGTTCTCGGCGCCCATCTTCATGCACTTGTTGCCGGTGACCGGCTGCTTCTCGCCCTTGCCCTCGGTGTAGATCCGGTTCGGCTGGATCCCCTTGCTCACGAGATAGGCCTTGACCGACTCGGAGCGGCGCACCGACAGGCGCTGGTTGTACGCGTCGGTGCCGATGCGGTCGGTGTGGCCGATCGCGATGATCACCTCGAGCGCGATGCCTTTGATCTGGTTCACCAGGTCGTCGAGCCTGGTCTTGCCCTCGGGCTTCAGCGCGTACTTGTCGAAGTCGAACAGCACGTCGGCCGAGAGGGTGACCTTCTCGGTGACCGGCTTCGGCGCGGGCGGCGCGGCGGGCTTCATCGGCGCGGGCGCCGGAGCGGGCTTCATGGGTGCCGCGGCCAACGTGCAGGCGGCGGCCGGCATCAGATCCTTGTCGCACTCGCACACGCCGGCGGCGGGCGTCCAGTAGCCGGTGCGCACGCACAGCCCGAAGGGCGTCTTGACGATCTGGCGCGCGGAGTCGATCACGTACGCCTGCGGCCCGCCGAGCGGGCCCTTGGGTACGTTGGCCGCCATGCCGGACTGTCCGAAGGCCTGAGGAGCCGCGCCGAGGAACATCGCAGTTGCGGCTGCCGTGAGCAATCTTGTTGCATTTTTGATCATGCTTTCCCCTCTTTTATGGAAGAACGCGGAGCGCGGGAGTCGCAGCGCAGCCAGCTTCAGCGCTGCAGTGAAGGAGTCATTCCAGGTGTCTGTTTCAACAGGCTCTTATTGCAGAAATCGATTGTGCCACAAAAGCGCGATTTTCTCCAGGTCCCGCGGATCCACGCGGGCGAGGGCGCGATCGGCGAGCACCGCCTCGCCGGCGACCCAGACGTGGGTCACGTGCTCGCGGCCGGCGGCGTACACCACGTGCGAGACCGGGTCGAAGCATGGCCGCGTCTCGATCGCATCGAGCGAGATCGCGCACAGGTCGGCCGACTTGCCCGGCTCGATCGAGCCGATGGCGCCCTCGAGCCCGAGCGCGCGCGCGCCCGCGAGCGTCGCACAGCGCAGCGCGGCGTGCGCCGGCATGGCCTGCGGGTCGCCCGCCACCGCCTTCGCCAGCAGCGCCGCGGTTCGCGTCTCTTGCAGGATGTCGAGCCGGTTGTTGCTCGCGGCGCCGTCGGTTCCGAGCGCCACGTTGACGGATGCACGCAGCATACCCGGGATCGGGGCGAGACCGCTCGCGAGCTTCAGGTTCGACGACGGGCAGTGCGCGACCGAGCAGCCGTGCCGGGCCAGCGCTTCGATCTCGCTCCCGGTCAGATGCACCGCGTGCACCGCGATCAGGCGCGGGGACAGCAGGCCGAGCGCGCGCAGCCGCTCGATCGGCCGCACGCCGTACCGGTCGATGCTCTCGCGAATCTCGTCGTCGGTCTCGTGCAGGTGCAGGTGGATCGGCAGATCGAGCTCCTCGGCCATCGTGCCGATCCGGCCGAAGGTGCGATCGCTGACGGTGTACGGCGCGTGCGGCGCGAAGCAGAACGAGAGGCGCGGCTCCTCGCGCAGCGCGTCGCGCAGCGCGAGCCCCTTCGCCAGGTAGTCGTCCGGGTCGGAGGCGTAGGGCGTCGGGAACTCCACCGCGATCAGGCCCAGCGCGGCGCGCATGCCGGCGGCGAGAAACGCGCGGCCCGCGGCTTCCGGGAAGAAGTACATGTCGTTCACGCAGGTGATGCCGCCGCGCAGCATCTCGGCCGCCGCGAGCAGCGTGCCGTCGTGCACCATCTCCGGCGAGGCGTGGCGCGACTCGATCGGCCAGATGTGGTCGCGCAGCCACACCATCAGCGACTTGTCGTCGGCGAGGCCGCGCATGAGCGACATGGCGGCATGCGTGTGCGCGTTGACGAGCCCCGGTAGTAGCACGTGCTGCGGCAGCGCTACGCGCGGCGCGGCCGGGTGGCGCGCGCGCGCCTCGTCGATCGGCGCAAGCCCGGCGATGCGCCCGCTGCTGACCAGGACGGCGTGGTCCTCGAGCACGACGCCATCCGGCTCGACCGGAACGACCCATCTCGCCTCGATGGCGAAGTCGGGCGCGGCGCCGCCGCTCAGATCATCCGCTCGCATTCCGGACCGCAAGGTGCCAAAAAAAAGGCAATATTATACTTGAAATACCCAGATAGTTAGTCTAGAATAACTATAACATTGGAGACTAACCATGACTTCGATCCTTTCCGCAGCATATTTCCATAACGAATCAGCGGCTTACGAGTTCGTTGAGGCGCGCCTTTGGCCCAATGGCCCCGTGTGCCCGCACTGCGGCGTGATCGGCGGGCACTACCAACTCAAAGGCGAGTCCACTCGCATCGGACTGTGGAAATGCAAGGACTGCCGCAAGCCCTTCACCGTCAAGATGGGCACCATCTTTGAGAAGTCGCACATCCCGCTGCGCCTCTGGCTGCAAGCCATCTTCCTCATCGCGTGCAGCAAGAAGGGCATCAGCTCCAATCAACTCCATCGGACTCTTGGCATCACCCTTAAGTCCGCTTGGTTCATGTCTCACCGTATCCGCGAAGCGATGCGCTCTGGCGAATTCGCTCCGTTCGGTTCGGATGGCGGTGCCGTCGAGGTTGATGAAACCTTCATCGGCCACGACAAGACCATCAAGCCCAAGGGCCAGAAGAAGGGGCGCGGGTACCACCACAAGAACAAGGTTCTGGCCCTCGTGGATCGCACCACCGGGCGCGCCATCAGCATGGTCGTGGACGACGTGAAAGCCTCCACTCTGGCCCCGCTCATCAAGGCTAACGTGGCCCGTGAAGCCCGTTTGATAACCGATGAGGCGGCCTACTACACCATCGTCGGGCGCGAGTTCGCCGAGCATGGAGTGGTGCGCCACCAAGCCGGTGAATACGGGCGCGGCGACATTCATACCAACACCATCGAGGGCTATTTCAGCATCTTCAAGCGCGGTATGAAGGGCGTCTATCACCATTGCGGGCACCATCATCTCAACCGCTACCTCGCTGAATTCGACTTCCGGTACAACAACCGTAAGGCCCTCGGGATCGAGGACCGCGAGCGTGCAGAGATCCTCCTTCGCGGTGTGAAGGGGCGTAGACTGACCTATGAAACGACTTCTGAATGAGGAGCCGTGGCGCAGGAGAAAGTCCAATGGCAAAAAAGCGAAGTAGCGCACCACCTGATGATCGGCGCCAGTCGGAGCGATTCGTAGATGCTGCCAAGGAGCTCAGGGCTGATGAAAAGCAGCAAACGTTCAGGCGCGCATTCGACAGCATTGTTGGTTCGCCAAAGAAGAAGTCTACGCGGCGTAAGGTCGATTCTTCCTAATGCCGTCTTCTTCGATCTGGAGAAGGCCAAGCCGCGCAACAGAGGTAGCGAACCTTTGCAATGGCGGGCCACTGAGGTGAAGTAGCTTGTATTTCTTCTTATCGTAATTAGCCGCCCCTTTGCTCAACAAAGCCACTAGTGATTTACGCATCAAGCGAATCCGCTTCTGTGCGGTTTCATCCCAATACTTGGTGAATTCCCATGCGAAAATATCTGCCGACTGCAATGGCAGCGCAGAATCTCTACCGATGAAAGTGTGGGAACGGTGGCGATAGCTGGCTTTGAGTTCAGGAGATTCATCGGCCTTTCCCATAAATCGATGCGCCGCACCAGAGTGCTTATCCCCACTCTCAAAGAAGTAGGCGATCTCATCATCGTGACCGGACTCTTGGACCTTGCTCCCCAAGGCGGTCATTGCCATGTGACAGCAGACTGGGTACGCCCCTTGGAATCCATCGATCCATTTTGGCAAGACCTGGGCCATTTCGTCGGTGTAGCAGGAAACCGCTATCCCAAATGACGTGCGCTTATTGATGATCGCCACGGCCCTTTTGATTAACCGAATGCTTTCCTCAGTAGAGATACCCTTAAAGCGCCCGGTTCGATGGGCAAGTTCTTTCATGTGACATCCGCCATATGCCCCGAATAGCGCCCACCACTCTTTGTCGAACTTCTTAACCTGTTCCTTGGCGAAGGCGAACCCTGCGACGCAAAAAGTCCCGTCTGGCCGCTCGCTCGCGTCGAAATACGCCTTCAGCACGGCGACAACCCCGCGCCTTGAGGGCAAGACGGCATCAAGAACCGCCAGGAAATGGTCATCAGGTACCGACCCAATGGCTGGATGATCTAGGATCATAGATCATCCCGCCCTAATTTGGGTACGGCAAGTATAATACAGCCAAAAAAAAGCCCCGCTCGCGAGCGGGGCCCGTGTTGCGTCGGTGAGCTCTACCTCGCCGGACCCTTGACCTGGACCTCGGCGCGGCGGTTCGGCGCCAGGCAGGCGATGAGCGCCTTGAAGTCCTTGGTGTCGGGGCACGACTTGATCGGCGTGGTCTTGCCGTAGCCGTAGGTCTCGACCTTGCTGCGATCGACGCCCTTGCTCACCAGGTAGTCGCGCACGACGGCGGCGCGGCGCTCGGAGAGCTTCTGGTTGTAGGTCGCGCTGCCGATGCGGTCGGTGTGGCCGTTGACGTTGATGACCGTGATCGACGCGCACGAGCCGAGGCGCGCGATGACGTCGCGATCGAGCTGCGCGCGCGCGGCGGGCTTCAGCACCGCCCTGTCGAAATCGAAGGTGGCATCGCCGGTGAGCGCGGCGGTGAAGTCGCAGACCTTCGGCTTCGCCATCGGCGCCGGGGCGGGCTTGGCGGCGGGGGCGGGGGCCGGGGCGGGGGCCGCGGCCGGCTTCGGCGCGGGCGGCGCGCAGCGCTCGCGCGGAAGGATGTCCTTATCGCACTCGCAAGCGGCGTTCGCCGGGCTCCACTGGCTGGTGCGCCAGCACAGGCCGAACGGGTTCTTGACGATCGCGCCGGCGGTGTCGATGACGTAGGCCTCCGGCCCGCCGAGCGGGCCCTTCGGGGCCGGCGCCTGCGCGGCCGCGGGCAGGACGGCGAGGCAGGATGCGGCGACGCCGAGCGCGCTGAGACTCTTGAGAATGGCGTTCAATGGACACCCCCTGTGGCGTGTGTGTGTTGTGGCTTCGTCTTGATTCTTTGCACGGCGCTCGGCTGGCCCCGCCTGCGGCCGCCCGCCGGACTCGACGCGCGGAATGGTACACCAACCGGTACGCGGCGTGGAAGCGCCGAGGGCACGGGGCAGGGAGGCCGAACGGGGGCCATCCGCGTGGCTCGGGAACGCGCGCAATGGTAAGATTCCACTCTTTTTTTGGACCCGAGCCGGGAAATCGAGCGCGGCCCCCGCCCGCCGCCCGCACGGGTCGCCGGAAACCTGCCGAGTGATGGAACAGTTCGCCAAGGAGACGCTGCCGATCAGCCTCGAAGAGGAGATGCGGCGCTCCTATCTCGACTATGCGATGAGCGTGATCGTCGGGCGCGCGCTGCCCGACGTGCGCGACGGCCTCAAGCCGGTGCACCGGCGCGTGCTCTACGGCATGCACGAGGCGAACAACCAGTGGAACCGCCCGTACGTCAAGTGCGCCCGGGTCGTGGGCGACGTGATGGGCCGGTTCCACCCGCACGGCGACGCGGCGATCTACGACACGCTGGTCCGCATGGCCCAGGACTTCAGCCTGCGCTACCCGCTGATCGACGGCCAGGGCAACTTCGGCTCGGTCGACGGCGACAATCCCGCCGCGATGCGCTACACGGAGTGCCGGCTCGAGCGCATCGCCTCCGAGTTGATGGCCGACATCGACAAGGAGACGGTCGACTTCGTCCCCAACTACGACGGCAAGGAGCGCGAGCCGTCGCTGCTGCCGGCGCGCATCCCGAACCTGCTGATCAACGGGTCGTCGGGAATCGCGGTCGGGATGGCGACCAACATCCCGCCGCACAACCTGCGCGAGACCGTCGATGCGTGCCTCGCGCTGCTCGACGACGAGTCGCTCGGGATCGACGCGCTGATCAAGATCGTGCAGGCGCCCGACTTCCCGACCCGCGGCCTGATCTACGGCCTCGCCGGGGTGCACGAGGCCTACCTGACCGGGCGCGGGCGGGCGGTGATGCGGGCGCGCACCCATTTCGAGGATCTCGAGCGCGGCAGCCGGCAGGCGATCGTGGTCGACGAGCTGCCCTACCAGGTCAACAAGAAGGCGCTGCTCGAGCGCATCGCCGAGCTCGTGAACGAGAAGCGCCTGGAGGGCATCGCGCACATCCAGGACGAGTCCGACAAGTCGGGCATGCGCGTCGTGATCGAGCTCAAGCGCGGCGAGCTGCCCGAGGTGGTGCTGAACAACCTGTACAAGCAGACGCAGCTCCAGGACTCGTTCGGCATCAACATGGTGGCGCTGGTCGACGGCCAGCCGCGGCTGCTGAACCTGAAGCAGGCGCTGGTCGCCTTCCTGCAGCACCGGCGCGAGGTCGTCACCCGGCGCACCGTCTACGAGCTGCGCGAGGCGCGGCGCAGGGCGCACCTGCAGGAAGGCCTCGCGATCGCGCTCGCGAACGTGGACGAGATCATCGCGCTGATCAAGGCCGCGCAGACGCCGGCCGAGGCCAAGCAGAGGCTGCTGGAGCGTCCGTGGCGCTCGCCGGTCGTCGAGCAGATGCTCGCCCGCGCCGCGGCCGACGTGTCCAAGCCGGAGGACCTCGACCCGGCGCTCGGCATGACCCCGGCGGGCTACCGGCTGTCGGAGGCGCAGGCGCAGGCGATCCTCGAGCTCAGGCTGCAGCGCCTGACCGGCCTCGAGCAGGACAGGATCCTCGCCGACTACCGCGAGCTGCTCGAGCGCATCGCCGACTACCTGGACATCCTGGCAAAGCCGGCCCGCATCACCGACATCATCCGCGGCGAGCTCGGCGAGATCCGCGACCAGTACGGCGACGAGCGCCGCAGCGAGATCGTGCACAACGCCGAGGACATCGTGCTCGAGGACCTGATCACGCCCTCCGACGTGGTGATCACGTTCTCGCACGCCGGCTACATCAAGGCGCAGCCGCTCGCCGACTACCGCGCCCAGCGCCGCGGCGGCCGCGGCAGGCAGGCGGCGGCGACCAAGGAAAACGATTTCGTCGACCGCCTGTTCGTCGCGCACACGCACGACTACATGCTGTGCTTCTCCAGCCGCGGCCGCGTCTACTGGCTGAAGGGCTACGAGGTGCCGCAGGGCAACCGGCAGAGCCGCGGCAAGCCGATCGTCAACCTGCTGCCGCTCGAGGAGAGCGAGCGCATCAACGCGGTGCTGCCGGTGAAGAGCTTCGACGCCGAGCACTTCGTGGTCATGGCGACCTCGCGCGGCACCGTCAAGAAGACGCCGCTCACGGAGTTCTCGCGGCCGATGAAGAAGGGGATCATCGCGGTCGCCCTGGAGAAGGACGACTACCTGGTCGGCGTCGCCATCACCGACGGCCGGCACGACGTGATGCTCTTCTCCGACGCGGGCAAGGCGGTGCGCTTCGCCGAGGACGACGTGCGGCCGATGGGCCGCCAGGCGCGCGGCGTCATCGGCATGCGCCTGGGCGACGAGCAGCGCGTGATCTCCATGCTGGTCGCCGCCGACGAGAACCAGACCGTGCTCACCGCCACCGAGCACGGGTTCGGCAAGCGCACGCCGATCGCCGAGTACACGCGGCACGGCCGCGGCACGCAGGGCATGATCGCGATCCAGACCTCCGAGCGCAACGGCAAGCTGGTCGGGGCGGTGCTGGTGGACGACAAGGATGAGATCATGCTGATCTCGACCGGCGGCGTGCTGATCCGCACGGCGGTGGCGCAGATCCGCGAGATGGGGCGCTCGACGCAGGGCGTGAGCCTGATCAGCCTGGATGCCGGCACGCGGCTGGCGGGGATCGAGCGCATCGTCGAGACCGAGGAGGACCCCGGAGGCGGCAACGGCGACGGCGGCCACGCCGGCGACGGCGAAAGCGCCGGCAACGGGGAAGATCGCGCGGACGGGAGCGAACTGTGAGCCGAGTCATCAACTTTTCCGCCGGCCCGGCGGTGCTCCCCGAGGAGGTCCTGCGACAGGCCGCGGAGGAGATGCTCGACTGGCACGGCAGCGGCATGTGCGTGATGGAGATGAGCCACCGCGGGCCCGAGTTCATCGCGATCGCCGAGCGCGCGGAGGCCGCGTTGCGCGAGCTGATGGGCATCCCGGCCGGCTACCAGGTCCTGTTCCTGCAGGGCGGCGCGACGCTGCAGTTCGCGATGGTGCCGATGAACCTGCTCGCCGGCAAGGCGGCCGCGGACTACGTCGACACCGGCGAGTGGTCGAGGAAGGCGATCAAGGAGGCGCAGAAGTTCTGCCGCGTGAACATCGCCGCCAGCTCGGCCGACGCGAGCTACACCTACATGCCCGAGCAGTCGCAGTGGCAGCTCGATCCGGACGCGGCGTACGTTCACGTGTGCTCGAACGAGACGATCGGCGGGGTGGAGCTGCACTGGGTGCCGGAGACCGGCCCGGTCCCGCTGGTGGTCGACATGTCCTCGCACATCCTGTCGCGGCCGATCGACGTCGGGCGCTACGACCTCATCTATGCCGGGGCGCAGAAGAACATCGGTCCGGCCGGGCTGACGATCGTGATCGTGCGCGAGGCGCTGCTCGGCCGCGCCGCGACCGGCACGCCGAGCATGCTCGACTACAAGGTGCACGCCGACGCGCAATCGATGTCGAACACGCCGCCGACCTACGCCGTGTACGTCGCCGGGCTCGTGTTCGAGTGGCTCGAGCGCCAGGGCGGTCTCGCCGCGATGGAGCGACACAACGTCGCCAAGGCCAACCTGCTGTACGATCTGCTCGACGCCTCCGCGTTCTATCGCAGCCCGGTCCGCAAGTCGGACCGCTCGCGCATGAACGTTCCGTTCACGCTCGCCGATCCGGCGCTCGACGAGGCCTTCCTGAAGGGGGCCAAGGAGCGCGGCATGGTGCAGCTGAAGGGGCACCGCTCGGTCGGCGGCATGCGCGCGTCGATCTACAATGCGATGCCGCTCGAGGGCGTGCAGCGGCTGGTCGGGTACATGCGCGAGTTCGAGGCGCGGCACGGCTAGGCGCGGCGCGCCCGCGGCGTATCCTTCAACCCTTGCGACCCGAACCTTGCGGGAGCCAGCGCGGCTAGAACGATGCGGCCTGAACGCCACGAAATCCTGGTCCTGAACCAGATCTCGCCGGTCGGACTGAAGCGGTTTCCGCCCGAGACCTACCACGTCGCGAAGGACGTCGCCCGGCCGGAGGCGATCCTGGTGCGCTCGGCCGACATGCACGCGATGAAGATCCCGGACTCGGTGCGCGCGATCGGGCGCGCCGGCGCCGGCACCAACAACATCCCGGTAGGCGCGATGAGCGCGCGCGGCGTGCCGGTGTTCAACGCGCCCGGCGCGAACGCGAACGCGGTGAAGGAGCTGGTGCTCGCCGGGATGCTGATGGCGGCGCGCAACCTCGTGCCGGCGCTCGGCTTCGTCGCCGCGCTGCGGGAGGGCGACGAGGCGGCGCTCAACGTGCGCGTCGAGGAGGGCAAGAAGGCGTTCGCGGGCACCGAGCTCCCGCACCACACGCTCGGGGTCGTCGGACTCGGCAAGATCGGCAGCCTGGTGGCCGACATGGCGATCCGCCTGGGCATGAAGGTGCTCGGTCTCGACCCCGAGCTGACGGTCGACGCCGCCTGGAGCCTGCCGTCCCAGGTGCGCAAGGCGCACTCGATCGACGAGGTCCTGAAGAGCTGCGAGTACGTCACGCTGCACGTGCCGCTCGTGCCGGCGACGCGCCATCTGGTGAACGCGCACAATCTCGCGCTCGCGCGGCCCGGGACCGTGCTGCTCAACTTCTCGCGCGAGGGCATCGTGGACGACGCGGCGGTCGTCGAAGCGCTCGCGGCGCAGCGGCTGAAGTACTACGTGACCGATTTTCCGAGCACGCGGCTCGGCGGACATCCCGGGGTGATCGCGCTGCCGCACCTCGGCGCCTCGACGCGCGAGGCCGAGGACAACTGCGCGGTGATGGTGGTCGACCAGGTGCGCGACTTCCTGGAGAACGGCAACGTGACCAACTCGGTGAACTTCCCCGAGGTGGTGATGGCGCGCGAGGCGCCGTTCCGCGTGGCGATCGCGCACGCGAACGTGCCGAACATGGTGGGGCAGATCTCGGCCGCGATGGGCGAGCACCGGCTGAACATCCACAACATGATCAACAAGTCGCGCGGCGAGCTGGCGTACACGCTGCTCGACGTCGACAGCCGGCCGTCGGCCGACGTGCTGGCCGAGATCGGCCGGATCGAGGGCGTGCTCGCCGCCCGCTTCCTGCCGGCCGGCGCGTGACGCGCGGCGCGCGGACGAGGCGGGCGATGAGCGAGAAGGAGAGCGGTTCAGCCACCGATGCGATCGCCGGGCACCGCGCGGCGATCGACGCGCTCGACGCCGAGCTCGTGCGGCTGGTGAACGAGCGCGCGCGCCGCGCCGAGGCGATCGGCCGCCTGAAGGGCGGCGCGCCCGCGTATCGCCCCGAGCGCGAGGCCGACGTGCTGCGCCGGGCCGTCGCCGCCAACCCCGGTCCGGTCCCGGGCGAGGCGATCGGCCGGATCCTGGTCGAGGTGATCTCCGCCTGCCGCGCGCTCGAGGAGCCGCTGCGCATCGCCTATCTCGGCCCGCCGGGCACCTTCAGCGAGATGGCGGTCGCCAAGCAGTTCGGCGGGTCGGTCGAGTCGGTCGCCCTCGATACGATCGACGAGGTGTTCCGCGCCGCCGAGACCGGGACGGTCGGGTTCGCCGTCGTGCCGGTCGAGAACTCCTCCGAGGGCGCGGTCGGCATCTCGCTCGACCTGCTGCTCGCGACCCCGCTCAAGATCTGCGCCGAGATCGTGCTGCGCGTGCACCAGAACCTGCTCGCCGCGCAGCCCTCGCTGGACGGGATCGCGCGCGTGTACTCGCACGCGCAGTCGCTCGCGCAGTGCCGCGGCTGGCTCGCCCGGCACCTGCCGCAGGCCGAGCGCTTGGCCGTGGCGAGCAACGCGGAGGCGGCGCGCCGCGCCGCGGCCGAGCCGGGCGCCTGCGCGATCGGCCCCGCGCTCGCTGCGCAGCGCTACGGCCTCGCGATCCTCGCGTCGAACATCGAGGACGACCCGCGGAACATGACGCGATTCGCGGTGCTGGGCGGCCTCGAGCCGGGGCCGAGCGGGCGCGACCGGACCTCGCTCGTCATGTCGGTGCCGAACCGCCCCGGAGCGCTGCACGCGCTCCTCTCGCCGCTCGCGCGCCACGGGGTGTCGATGACGCGCATCGAGTCGCGCCCGTCGCGGCAGGCGGTCTGGGAGTACATGTTCTTCGTCGACGTCGAGGGCCACGCGAGCGATGCGCCGGTCGCCGCCGCGCTCGCCGAGCTGCGCGGCATCGCGCCGTTCCTGAAGATCCTCGGCTCCTACCCGAGCGCAGCGCTGTAAGCGGGAGAACCATGCACGCCAAGCGCATCTCGATCCCCCCGACGCCGCTCGACCTGTGCGAGCGCTCCCCGGCCTACGTCCGCGCGATCGCGCCGTACCAGCCGGGCAAGCCGATCACCGAGCTCGCCCGCGAGATGGGCCTCGACGAGGCCCGCATCGTGAAGCTCGCCTCGAACGAGAACCCGCTCGGCATCTCGCCGCGCGCGCGCGCCGCGGTCGAGGCGGCGCTCGCCGACCTCGCGCGCTACCCGGACGGCTTCGACCTCGCCAAGGCGATCGCCGGGCGGCTCGGCGTGCCGATGGAGGCGGTGGTGCTCGGCAACGGCTCGAACGACGTGCTCGAGATGGTGGCGAGCGCGTTCCTCGCGCCGGGGCGCGCCGCGGTGTTCGCGCAGCATGCATTCGCCGTGTACCCGCTCGCGACGCAGGCGCGCGGCGCGACGAGCATCGTGGTGCCGGCGAAGGACTACGGCCACGACCTGCCGGCGATGCTCGCCGCCGTCACGCCCGAGACCCGGGTGGTGTTCCTGGCGAACCCGAACAACCCGACCGGGACCATGCTCGCCGCGGAGGCGCTCGAGGCGTTCCTGCGGCGCGTCCCGCGCGACGTCGTCGTCGTCCTGGACGAGGCGTACAACGAGTACCTGGCGCCGGCGCTGCGCTGTCCGAGCCTCGCCTGGCTCGAGCGCCACGCGAACCTCGTCGTGACCCGGACCTTCTCCAAGGCCTACGGGCTCGCCGGGCTGCGGGTCGGCTACGCCCTGTGCCATCCGGAGGTGGCGGCGCTGCTGAACCGGGTGCGCCAGCCGTTCAACGTCAACAACCTCGCCCTTGTCGCGGCGATCGCGGCGCTCGACGACGAGGCCTTCGTGGAGCAGAGCTACGCGCTGAACGTCGCCGGCATGGCGCAGCTCACCGACGGGTTCAAGCGGCTCGGCCTGGAGTGGATCCCGTCGTACGGCAACTTCGTGAGCGTCGCCGTTCCCCGGGAGAAGGGGGCGAGCCGGGCGGGCGCGGTGTTCCAGCGCCTGCTCGAGCAGGGGGTGATCGTCCGCCCGGTCGCCGGCTACGGAATGCCCGATCATCTGCGGGTGACCGTCGGGCTGCCCGAAGAGAACGAGCGCTTCCTCGCGGCCCTGGCGCGGGCGCTGGCGTGAGATTGCCGCCGAGGCGCGCACCGCGGCGCGGACCGAGACACGGACTGGCGTGGCGAAGATCGGCAAGCTTGCAGTCGTCGGTGTCGGGCTGATCGGCGGCTCGTTCGCGCTCGCGGCGCGGCGGGCGAACGCGGTCGGGCGCGTCGTCGGCGTCGGCCGCTCGCGCGCCAACATCGATCGCGCGCGCGCGCTCGGCGTGATCGACGCCGATGCCGACGCGGCCGAGGCGGTGCGCGACGCCGAGCTCGTGTTCCTCGCCATGCCGGTCGGCCAGACCGCCGCGGTGCTCGCGGAGATCGCGCCGCACCTCGGGCCGGAAACGGTGGTCACCGACGCCGGCAGCACGAAGAGCGACGTGGTGGCCGCCGCGCGCGCCGCGCTCGGCGCGGCCGTCGCGCGCTTCGTGCCCGGGCATCCGATCGCCGGCGCCGAGCATTCCGGCGTCGCGGCCGCGCGCGCCGATCTCTTCGACGGCAAGCGCACGGTGCTCACGCCGCTCGCCGAGACCGACGCTGCGGCGGCCGCGCGCGTGCGCGAGCTCTGGCGCGCCTGCGGCGCCGACGTGCGCGAGATGACGCCGGAGGTCCACGACCGGATCTTCGCCGCCGTGAGCCATCTGCCGCACCTGCTCGCCTACGCGCTGGTGCACGACGTCGCATCGCACGCCTCGGCGCAGGAGCTGTTCGACTACGCGGCGAGCGGATTTCGCGACTTCACCCGGATCGCCTCGAGCCATCCCGAGATGTGGCGCGACATCTGCATCGCCAACCGAGCGGCGCTGCTCGGCGAGCTCGACCGCTACGAGGAGGTGCTGCGCGAGGTGCGCGCGCTCCTCGACTCCGGCGACGCCGCTGGCCTCGAGCGCCTCTTCGACGGCGCGCGCGCCGCGCGCAACCGCTGGCTCGAGCGGCGATGACGCTCGCGTTCACGGTCCGGCCCGGCGGCGCCTTGCGCGGCGGCGTGCGCGTCCCGGGCGACAAGTCGATCTCGCATCGCGCGATCATGCTCGGTTCGATCGCGCGCGGGACCACCCGCATCGACGGGTTCCTCGAGGGCGCGGACGCGCTCGCCACGATGAGCATCTTCCGCGCGCTCGGCGTGCGCATCGACGGTCCGGACCGCGGGCGCGTGACCGTGCACGGCGTCGGCATGCGCGGCCTCCAGGCGCCGCGACAGGTGCTCGACTGCGGCAACTCGGGCACCTCGATGCGGCTGATCGCGGGTCTGCTCGCCGCCCAGCCGTTCGACGCCGAGCTCGACGGCGACGCGAGCCTGCGGCGCCGCCCGATGGGCCGCATCGCCGACCCGCTCGCGCGGATGGGGGCGCGGATCGAGACCGCCGCGGGCGGGCGGCCGCCGCTGCGCATCCGCGGCAACCCGCGCCTGCGCGCGATCGACTACGCGCTGCCGGTGGCGAGCGCCCAGGTGAAGTCGGCGCTGCTGCTCGCCGCGCTCTACGCCGAGGGCACGACGCGCCTCACCGAGCCGGCGCCGACGCGCGACCACACCGAGCGGATGCTGGCCGGGCTCGGCTACGCGGTGCGGCGCGACGGCGCCTCGGTCGCGCTCGCCGGCGGCGGCGAGCTGCGCGCCGCCGACATCGAGGTGCCGGCCGACTTCTCCTCGGCCGCGTTCTTCATGGTCGGCGCGAGCATCGCCGCCGGCTCGGACGTGACGCTCGAGCATGTCGGGCTGAACCCGACGCGCACCGGCGCGCTCGAGATCCTGCGCCTGATGGGGGCCGACGTCGCGCTGGCGAACGAGCGCGAGATCGGCGGCGAGCCGGTCGGCGACCTGCGCGTGCGCGCCGCGCCGCTCACCGGGATCGAGTTCCCCGAGCGGCTCGTGCCGCTCGCGATCGACGAGTTCCCGGCGCTCTTCGTCGCCGCGGCGTGCGCACGCGGGCGGACCGTCCTGCGCGGCGCGGCCGAGCTCCGCGTCAAGGAGTCCGACCGCATCCAGGTCATGGCCGACGGGCTCGCCGCGCTCGGCGCGCGCGCGACGCCGACCGCCGACGGGATGGTGATCGAGGGCGGGGCGCTCGCGGGCGGCACCGTCGAGTCGCACGGCGACCACCGCGTCGCGATGGCGTTCGCGATGGCGGGCCTCGCGGCCGGCGCGCCGATCACGATCCGCGACTGCGCGAACGTCGCCACCT
Organism: Burkholderiales bacterium; assembly: GCA_023383795.1. Lineage (GTDB taxonomy): Bacteria > Pseudomonadota > Gammaproteobacteria > Burkholderiales > SG8-39 > JAABRB01. The sequence goes on along the minus strand of JAHDYJ010000002.1, from coordinate 13,697 downwards.
CCTTTCCGGGCTTCGTCGGGCTCGCGCGCTCGGCCGGGCTGCGCATCGCGGAGGCGCCCGCGTGAGCGCGGCGACCCCGGTGATCGCGATCGACGGCCCGTCGGCCTCCGGCAAGGGCACCGTCGCGCAGCGGGTGGCCGCGGCGCTCGGGTGGCACTACCTCGACAGCGGCGCCCTCTACCGGCTGGTGGCGCTCGCGGCGCTGCGGGCCGGGGTAGACTGGACGGACATGGGCCGGCTGGTCGGGCTCGCGGAACGGCTGGATGCGCGCTTCGCGGCCGGCGAGATCTTCCTCGGCCGCGACCGGGTGACCGATGCGATCCGGACCGAGGAATGCTCGACCGGAGCGTCGCGCGTGGCCGGCGTGCCGGAGGTTCGCGCGGCGCTCCTCGCCAAGCAGCGCGCCTTCCGCCAGCCGCCCGGGCTGGTGGCCGAGGGGCGCGACATGGGATCGATCGTGTTTCCGGACGCCGGGCTCAAGGTGTTCCTGACGGCGAGCGCCGAGGTGCGCGCCGAGCGCCGACTTAAGCAGTTGATCGAAAAAGGAATCCCTGCTAACATCCAAACTCTTGTGCGCGACTTGCGAGAGCGCGACGCGCGGGACGCCGAGCGGCCCGTCGCGCCGCTCAGGCAGCTGCCCGACGCGCGACTTCTCGATACGACGACGCTAGGCGTCGACGAGGCGGTCGCCCAGGTGCTCGCCTGGCAGGGCGAGCGCGCAAGCTCGAGGTGACGGCGGGCCGCCCGGCCGCGTCGTCGATGTGCAACCAGCCCCGGCCGTGCCGGTCGGGTCCAGCTCAGGTAACTGTTTCTTATGCCTAATGTTTCCGCCGCAGTGGCTCCCCAGGAAAGCTTCGCCGCGCTGTTCGAAGAGAGCCTGAATCGCAAGGAGATGCGCATCGGCGAGGTCATCACTGCGGAAGTGGTGCGCGTCGACCAGAACTTCGTCGTCGTCAACGCCGGTCTCAAGTCCGAGAGCTTCATCCCGATCGACGAGTTCCGCAACGACCGGGGCGACGTCGACATCAAGCCGGGGGACTTCGTCCCGGTCGCGATCGAGGCGCTCGAGGACGGCTACGGCGAGACGCGCCTCTCGCGCGACAAGGCGAAGCGCCTCGCCGCGTGGCTCGAGCTCGAGAAGGCGCTCGAGTCGGGCGAGGCCGTCCAGGGCGTCATCTCCGGCAAGGTCAAGGGCGGCCTGACCGTCATGATCAACGGCATCCGCGCGTTCCTCCCGGGGTCGCTGGTCGACCTCCGCCCGGTGAAGGACACCACGCCCTACGAGGGCAAGCAGATGGACTTCAAGGTCATCAAGCTCGACCGCAAGCGCAACAACGTGGTGGTCTCGCGCCGCGCCGTGCTCGAGCAGACCGCCGGCGCCGAGCGCGAGGCGCTGCTCGCGAGCCTCCAGGAAGGCACGGTCGTCAAGGGCATCGTCAAGAACATCACCGACTACGGCGCGTTCGTCGACCTCGGCGGCATCGACGGGCTGCTGCACATCACCGACCTCGCCTGGCGGCGGGTGAAGCACCCCACCGAGGTGCTGTCGGTCGGCGACGAGGTGCAGGCCAAGGTGCTGCGCTTCGACCAGGAGAAGAACCGCGTGTCGCTCGGCCTGAAGCAGCTCGGCGACGACCCGTGGGTCGGCCTGTCGCGCCGCTACCCGACCGGCACGCGCCTGTTCGGCAAGGTCACCAACCTGACCGACTACGGCGCGTTCGTCGAGATCGACTCGGGCATCGAGGGACTCGTGCACGTCTCCGAGATGGACTGGACCAACAAGAACGTGCATCCGTCCAAGGTCGTCCAGGTCGGCGACGAGGTCGAGGTCATGATCCTCGAGATCGACGAGGACCGGCGCCGCATCTCCCTCGGCATGAAGCAGTGCAAGCCGAACCCGTGGGAGGAGTTCGCGCAGAACCACCGCAAGGGCGAGCGCGTCAAGGGCCAGATCAAGTCGATCACCGACTTCGGCATCTTCATCGGGCTGCCGGGCGGCATCGACGGCCTGGTGCACCTCTCCGACCTCTCGTGGAGCTCGAGCGGCGAGGAGGCCGTCAAGCAGTTCAAGAAGGGCGAGGAGGTCGAGGCGGTGGTGCTGTCGATCGATGTCGAGCGCGAGCGCATCTCGCTCGGGATCAAGCAGATCGAGGGCGACCCGTACTCGAGCTTCATCGCGACCCACGACAAGGGCTCGATCGTCGCCGGCACCGTGAAGAGCGTCGACGCGAAGGGCGCGGTCGTCTCGGTGGGGGGCGATGTGGAAGGGTATCTGCGCGCCTCCGAGGTCGCGCGCGACCGGGTCGAGGACGCGCGCACGCACCTCAAGGAGGGCGACGCGGTGCAGGTGATGATCATCAACGTCGACCGCAAGAACCGCAGCATCAACCTGTCGATCAAGGCGCGCGACATGGCCGAGCAGGACGCGGCGATGAAGCGGCTGCAGAGCGAAGCGGCGGCGAGCACCGGGAGCACCAACCTCGGCGCGCTGCTCAAGGCGAAGCTCGATACCAAGAATCCGCAGAACTGACGGAGGGAGGGGATGACCAAGTCGGAGCTGATCGCGCGGCTCGCGGCGCGCTACCCGCAGCTGGTGGCGAAGGACGCCGAATACGCGGTGAAGATGATTCTCGACGCGATGACGCACAGCCTGGTCGGCGGGCAGCGCATCGAGATCCGCGGGTTCGGCAGCTTCGGCCTGAACCACCGGCCGGCGCGCGTCGGGCGCAATCCGAAGTCGGGGGAGCGGGTGCACGTGCCGGAGAAGTACGTGCCGCACTTCAAGGCCGGGAAGGAGCTGCGCGAGCGCGTCGACGGCCATCAAGCCTCGTCGGAGCAGCCGTCCGCGCCGCCCGAGGTGCGCCAGGCGCAGCCCCAGCGCTGATGCGACACGGGCGGCGGTCGGCCGCGCCGCCGGCGGCCCGCCGCGACGCCCGTCCAGGCTGATTCCGTATGGCGATCCTCCGCGTCCTGTCGACCGTCGTCTGGGTGGTGGTGTTCCTGCTGCTGCTCCTGCTCGCCCTGAAGAACGCGGATCCGGTCACGGTCAACTTCTACTTCGGGCAGGCGTGGCAGGGTCCACTGATCCTGGTGGTGCTGGCCGCGTTCGCGCTGGGCGCCCTGTTCGGCCTCGCCGCGTGCGTTCCGGCGTTCATCCGGTGCCGGCGCGAGATCGCCGGCCTGAGAAAGGAGCTGCGGCTGCGCCCGGCCGGCCCCGCGGAGCGGGAGCAGCCGGCGCTGCCGGGCGACGTCGCGCCGCCGCCGATGTAGCCGGGCCGAGCATTCCGTGCCCGAGCTCGAGTTCTGGTGGCTGATCGCGTTTCCGGCGTTCTTCGCGCTCGGCTGGCTCGCTGCGCGCATCGACATCAAGCACCTGGTCACCGAGTCGCGGCGCGTCCCGCGCTCGTACTTCACCGGCCTGAACTTCCTCCTGAACGAGCAGCCCGACAAGGCGATCGAGGCGTTCATCGAGGTGGTGAAGGTCGATCCCGAGACCGTCGAGCTGCACTTCGCGCTCGGGAGCCTCTTCCGCCGGCGCGGCGAGACCGAGCGCGCGATCCGCATGCACAAGAACCTGCTCGAGCGCTCCGACCTCGCCCGGGAGCAGCGGGTGCTCGCGCTCTACGAGCTCGGGCAGGACTACCTGAAGGCGGGGCTGCTCGACCGGGCCGAGGAGGTCTTCGTCCGCCTGCGCGACGGCCCGCACCGGGCGACCGCGCTCAAGAACCTGCTCGACATCTACCAGCAGGAGAAGGACTGGGAGAAGGCGATCGACGTCGCGCGCGAGCTCGAGCGCGACTCGGGGCAGGGCTGGCAGAAGGAGATCGCGAACTTCTACTGCGAGCTCGCGGCGCAGGAGATCAACCACTCGCGCCCGGACGCGGCGCGCGGTCACCTCGACGACGCGCTGCGCGCCAACCGCAAGTGCGTGCGCGCCAGCATACTGGGCGGGGACCTCGCGGCCGCGGCGGGCGACCACGGCGCGGGGATCGAGCACTGGAAGCGCATCGAGGCGCAGAATCCGGCCTATCTTGCGCTGGTGGCGCAGCGACTCTTGAAGAGCTTCCAGGCGCTCGGCGAGACCGAGCAGGGCCTGACGCTGCTGCGCGGCTATCTCGCCGCCCATCCGTCCCTCGATCTGCTGGACGTGGTGTTCCAGCTCAGCATCGACGCGAAGGGGGCGCAGGCTGCCTACGAGCTCGTCCGCGACGAGCTGCGCCGCAACCCGACGCTGCTCGGCCTCGACCGGCTGCTCGAGGCGCAGCTGCTGACCGCGCCCGCCGAGCGGCGCCCCGAGCTCGAGATGGTGCGCAGCCTCGTGCACGGGCAAACGCGGCGGATTGCCCGCTACCGCTGCGAGACCTGCGGCTTTCGCGCCCGGCAGTTCTACTGGCAGTGCCCGGCCTGCGGCGGGTGGGAGACCTATCCGCCGCGGCGGACCGAGGAATTCGATGCGGCGTGACAACAGTGGACAGTGGACAGTGGGCAGTGGACAGTGGACAGTAGGTCGTCAGCGCGCGAACGCCGTCGTGCTTGGCTATGACGCCGTGAGACAAACCGCTGGCACGCTCGGCAGCCGGGCGCTGGCGCGGCGACGCGCTACTGCGCACTGTCCACTGTCCACTGCCCGCTCCGCATCATGAAAATCACCGTCATCGGCACCGGATACGTCGGCCTCGTGGCCGGAGCCTGCCTCGCCGATGTCGGCAACGACGTGGTCTGCCTCGACGTCGATGCGCGCAAGATCGAACGGCTCCGCGCCGGCGAGGTCCCGATCCACGAGCCGGGCCTCGAGCCGCTGGTGGCGCGCAACGCCGCCGCCGGCCGCCTGAGCTTCACGACCGACGTCGCCGAGGCCGTGCGCTTCGGCGCGCTGCAGCTGATCGCCGTCGGCACGCCGCCCGACGAGGACGGCTCCGCCGATCTCGAGCACGTGGTCGCGGCCGCGCAAGGCGTCGGCCGCCACATGGACGGCTACCGGGTGGTGGTCAACAAGTCCACCGTGCCGGTGGGCACGGCGGACCGCGTCCGGCGCGCCATCGCGGCCGAGCTGGCGGCGCGCGGGGCGGCGCTGCCGTTCGCGGTCGTCGCCAACCCCGAGTTCCTGAAGGAGGGCGCGGCGGTCGAGGACTTCATGCGCCCGGACCGCGTCATCATCGGCACCGACGACGAGGAGGCGGCCCGGGTGATGCGCGCGCTGTACGCGCCGTTCCAGCGCAACCACGAGCGCCTGATCCTGATGGACGTACGCTCGGCGGAGCTGACCAAGTACGCGGCCAACGCGATGCTCGCGACGCGGATCTCGTTCATGAACGAGCTCGCGAACCTCGCCGAGCGCGTCGGCGCCGACATCGAGCTCGTGCGGCGGGGCATCGGCGCCGACCCGCGCATCGGGTACCACTTCCTGTACCCGGGGGTCGGGTACGGCGGGTCGTGCTTCCCGAAGGACGTCAAGGCGCTCGCGCGCACCGCCCGCGACGTCGGCGTCCCGCTCGACGTGCTCGCGGCCGTGGAGCGCGCGAACGACGCGCAGAAGCGCGTGGTGTCGCGCAAGATCGTGAAGCGCTTCGGCCAGGATCTCGCCGGGCGGCGTTTCGCGCTGTGGGGGCTCGCGTTCAAGCCGGGCACCGACGACATGCGCGAGGCGCCGAGCCGGGTGCTGGTCGAGGACCTGCTCGCGCGCGGCGCCGCGGTGTGCGCGTACGACCCGGCGGCGATGCCGGAGGCGCGGCGCATCTTCGGCGACCGGATCGCGTACGCCGCGGCGCCGCTCGCCGCGCTGGACGGGGCCGATGCTCTGGCGATCGTCACCGAGTGGAAGGAGTTCCGCGGCCCCGACTTCGCCGAGCTGCGGGCGCGGCTGCGCACGCCGGTGGTGTTCGACGGCCGCAACCTGTACGAGCCCGCCGATCTCGCGCGCGCGGGCATCGAGTACTACCCGGTGGGGCGCCTGCAGGCCCGCGCCGAGGCGCCGACGGGAGCCGGCCGATGAGCGCCGCAGCGACGCTGCCCGATCTCACGCGCGCGCGCGTGCTGGTGGTGGGCGACGTGATGCTGGACCGTTACTGGTTCGGCGACGTCAGCCGGATCTCGCCCGAGGCGCCGGTGCCGATCGTCAAGGTGGAGTCGACCGAGGAGCGGCCCGGCGGCGCCGCCAACGTCGCGCGTAACGCCGCGGCGCTCGGCGCGCGCGTCGCGCTGCTCTCGGTCGTCGGCTTCGACGAGGCCGGCGACACCCTGGCGCGGCTGCTCGCGGCCGAGGGCATCGAGGCCAACCTGCACCGCGACCCGACCGTCGCGACGACGGTGAAGCTGCGCGTGATCGCCCGCCGGCAGCACGCGCTGCGCGTCGACTTCGACATCGCGCCGAGCCACGAGGTGCTGGCCGGGAAGCTCGCGGACTTCGACCGCATGCTCGGCGACTGCGGCGTCGTGGTGCTGTCCGACTACGGCAAGGGCGGGCTGGCGCACATCGCCGAGATGATCGGGCGCGCGCGCAGCCGCGGCAAGGCGGTGCTGGTCGACCCCAAGGGCGGCGACTACTCGAAGTACGCGGGCGCCACGGTCGTGACCCCGAACCAGGCCGAGCTGCGCGAGGTCGTGGGCCACTGGCGCAGCGAGGAGGATCTCGCCGCGCGCGCCGAGCGGCTGCGGCGCGAGCTCGCCCTGGACGCGCTGCTGCTCACGCGGAGCGAGCAGGGGATGACGCTCTTCGACGCGGGCGGCGTCACCTACGAGCGCGCGCGGGCGCGGGAGGTCTCCGACGTGACCGGCGCCGGCGACACGGTGATCGGCACGCTCGCGGTGATGCTGGCGAGCGGCGCCTCGCTCGCCGAGGCGATGCGCGTCGCCAACCATGCCGCCGGCATCGTCGTTGGTAAACTAGGCACGGCGGTCGTGCAGCCGGAGGAGCTGCGCGCCGAGCTCGAGATCGCAGAATCGGCCCCCAGGACATGAACTCGTACTACCTCGTCACCGGCGCCGCCGGCTTCATCGGATCGAACCTGGTGCGCGCGCTCAACCAGGCCGGCGCGACGAACATCGTCGCGGTCGACAACCTGGGCGCCGGCGGCAAGTTCCGCAACCTGGTGGGCTGCGAGATCGCCGACTACATCGACAAGCGCGAGTTCCGCGAGCGGCTCGAGGCGGGCGAGTTCGACGGCGCGCTCGACGCGGTCCTGCACCAGGGCGCCTGCTCCGACACCATGGAGACCGACGGGCGCTACATGATGGACAACAACTACGCCTACTCGCTCGCGCTGCTCGACTTCTGCCAGGAGGAGGAGATCCCGCTCATCTACGCGTCGTCGGCGGCGGTGTACGGCGGCGGCCGGACGTTCCGCGAGGCGCCGGAGCACGAGTCGCCGCTCAACCTGTACGGCTACTCGAAGTATCTGTTCGATCAGGTCGTGCGGCGCCGTCTGCCCGATGCCACGGCGCCGGTGGTCGGGCTGCGCTACTTCAACGTGTACGGGCCGGGCGAAGCCCACAAGGGCCGGATGGCGTCCGTGGCGTGGCATTTCTTCAACCAGTTCCGCGCGCAAGGCAAGGTCAGGCTGTTCGAGGGCTCGGGCGGCTTCGGCGACGGCGAGCAGTGCCGCGACTTCGTCTCGGTCGAGGACGCGGTCAAGGTCAATCTCCACTTCCTCGAGGACGAGCGGTCGGGGATCTACAACGTCGGCACCGGCCGCGCGCAGACGTTCAACGAGGTCGCGGTCGCGACGATCAACGCCTGCCGCGCCGCCGCGGGCGAGGCGCCGCTCGCGCTGGACGAGGCGAAGTCGCGCGGGCTGATCGAGTACATCGAGTTTCCCGCCGCGCTCGCGGGCAAGTACCAGAGCTACACGCAGGCGGATCTGAAGGCGCTGCGCGGCGCCGGCTACGCGGCGCCGTTCCTACCGGTGGAGGAGGGCGTGCGGCGCTATGTCGACGAGCTCCTGCGCGGCGAGGCCGGGGAATGAGCAGCATGTGGAAGACCATCGAGGACGCCGTCGGGGGCACGCCCCTCGTGCGGCTGAAGCGGCTGCCCGGCGCGACGACGAACGTCGTGCTCGCGAAGCTCGAGGGCAACAACCCGGCCGGGTCGGTGAAGGACCGGCCGGCGCTGTGGATGTTCCGCGGCGCGGAGGAGCGCGGCGAGATCAAGCCGGGCGACACGCTCATCGAGCCGACCAGCGGCAACACCGGGATCGCGCTGGCGATGGTGGCGGCGATGCGGGGCTACCGCATGGTGCTGGTGATGCCCGAGCACCTCTCGGTCGAGCGGCGCCAGACGATGGCCGCGTTCGGCGCCGAGATCGTCCTGACGCCGAAGGAGGGCGGCATGGAGGGCGCGCGCGACCTCGCCGAGAAGATGGTCGCCGACGGCGAGGGCCGCATGCTCGACCAGTTCGCAAGCCCGGACAACCCGCGCGCGCACTACGAGAGCACGGGTCCGGAGATCTGGCGCGAGACCGGGGGCACGATCACCCACTTCGTCTCGAGCATGGGGACCACCGGCACGATCATGGGCGTGTCGCGGTTCATGAAGGAGAAGAAGCCCTCGGTGCAGATCATCGGGTGCCAGCCCGAGGAGGGCTCGCAGATCCCCGGGATCCGGAAGTGGCCCGAGGCCTACCTGCCGCGGATCTACGACCGCGCGCGGGTCGACCGCCTCGAGTACGTGAGCCAGGCCGACGCCGAGGACATGGCGCGCCGGCTCGCCGCCGAGGAGGGGATCTTCGCCGGCATCTCGTCCGGCGGCGCGATCGCGGTCGCGCTGCGCGTGTCGCGCCAAGTCGAGAACGCGGTGATCGTCACGATCGTCTGCGACCGCGGCGACCGTTACCTGTCGACCGGAGTGTTTCCGGCGTAGGCGCCATCGACGGACGACCATGAAGCGAGGCGCTGCCGCATGACACCCACGCTCGTCTTCGACATCGAGACGATTCCCGACGTCGCCGGGCTGCGCGCGCTCCTCGAGCTCGAGGCGTCGCTCTCCGACGCCGACGTCGCCGAGATCGCGTTCCAGCGGCGCCGGGCCGAGGCCGGGCACGACTTCCTGCAGCTGCACCTGCACCGCGTCGTCGCGATCTCGTGCGTGCTGCGCGACGGCGAGAGCCTGCGCGTGTGGTCGCTCGGCACGGCCGCCGACGGCGAGGCCCGGCTCATCCAGCGCTTCTACGACGGCATCGAGAAGTACACCCCGCAGCTCGTCTCGTGGAACGGCGGCGGCTTCGACCTGCCGGTTCTGCACTACCGCGCGCTGCTGAACGGCGTGCGCGCACCGCGCTACTGGGACCTCGGCGAGGACGACCGCGAGTTCAAGTTCAACAACTACATCGGCCGCTACCACACGCGCCACATCGACCTCATGGACCTCCTCGCGCTCTATCAGCCGCGCAACAACGCGCCGCTCGACCAGATCGCGCGCCTGATGGGTCTGCCCGGCAAGCTCGGGATGGACGGCTCGCAGGTCTGGGACGCCTATCGCGCCGGACGCATCGAGGACATCCGGCGCTACTGCGAGACCGACGTGCTGAACACGTGGCTCGTGTTCCTGCGGTTCCAGCACATGCGCGGCGCGCGCGCGGCCGATCGCCACGGGCGCGAGGTCGAGCTCGTCCGCGCGACGCTGGCGCGGCAGGACGAGCCGCACTGGCGCGAGTATCTCGCCGCCTGGCCGGCGGCCGCCTGACCGCATGCCCGAGGCGCGGGTCGAGTCCCTGGACCGGGAAGGTCGCGGCGTCGCCCGCTGCGAGGGCAAGGCGGTCTTCATCGAGGGCGCGCTGCCCGGCGAGACGGTCGAGTACGCGGCCTACCTGCGCAAGCCGAGCTACGAGCTCGCGACCGCCGTGCGCGTCCTGCGCGAGTCGTCCGCGCGCACCGCGCCGCGCTGTCCCCATTTCGGCGTCTGCGGCGGGTGCGCGATGCAGCACGTCGATCCCGCGACCCAGGTCGCGGCCAAGCAGCGCGTGCTCGAGGACGCGCTCTGGCACGTCGGACGGGTGCGGCCGGAGCAGATCCTGCGCGCGATCCACGGGCTCGCCTGGCGCTACCGCCACCGGGCGCGCCTGTCGGTTCGGCACGTGGCGAAGAAGGGCGGGGCGCTCGTCGGGTTCCGCGAGCGGCACTCGACATTCGTGGCCGACTTGCACTCGTGCGAGGTGCTGCCGCGCCACGTCTCGGCGCTGATCGATCCCTTGCGTGAGCTGATCGGCCGCCTGTCGATCCGCCAGCGGCTGCCCCAGATCGAGGTCGCCGTGGGCGAGGCGCTCACTGTGCTGGTGCTGCGCGTGCTCGACCCGCCGGATGCGGCCGACGAGGCGGCGCTGCGCGAGTTCGCCGAGGCGCACGGCGTCCAGCTCTGGCTCCAGCCGGGCGGGCCGGAGACCGCGCATCCGTTCCACCCGCTCGACGCGCCGGACCTCTGCTACGCGCTGCCCGAGTTCGGGGTGCGAATCCACTTCGGCCCGACGGACTTCACCCAGGTGAACCACGCGGTGAATGCGGTGCTCGTGCGGCGCGCGGTCGGCCTGCTCGATCCGCGGCCGGGCGAGCGCGTCCTCGATCTCTTCTGCGGGCTGGGGAACTTCACGCTGCCGCTCGCCGCGCGCGCCGGCGCGGTGGTGGGCGTGGAGGGCAGCGAGGCGCTCGTGAAGCGCGCCCGGCGCAACGCGGCGGCCAACGGCTTGCCGGCGCAGTTCGTCGTCGCGAACCTGTTCGACGAGCACGCCTGCGCCGCGCTGCCGCGCTGCGACAAGATGCTGCTCGATCCGCCGCGCGAAGGCGCGGTCGCGGTGATCAAGGCGCTCGACGGCGACGCGCCGGCGCGCATCGTCTACGTCTCGTGCGACCCGGCGACCCTCGCCCGGGACGCCGGCGTCCTCGTACACGCCAGGGGCTACCGGCTGGCGGCCGCCGGCGTGGTGAACATGTTCCCGCACACCGCGCACGTGGAGTCGCTCGCGGTCTTCGAGCGCGCAGGCTGAGTCTTCGTTCGCGCCGCGCCAAGAAGAAGGGCCGCGCGAGGCGGCCCTTTACGCGAGCGGTGCGGCCGGGCTAGTCGTTGTCGCCGCCGAAGATCCCGAGCAGGTGCAGCAGGCTCGAGAAGATGTTGTAGATCGCGACGTACAGCGTCAGCGTCGCCGAGACGTAGTTGGTCTCGCCGCCGCGCACGATCGAGTTGACCTGCCACAGGATGATCAGCGAGGACAGGATCACGAACGCCACCAGGATCGTCAGCGTGAGCGCCGGGATCTGGAAGAACACGTTCGCGACGACGCCGAGCATCAGCACGATCACGCCGATCATCAGGAAGCTCGCCATGCGGCTGAAGTCGCGCTTCGCGCTCGCGGCGATCGCCGAGAGCCCGAAGAACGTCAGCGCCGTCCCGCCGGCGGCCATCGCCACCAGCTGTCCGCCGTTCGCGAAGCCGAGCACGCGCTGGAGCACCGGGCCGAGCAGCACCCCGAGGAAGAGCGTGAAGCCGAGCAGCAGCGCGACGCCGACCCCGCTGTCGCGGTTGCGCTCGATCGCCCAGATCCAGCCGTAGAAGACGGCGAGGATCGCGAAGAGCGAGATGATCGGGTTGGTGCGCAGGAACGTGAGCGGCAGGTTCGCGCCGGCCAGCGCCCCGATCGCGGTCGGGATCAGCGTGATAGCGAGCAGCCAATAGGTGTTGCGCAGAACCTTGTTCTGGCGCAGCGCGAGCTCCTGCGAGCCGGCGCCGTAGGGGGTGGTGCGCAGTTCTGGTTGCATTTCCTTCTCTCCTCGGGGGGGATTTTTGCGTTCGAATCCGGCATTTAGATGCGGTGCGGGCGCCGGAGTTCAAGGCGCGCAGTATATCCGCGCCGCCGGGACGAAGTGCGCCGGTGCCGGCCGGACCGCCCGGGGCGTCGCCGGATCCCTGGAATAACCTGTTGAAATAGATGAGAATTGGCCTCAGGATGGGTGCGCCGCGCGAGCGGCAGGTGACGTCGGAGCTAAAACCGGCAGTTCGATCGAAGGCACGGGCAACGGAAGGGTGGCAGAGCGGTTGAATGCACCGGTCTTGGCGCCTGCCGCAGGCTGGCGCTAGCGCAGACTCACCTGCCGCGCGAGCGGCAGGTGACGTCGGAGCTAAAACCGGCAGTTCGATCGAAGGCACGGACAACGGAAGGGTGGCAGAGCGGTTGAATGCACCGGTCTTGAAAACCGGCAAGGCGCAAGCCTTCGTGGGTTCGAATCCCACCCCTTCCGCCACACCCCCCAGACGCGAAAAAGCCCGCGCGAAGGCGGGCTCTTTCCGGCAGCGGCCGCGCGTCAATGCGCCACGGCGGCCGCCTTCTTCCCGAGCCCGCGCGAGGCCTTGCGCAGCTTCTTGTAAAGGTCGGGGTGCTCGTTCTTCAGGTACTCGATGACCTCGAAGTCCTCCTTCTTGACCTTCGAGAGGTCGATGCGCTCGACGTGCACGAGCCGCAGCAGCTCGCGCACCGGCTTGGGCATCTCGCGCCCGCTCTCGTAGCGCGAGCCCCCACTCTGGGTGACTCCGATCTTGGTCCAGAACTCCTGCTGGTTCAGGCCGAGGCGACGGCGCACGTCGCGCGGATTGATGCTGAAGTTGAAGAGCTTCATTCTCGCGGGGCTCCTGTTATTGGTTTCGGGTGCCTCTGTGGGCGGCAGAATCCTAGCACGTCGTCATTGGCCGACAGTCGGGCTAATGGTAAACAATCGTTAAAACTCAGGGCCCCGCTGCGACGCAGCAGGGCGCGGCGCGGTGACGCGATCCGCTAGAATGCGACCTTTTCTGCGAGCGGCCGATGGCCTTGATCGTCCAGAAGTTCGGCGGCACCTCGGTCGGCGGCGTCGACCGGATCAAGAGCGTGGCGCGCCGGGTCGCGAAGTGGCACGCGGCCGGGTACCAGGTGGTCGTCGTCCCGTCCGCGATGGCCGGCGAGACCAATCGTCTGATCGGGCTCGCCCGCGAGATCCAGCCGATCCCCGATCCGCGCGAGCTCGACGTGGTGGCGGCGACCGGCGAGCAGGTCACGATCGGCCTGCTCGCAATGGCGCTGCAGAGCCTCGGCGTCGCCGCGCGGAGCTACACCGGGGCGCAGGTCCGCGTGCTCACCGACAACGCCTTCACCAAGGCGCGCATCATGGCGATCGACGAGGAGCGCCTGCGCGCGGACCTCGAGGCCGGGATCGTCCCGGTGGTCGCCGGATTCCAGGGAGTCGACGCCGCCGGCAACATCACCACCCTCGGGCGGGGCGGCTCGGACACCTCGGCGGTGGCGCTGGCCGCGGCACTGAAGGCCGACGAGTGCCAGATCTTCACCGACGTCGACGGGGTGTACACCACCGACCCGCGCATCGTTCCGGAGGCGCGCCGGCTGCGCAGCATCACGTTCGAGGAGATGCTCGAGATGGCGAGCCTCGGCTCGAAGGTGCTGCAGATCCGCTCGGTGGAGTTCGCCGGCAAGTACCGGGTCAGGCTGCGGGTGCTCTCCAGCCTCACCGCGCCCGAGATGCCGATCGACGAGGAAGCGGCGTCGGGCACGCTGATCACCTACGAGGAAGACGAGAAGATGGAACAGGCTGTCATCTCCGGCGTCGCGTTCAACCGCGACGAGGCGAAGATCACCGTGGCCGGCGTGCCCGACCGTCCCGGCATCGCCTACGCGATCCTCGGGCCGATCGCCGACGCCAACATCGACGTCGACATGATCATCCAGAAC
>JAHDYJ010000076.1 GCA_023383795.1 Burkholderiales bacterium | reverse complement strand
CAGCGCGCACGCCAGCGCTCGATCAGCCCGGCGCATGAAGCGCTTCGAACCGGACTCCTTCAACCCCCTGTTCAAGCATGCCTTCCAGCGATAATCGGGGCGGCCCTGTGAGAAATCCGGGCTAGGTGAGGACCCTTCGTATGTGGTCTTCGGCCTCGCGCATGTTCCTGAATTCCTTGCTCAGCCCGGCGAGATCCTGCAGGAGGGCGGATCTCAGCTCTTCATACCTGCGCCATGCCTCCTGCCGATCCTTCCCCAGCAGACCGACGACTTCGGTGAGCTCCCTGTCGACCCGCGACATGTCCTTCTCGAATTGATCCAGGAAGTCCTCGTCGGCGTCGACTAGCCTCCCGAACGCCGCGTCAAGGCTCTTCCAGCTCCCGATCTCGGTCCGCAACAGCCGCGTAAGCTTGAAACGCATTCGGGCGACGTCGCGCTGGATGTCCGTGCAGTGGCTCCTCGCGCGCCGTGCGGCTTCGGGACTCGTGTAGTTGTTGACGCAGTGAAAGTAGACGGGAAGATACGTCTGCTCGGTGAACTGCTCCGGCTTCATTCCGTACAGCGCCTCGGTCAGCTCGCCCAGGCTCTTCAGGGTCTGCGAGCAATGGGAGAGCAGATCCTGCAGCTCGTCCCGGATCTGCTTCGCGTCGGACTCTCCGAGGCTCAGAAACCACAGAAAGGTCTCGCCGAGCGCCTTGACGCCCGTCAGGTCCAGCATGGCTGGCCTCCACGACCTCCCGCGCGCCGAGTAGCGGCGGATTTCGCGGTCCGCGCGCCCTTCACCCGATCGCCGCCGCGGCGGCGGACCCGCTCACGCATACGACTCCTCCAGCAGCCTCGCATAGTCGGCGACGCTCGCGGGGCGCGGATTGGTCGCGTGGCAGTGGTCGCGCGTCGCCGCCTCGGCGATCGCGGGCAGCGCCTCGCGCGGCACGCCCATCGCGGCGAGGCCGGCAGGCAGGCCGATTCGGCGGTTGAGGTCGCGCACGCAGCCCGCGACGTCGGCGTCCGGCGCAAGCCCCATCGCCGACGCGACGCGCCTCATCTTGTCGCCGACGTGCGCCGCGTTGAAGCGCAGCACCGCCGGCAGGAACACCGCATTCAGCGTGCCGTGGTGCAGCCTCATTCCCGGCAGCGCGCCGAGCGGATGCGAGAGCGCGTGCACGGCGCCGAGTCCCTTCTGGAACGCGAGCGCGCCCTCGACCGCCGCCATCAGCATGTTCCAGCGCGCCTCGCGGTTCGCGCCGTCGCGCACCGCGGTCTCGATCCAGGCGATCGCGCGCGCAAGCCCGTCGAGCGCGATGCCGTCGGCCGGCGGGTTCACGGCCGGCGAGAGGAAGGTCTCGATACAGTGCGCGATCGCGTCCATGCCGGTCGCCGCGGTGAGCGCGGGCGGCAGCGTGAGCGTGAGCTCCGGATCGCACAGCGCGATCTTCGGGATCAGGTGCGGGCTGATCAGCCCGAGCTTGCGGCCGTCGTCCATGACGATCACCGCACCGCGCCCGACCTCGGAGCCGGTGCCTGCGGTGGTCGGGATCGCGACGACGGGCGCGACCGCGGCGGTGATGCGGGAGAGCCCGCCCTCCACCATCGCGTAGCCCGCGAGCGCACCGGAATGGGTGACCGCGAGCGCGACCGCCTTCGCGAGGTCCATCGAGGAGCCGCCGCCGACCGCGACGATGCCGTCGGCGCTGTGCAGCTCGTACGCCGCGGCGCCCTTGCGCACGGCGGCCTCGGTCGGGTTCTCCGGCGTCTCGTCGAAGCGCGCGCCGTGCGCGGCGCCGAGCGCCGCCTCCACGCGCGCCGCGATCCCGGCCGCGACCACGCCGTGGTCGGTGACGACGAGCGGCCGGCGGACGCCGAGCCGGTCGAGGTGCTCGGCGAGCCGCCCGAGCGCGCCGAAGTCGAAATCGATGGTGGTGAGGTAGGAGATCAGCGCCATTGCGGGATGGGAGCTATTCCATGCCGAGCAGGTGGTAGATGCGCCGCGTGTACTCGCCGAAGCGCTCGTTCGTCTTCATGTCGAGCGTGCGCGGATGCGGCAGCTGGACCTCGAAGTTGTCGGCCATGCGCGCCGGCCCGGCGGTGAGCACCACCACGCGCGTGCCGAGGAAGACCGCCTCGGAGATGCCGTGCGTCACGAACACGATCGTCTTGCCCGACTCCTTCCAGATCCGCAGGAGCTCGAGGTTCATCTTCTCGCGGGTGAGCGCGTCGAGCGCGCCGAACGGCTCGTCCATCAGCACGAGCTTCGGGTCGTGCACCAGCGCGCGCGCGATCGCCGCGCGCTGCTGCATCCCGCCGGACAGCTCGTACGGGTACTTGTCCTCGAAGCCGGCGAGTCCGACCATCGCGAGCAGCGCGAGCGCGCGCTCGCGGCTCGCCTTGGCCGGCAGGCCGAGCAGCTCGGTCGGCAGCAGCACGTTGTCGACGATCCTGCGCCAGCGCAGCAAGAGCGGCTGCTGGAACACCATGCCGATGTCGCGCGAGGGGTCGAACGGATGGGTCCCGGTGCCGATGCGCACCGTGCCGCCGTCGTAGTCGTAGAGCCCGGCGAGGATCTTGAGCAGCGTGGTCTTGCCGCAGCCGGAGGGGCCGACCAGCGCGACCAGATCGCCCGGCATGACATCGAAGGTCGCTTCCGAGATCGCCAGGAACTCGGTCGCGCCCTTGCGGAAGACCTTGCGCACCCCGGCGAGATGGATGAAGGGTTCCATCCGGTCTAGTCGATGCGGGCGTCTTTGACGACCAGCAGGCGCTCGAGCACGAGGACCGCGCCGTAGAGCAGCACGCCGATCAGCGTGATCAGGATCACCGCCATGAACATGGCGTCGGTGTCGAGCGTGACCTGGACCTGGAGCATCATGTAGCCGAGCCCCTTGTCCGACCCGAGGAACTCGCCGACGATCGCGCCGGCGACCGCCAGGATCGCCGCGACCTTCATGCCCGAGAAGATGTACGGCAAGGCCCCCGGCAGCTGGATCTTGATGAAGATCTGCCAGCGCGAACCGCGCAGCGTCTTCACGAGATCGAGCAGGTCCGGCTCGACTTCCCGCAGGCCGCGCGCGGTCGTGAGCAGGATCGGGAACACCGCGATCGAGAACGCCATCAGCGTGTTCGGGAACACGCCGTACTTGAACCAGACGATGATCAGCGGCCCGAGCGCGACCTTCGGGATCATGTTCAGGCTCACCAGCAGCGGCATGAACGCCGCCTCGAGCCACTTCGACCAGGTGAAGACCAGCGCGAGCAGCACGCCGACGACCAGCGCGATCGCGTAGCCGCCGATGATCTCGGTGCCGGTCACCAGCACGTTCGGCCACCACTCGTAGGTGCCCGAGAAGAGCACCTTGACCGTGTCGACCGGCGAGGGCATGACGAACTTCGGCACGTCGCCGAACCGGACGAAAAGGTACCAGGCGAGCACCAGCGCCAGGTGCGACAGCACCGCGAGCGCGTAGCGGGGCAAGAGGTCCATCGTCTGCGTCTTGGCGGTCATGGGTCGGGGCTCTTTCTGGTCCGGTCTTCCGCGCTCGGCACGGCTGCGGGCACGCGCAGGCGAGAGTCTATAAGACCGCCCGGCCGGCCGCGACTCGCCGCCGCGCGGAACGCGCCGCGCCTCGCGCGGCGGCGGGAGGCCGGGTTTGACGCGCGTCCTGGGCTTGGCTACGATGGGTCGGAACGCGGCAGGCGCAAATCGTCACAAACGTTACGCACACAAGCCCTCACGGCTGGAGGAGGAACCCCATGCGCGCACTCAAACCGATCATCGCCGGGTTGGCGGCCGGTGCCGGACTCGCGGCCTTCGCGCTGCCCGCAGCGGCGCAGCAGCGGCTCGATTTCATCCTGAACTGGGTGCCCGGGGGCGACCACGCGCCCTACTACTACGCCAAGAAGATGGGCTGGTACTCGAAGGAGGGCATCGACCTCAACCTCGAGCCCGGCAAGGGGTCGGCGCTCGCCGCGCAGAAGGTCGGCGCCGGCGCGAACCCGATCGGCCTCGCCGACATGGGCAACGTGCTGATCGCCAAGGGCAAGGGCGCCGACAACGTCGCCGTGTTCAACGTCTACGCGAACTCGCCGCAGGGCCTCTACTGGAAGAAGAGCTCCGGCATCAAGGGCATCAAGGACTTCCCGGGCAAGAAGATCGGGAACCCGGCGGCCGACGGCGCGCGCCCGATGTGGCCCGCGCTCGCCAAGGCGAACGGTATCGATCCGAAGTCGATCACCTGGGTGAACGTCGACGCCAACGCGAAGCTCTCGGCGCTCAAGTCCGGCTCGATCGACATCACGACCTCGTTCTACAACATCCACCACATCTTCCAGCGCGAGCTCGGCGACGACATGGGCTTCGTCGCCTGGCGCGACATCGGCCTGAACCCTTACGGCAACTCGGTCATCGTGAACGCCGAGTTCCTGCAGAAGAACAAGCCGGTCGTCGCGAAGTTCGTCAAGGTCACGCAGCGGGCGTTTGCGACCTGCGTCAAGGATCCGAAGCCGTGCGTCGAGGCGCTGGTCGAGGCCGGCGGCGCGCTCAAGTTCGATAACGAGATGACGAACTGGAGCCTGGTCGAGGTGCTGATGAGCGACAAGTTCTCGCGCGAGGTGGCCCTCGGCTGGCACGATCCGAAGCGGATGGCCGACGACTACGCCCTGGTGAAGGATTACGTAGGGGTGGACAAGCCGTTCGACGTCAAGACCGTCTACACCAACGAGTTCCTGGACAAGTCCGTCAAGATGACAAAGTAGGCACGCGCGGCCGTCCGGCCCTGGACGCGGGACGGACGGCCACGCTACCCTGAAAATTTCGAGCCAGGATCGCCAATATGTCGTTCCTCGACATCTATCTCGTTGTGCTCTTCGTCGCGCTGATCGCGCTGCTGGTCGTCAAGTTCAAGAGCTAGGCCCGCGGACGGCCCCGGCTCGGGTGGTTCATGCGAGCCACCGCTCCCGATTTTCCCGTACGAAGTCGCCGTCGCCGAGCTCCGGATAGGCGGCCATCACCCGGCTGATCTCCTCGGCCTGTCCCGGGCCGAGCCCCTCCGCGGGATCGAGGCACCAGATCCCCTCGAACAGCCCCTCGCGCCGCAGCACCTCGTGGCAGCCGGCGATGCAGCCGCGGAAGTCGTTCGCCACGTCGAAGAACGCGCTGTTCGCGTCGGTGATCATCGAGTCGAGCGACAGCAGCTCCGCATCCACGCGGCCCGCCGCGACCGCCGCGTGCACGCGCTCGAGCAGGGCGACGGCGCCCCGCGTCCAGACGCTCCAGTGTCCGAGCAGCCCGCCCCTGATGCGCACGGTGACCGTCTCGCCGCCGCGCCGGGCCGCGAACGGCGTCACCAGGTCGAGCACGATGTGGTCGTCGTTGCCGGTGTAGAGCGCGACGCGATCCTCGGCGCGCGCTTCGACCACCCCGCGCACGACGTCCAGGGTGCGGTAACGGTTGAACGGCGCGATCTTGATCGCCGCCACGTTCTCGATCGCGGCGAACCGCCGCCAGAACGGCGCCGCGAGCGCGATGCCGCCGACCGCCGGCTGCAGGTAGAAGCCGACGAGCGGCATCGTCTCCGCCACCGCCCGACAATGCGCGATGAGCTCGTCCTCGGTCGCGCCCTTCATCGCCGCAAGCGACAGGAGCCCGGCGTGGTAGCCGAGGCCGCGCGCGATCTCCGCTTCGCGCCGCGCCTGGCCCGTCTTGCCGGCCAGGCCGGCGACGAGCACCAGCGGCCGCCCCGCCCAGTCCGCCGCCGTGTCGGCGGCGAGCCTGAGGACCGGCTCGTAGAGCCCCGCCTCGCGGATCGCGAACTGCGTCGAGTGCACGCCGACCGCGATGCCGCCCGCGCCGGCATCGATGTAGTAGCGCGTGAGCGCCCGCTGCCGCCGCACGTCGAGCTTGCGGTCGCGGTCGAGCGCGAGGAGGTGCGCGGGAATGACGGTGCCCTTGCGCAGGAGCGCGAGCACTTCGGCAGGCCAGTCGGTCCAGGATCTGAACATAGTCAAAGTTGGCAGTTGACAGTGGGCAGTCAGATCCGCAGTTCACTGTTCACTGTTCACCTTCTTTCAACCCAGCTCCGGCCCGGCGATCGCGAACAGCCGGGTCGGGTCGTCGAATGCACGGCTGCGGCGATACGCCATGCGCGTGTAAGGCCGCTGCAGGACGAAGCCGCATTCGCGCAGCCAGGCCCCGATTCTAGCGTGGCGGTCGGGGACGTCGATGAACACCGGCGGCCGCATGCTCGCCAGCGCGGTCGCGAGCAGCGCGAGCGCCGTCCCGGCGTCGTCGGCGACCACCGGGCCGACCTGCGTCGCGACCCTTCCGTCGCGCGCGAACAGCGCCCCGCACAGCCGGCCGCCGCGCACCGCCACCAGCGCCGCCTGCGGCACCCGCCGGGCGAGGTCGGCCAGGATGGCGGCGCGGCTCGCGCCGAAGACACCGCCGTCGTAGGCGAGCACCTCCGGCCAGTCGCCGGACGCGATGTGCCGGACCGCGACGCCGGGCATTGCCGGCGGCGCGGGACCGGGCCGGCCGTCGCTGGCGAGCTGCAGGCGCTCGAGCGACCAGCAGTCCTCGAAGCCGATCCGACGGTACACCTCGCGGCCGGCCGGAGTCGCATCGAGCAACGGCACGCACTCCATGGCGACAAGCGCGTCGATCGCGCGCTGCATGAGCCGCGTGGCGAGACCGCGGCGACGGTGGTCGGCGGTCACGAGGACCATGCTGATCCACCCGAAACGGCGCTCGAAGGGCAGCGCGATCGCGGTCGCGACGAGGCGGCCGCCGGCGGAGACCCCGAAGCCGCGGCCGAGCCCGAGCATCAGCCGCCAGTCTGCGGCGTTCTGGTTCCAGTTCGCCTCTTCGGCGAGCGCTACGCAGCCCGCAAGATGCGCCGGCTCGAGCGCGTGCTCGTCAAGCGCGGCCTGCTCCTGCGCGTCGTCACCCCTCACCGCCTCACTCCTCACGCTCAATACTTGCCGTCGCGCGTGTCGTAGTGCGTCTCCTTGCCGAGGCTCGGCAGCCCGCACCGGATCCAGTCGGCGACCCAGTCGACGAGGCGTCCGACCGGCACCGCGGGGTAGCCGAAGAGCGCCTGCGACTGCGCGGTGTTGAGCAGCCACGCCGTCTCTGCCTCGGTGCCGGTGAACGCCGGCTCGACGCCGAAGCGCTCGCCGAACGCGAGCGCCAGGCTCCGGATGCTCGTCGCCTCGGGCCCGGTGACGTTGAGCGCGCTCGTCGGCGTCGTGCAGTGGGCGAGCGCGCGCAGCGCCTGGCTGTTCGCGTCGCCCTGCCAGATCACGTTCACGTGCCCCATCGCGAGGTCGATCGGCGCGCGCGCGAGCACCCTGCGCGCGACGTCGTGCAGCACGCCGTAGCGCATGTCGATCGCGTAGGAGAGGCGGATCAGGCGGCCGGGCGTGCCGTGCAGCCGGGAGCCGTACTCGAACATGCGCTCGCGCGCGACGCAGGAGTTCGCGTAGTCGCCGGGCGGCGGCACCGCCGGCGTGGCCTCGGTCGCGCCGCCGTGCATCACGTTCACGTACGGATAGACGCATGCGGTCGAGAACGCGACGATGCGCGAGGCGGCATAGTGCTCGGCGACGAGCGCCGGCACGTAGGCGTTCATGGCCCAGGTGAGATCCTCGCGGCCGCTCGAGCCGAACTTGCGCCCGGCCATGAAGACGACGTTCGGCGCCCGCGGCAGGCGCGCCACCTGCTCGCGGTCGAGAAGATCCGCGGCGACGCACTCGACGCCGTGGCGCTCGAGCGAGGCGCGCAGACCGGGTTCGCTGAAGCGTGCGACGCCGATCACGCGCCGCTCGGGCGCCGCGCGCTTCGCCATGCGGGCGAGCGACGGTCCCATCTTGCCGCCCACGCCCAGGACGACGATGTCGCCGGGTGCGCGCGCGAGGTCGGCGACGAGCGTGTCCGACGGCGCGGTCATGAATTCCTCGAGATGCTCGACGCTCTCGAAGCGCGCGGGCAGTGCGTCCAGGCTCATCGGTCCACTCCGTTTCGCGATCGGCCCGATTATAGGCACGCCGGGTGAAATGCTACGCTAGCAGCCACCATGGCCGAAGTCGTAGGGACGCTGGACGCGCTGGTCGCCGACATCGGGGCCGGCGCGGTGCTCGCCGTGCCGAAGGATTACTCGGGCGTCGCGATGGCGGCGACGCGCGCGCTGCTGCGCCGAGGGGTGCGCGGGCTGCACGTCGTCGGCGTGCCGACCTGCGGGATCCAGGTCGACATCCTGGTCGGCGCGGGCGTGGTGGCGACGGTCGAGACCTCCGCGGTGACGCTGGGCGAGTGCGGGCCGGCGCCGCGCTTCGGCGCGGCGGTGCGCGCCGGCACCGTGCGCGTGCTGGACGCCACCTGCCCCGCGATCCACAACGCGTTGCTCGCGTCCGAGAAGGGGCTGCCCTTCATCCCGATCCGGGGCGTGATCGGGTCGGACCTGCTCGCGCATCGCGCGGACTGGCAGGTGGTCGAGAACCCGTTCCGTCCGGGCGACCGGGTGGTGGTGCTGCCGGCGATCCGGCCCGACTTCGCGCTCTTCCACGCGCCGCTCGCCGACCGCCTCGGCAACGTGTGGATCGGACGCAAGCGCGAGCTCATGACCCTGGCGCACGCGTCGGCGGCGACGCTCGTCACCGTCGAGGAGATCTCTGATGCGAACCTGCTCGACGACCCGGTTCGCAGCCCGGCGACCATCCCGGACCTGTACGTCACGCGCGTCGCCGCCGCGCCGCGCGGCGCGGCGCCGCTCGGCATGACCGGCTGCTACGCGGCCGACGGCGCCGCGATCGAGCGCTACGCACGGATGGCGCGCACCGCGGAGGGCTTCGCCGCGTTTCTCGAGGAATGGATGGCGGCAGGATGAGCGACGCGGGACCGTGGGGGCCGGAGCGGCGCGCGCAGACCGCGCTGCTGGTCGCGACCATCGCCGACCTCCTTGCCGGCTGCCGGCACGTCGCGGTCGGCCAGCAGTCGCCGATCCCGGGCACGGCGGCGCTGCTCGCGCGGCGCGAATCGGCCGGGCGGCTGCGCGTCTCGGTGCTCGACTCCGACCGCCTCTCTTCGTTCACCAACGGCGCGTCCGAGCTCTTCGACTGCGCCGCCGAGGGGCGGATCGACGCGTTCTTCCTCTCCGGCGGCCAGATCGACGGGCGGGCGAACGTGAATCTCGTCGGCACCGGTGCGTATCCCAGGAGCGACGTGCGGTGGTCGGGCTCGTTCGGCTCGGCGTTCCTCTACTTCATCGTGCCGCGCGTGATCCTCTTTCGCGAGGAGCACAGCCGGCGCGTGCTGGTCGAGAAAGTGGATTTCGTGTCCGCGCCGGGGACGAGCCCGCCCGGCGTCTACCGCCCCGGCGGGCCGCATGCGCTCGTCACGCCGCTCGCGCTCTTCCGCTTCGATCGCGCGGCGGCGCGCTTCCGGCTCGAGAGCGTTCATCCGGGCCGGACGCTCGCCGAGGTGCTCGAGCACACCGGCTTCGCGTTCGACTACGCCGCACGGCCCGCGGTCACCGCGACGCCTGGCGCTGCGCGCCTCGCCGCGATGCGCGACGTCGTGCGCGAGGAGGTGGCCGAGATCTATCCGCGGTTCGCCGCGCGCCTGCTCGACGGCGCCGGCTGAGTCGCGTGCGGCGCGGAAAAAAAGCTCCCCGGGGCGCAGGAGGAGCCGTACAGTCCCCGGGGATCCCGCTCAACGGAAGCGGAACCGCTGCACGAGCAACGCGCGATCGCCGGGTGCCGGCGCGCCGGCCGCCGGAGCCGGCAATGCGAGCGCCGCGATCAAGCCGACGCAGAGCACCACGATGCCGCAGAGGAACGTGATCGGCGCGGCGGTCTGCGGGTCGCGGTCCTTCAGCAGCGCGACGAGCTGCGGACCGACGATGCCGGCCGTCGACCAGGCCGTGAGCAGCGCGCCGTACACCACCGGCATCACGCGCTGGCCGAACAGCTCGCTCACGATCGAGGGTGCCGCGCCGAAGCCGCCGCCGTAGCAGAGCAGCACATAGCAGACGAGCGCGGCGAACGCCCAGGGATCGGACACCCACGTCAGCAGCGCGAACGCAATGACCTGGCTGGCCAGAATGAGCTGGAACGCCGCGGCGCGGCCGACGCGGTCGGACAGTCCGCCCCAGAACAGCCGGCCGAGACCGTTCGCGAGCGCGCTGGCCGCGATCAGCGTCGCACCCGCGGCTGCGAGCTCGCGGGGACTCATCGCCGGCTCGGCCGTCCGCAGCAGCTCCTGCAGCAGCGGCGACTGGAACCCGATGAACATGATGCCGGCCGTCACGTTGCAGAAGAGCACCGTCCACAGGACCGCGAAGCGCCCGGAAAGGATGGACGCCACCGCATCGGACCGGTCGCGCCCGAGCTGCGCGCGCGCCCCGCCGGCCGGCGCGATCTCTGCGGCGGGCGGGTTGCGCAGGAGCAGCGCCGCCGGCAGGCCCAGGAGCGCAAGCAGGACCCCGGCAGTGGCCAGGACCTTCGGCAGCGCCGCGCGATACGCCGGCGCAAGCGATGCGTCCGCCACCCCGGCCGGCATGAACGCGTCGAGCAGCAGCGGCGCGATCGCCTTCGACATGAGCAGCGCGCCGAGGCCGAAGCCCATCACGACCAGTCCGGTGAGGAGCCCCTTGCGGTCGGGGAACCAGCGCGCGACCGTGGCGACCGGGGTCACGTATCCCAGTCCGAGCCCGATGCCGCCGACGAGTCCGTAGCCGAAGTAGAAGAGCAGGATGCTCTCGGCGGCCAGCGCGGCGCCGGCGATGACGTGCCCGGCCGCGTAGAGCAGGATCCCGCACACTGCCAGCCGGCGCGGACCGACCGTCGCGAGCTTGACGCCCCCGACCGCAGCCGCCACGCCGAGCACGCAGATCGCGACGCTGAAGGCCCAGGCGGTGGCGGTGTTCGTCCATCCGAAGCCGGCGACGATCGCCTGCTGGAAGAGACTCCACGCGTAGACCGTTCCGAGACAGAGTTGCAGCACCGTTCCCGCGGCCGCGATCACCCAGCGGTTGGGCGACGCGGACGCCGAGCCGCGGCGGTCCCGCTTCTGCTCTGTCTCCGCGCGATCCATCGTGGCCTCCCTCGCCGTTCAGCCCCGGAGGGCGAGGAGCGCCGCATCCGGTTCGAGAGCAGTCTGGGCGCGGGCGCGGCCGGATTCCGTGTCGGGCGTCGCGCGGAATCTGTGACGCATGCACGTCCGGCGGCGGGGGCCGGCTGATTCGGGTGCGCCGGCGAGGCGCGCGGGCGCGGATCCTTCCCGCGCCTCGCGGAAGGAGGGTTACGGGAGGGAACCCGGGCGGGCTCCCTCCTGTGCGGTTCCCTCAGGCCCGGCGGTGCTC
Organism: Burkholderiales bacterium; assembly: GCA_023383795.1. Lineage (GTDB taxonomy): Bacteria > Pseudomonadota > Gammaproteobacteria > Burkholderiales > SG8-39 > JAABRB01. The sequence continues at coordinate 10,325 of JAHDYJ010000076.1, read as the reverse complement.
GCCCACCTTCACGATCTTCATCGTGTTGGTGCCGCCCGGACTGCCGATCGGCTCGCCGAACGAGACGACGATGATGTCGCCCGCGGTCACCGCGCCGTTGCGGACCAGCACTTCCTCGGCCTCCTCGAGCAGCAGGTCGCGGTCGTGCCCGTGGTAGGTGACCGTGAGCGGGAACACGCCGCGGAACAGGCTGACGCGGTAGCGGGTCGAGGTCTCGGAGGTGAGCGCGTAGATCGGCACGCCGCAGTTCAGGCGCGACATCCAGAGCGCCGTCGAGCCCGACTGCGTCAGCGCGGCGATCGCCTTTACCTTGAGATGGTACGCGGTGAAGAGCGCGGCCATGGCGATCGACTGGTCGACGCGCGTGAACACGCGGTCGAGGAACTCGCGGTCGAGCGAGACCGGCGAGGATTTCTCGGCCTCGATGCAGATGCGACTCATCGCCTCGACGGTCTCGACGGGATATCTGCCCGAGGCGGTCTCGGCCGAGAGCATCACCGCGTCGGTGCCGTCGAGCACCGCGTTCGCGACGTCGGAGACCTCGGCGCGTGTCGGCATCGGGCTCGCGATCATCGATTCCATCATCTGCGTCGCGGTGATGGTGAGCTTGTTCCGCTCGCGCGCGACCCGGATCATGCGCTTCTGCAGCGCCGGGACCGACGCGTCGCCGACCTCGACCGCGAGGTCGCCGCGCGCGACCATGATGCCGTCGGACGCGGCGAGTATGTCGTCGAGCGCGTGCGCGTCGACCGCCTCGGCGCGCTCGATCTTCGCGATCAGCAGCGCGTGGCCGCCGGCGTTGCGCAGGAGCTCGCGCGCGAGCGCCATGTCGCGGCCGTGCTTCGGGAACGACACCGCGAGATAGTCGGCGCGCATCTCGGCGACGGTGCGGATGTCCTCCATGTCCTTGGCGGTGAGCGCCGGCGCGGTCAGCCCGCCGCCGAGGCGGTTGATGCCCTTGTTGTTCGAGAGCACGCCGCCGTGCCGGACCGTGCTGTGGATCCGCGAGCCGGCGACCTGGGTCACGTCGAAGACGATCTTGCCGTCGTCGAGCAGCAGCACGTCCCCGGGCCGCACGTCGCTCGGCAGCTCCTTGTAGTCGAGCCCGACGCCGCGCTCGTCGCCGAGCTCGCGCTCGGCGTCCAGCACGAAGTCGGCGCCGGCCTCCAGCGTGACGCGGCCGTCGCGGAAGCGCCCGATGCGGATCTTCGGGCCCTGCAGGTCGGCCATGATGCCGACCGTGCGCGCGGACTCGCGGCAGACCTCGCGCACGAGCTCCGCCCGCGCGAGATGGTCGTCGCGCGAGCCGTGCGAGAAGTTGAGCCGGACCACGTCGACGCCGGCCGCGAAGATGCGCTCGAGCGTGCGCCGGTCGCTCGACGCCGGACCGAGCGTGGCGACGATCTTGGTGCTGCGCGCCTGCGGGGCGCGGTCGGTCTGGTGCGAGAGCATCCTGGTCGGAACGGTGGCGGCCGCAGGTTGTTGTTGTTCGGTCGTCCGCCCGATCGTCGGGCGAATCCAGGGCGTACGTTACCGCACCGGCCGGCCCCGATCCAGCCCGCGGGTCAGCCCGCCGCGCGGCGCTCCAGGATCTCGATCGCCGGCAGCTGCTTGCCCTCGAGGAACTCGAGGAAGGCGCCGCCTCCGGTCGAGATGTAGTCGACCTTGCCGGCGACGCCGAACTTCGCGATCGCGGCGACGGTATCGCCGCCGCCGGCGAGCGAGAACGCCTTCGAGTCCGCGATCGCGCGCGCCACCGCGCGCGTGCCGCCGCTGAACTGCTCGTGCTCGAACACGCCGACCGGCCCGTTCCAGACGATGGTGCCGGCCTTCTCGAGCACCCTGGCGAGCGCCGCGGCGCTCTGTGGCCCGATGTCGAGGATCATGTCGTCCGCGGCGACGTCGCGCACCGGCTTGGTCTCGGCCCTGGCCGACCCCGAGAGCTCCTTCGCGCACACGACGTCGGTCGGCAGCGGCACCTCGCCGCCCTTGGCGCGCACGGCGGCCATGATGCGCTTCGCCTCGTCGACGAGGTCCGCCTCGGCGAGCGATTTCCCGACCGGCAGGCCGGCGGCGAGCATGAACGTGTTGGCGATGCCGCCGCCCACGACGAGCTGGTCGACCTTCTCCGCGAGCGCGGCGAGGATCGTGAGCTTGGTCGAGACCTTGGATCCGGCGACGATCGCGACGAGCGGCCGCGCCGGGTTGCCGAGGGCCTTGGAGAGCGCATCGATCTCGGCGCCCATCAGCGGCCCGGCGCAGGCGACCGGAGCGTACTGCGCGATGCCGTAGGTCGTGGCCTCGGCGCGGTGCGCGGTGCCGAACGCGTCGTTCACGAACACGTCGCAAAGCGCCGCCATCTTCCTCGCCAGCGCGTCGTCGTTCTTCTTCTCGCCCTTGTTGACCCGGCAGTTCTCGAGCAGCACCACCTCGCCCGGGGCGACCTCGACGCCGTCGACCCAGTCCTGCACGAGCCGCACCGGCCTGCCGAGGAGCTCGCCGAGACGCTCGCCGAGCGGCGCGAGCGAATCCTCGGGCCTCAGCTCGCCCTCCTTCGGCCGGCCGAGGTGCGAGGTCACCATGACCGCGGCGCCGGCGTCGAGCGCCTGCCTGACGGCCGGCACCGACGCCCGGATCCGGGTGTCGTCGGTGATGCTGCCGCCATCGATCGGGACGTTGAGGTCCGCGCGGATGAAGACCCGCTTGCCGCGCAGGTCGACGTCGGACATCTTGAGGACCTTCATCCGGTGCGCCTCCGCCGCCGCTGCGGCCCTACTTCGCCTTCATCATCGCAACCGTCACGTCGAGCATGCGGTTGCTGAAGCCCCACTCGTTGTCGTACCAGCTCAGCACCTTGACCAGCGTGCCGCCCGAGACCTTGGTCAGCGTGGCGTCGAAGATCGACGAGGCCGGGTTGTGGTTGTAGTCGATCGAGACCAGCGGCTCGGTCGTGTATTCGAGGATCCCCTTCAGGTCGCCCTCGGCGGCCTCCTTGACCGCCTTGTTCACCTCTTCGACGCTGGTCGCACGCTTCGCGACGAACGTCAGGTCCACGACCGACACGTTGATCGTCGGCACGCGCATCGCGAAGCCGTCGAGCTTGCCGTTCAGATCCGGCAGCACGAGGCCGACCGCGGCGGCCGCGCCGGTCTTGGTCGGGATCATCGACATGGTCGCCGAGCGCGCGCGGCGCAGGTCCTTGTGGAACACGTCGGTCAGCACCTGGTCGTTCGTGTAGGCGTGGATGGTCGTCATCAGCCCGCTTGCGATCCCGATCCGGTCGTGCAGCGCCTTGGCGAGCGGGGCGAGGCAGTTCGTGGTGCACGAGGCGTTCGAGATCACCGTGTGCGAGGCCTTAAGCGTGTCGTGGTTGACGCCGTACACGACGGTCGCGTCGACGTCCTTGTCGCCCGGCGCGGAGATGATCACCTTCTTCGCGCCGGCGGCGAGATGCGGGCTCGTCTTCGCCTTGCTCGTGAAGAGGCCGGTGCACTCCAGCACGACGTCGACGCCGAGCTCCTTCCACGGCAGCTCGGCCGGGTTGCGCTGCGCGCAGACGCGGATCCTGTCGCCGTTCACCACCAGGTTGTCGCCCTCGACCGCCACGGTGCCGGGGAACTTGCCGTGCGCCGTGTCGTACTTCGTCAGGTGCGCGTTGGTGCCGGCGTCGCCGAGGTCGTTCAGCGCGACGAACTGGATGTCGTGCTTCTTGCCGCCCTCGTAGTGGGCGCGCAGGATGTTGCGGCCGATGCGGCCGTAGCCGTTGATTGCGACTTTGATGGGCATGTCTGGCTCCTGAAAACCCGGGCGCCGGGGCCCGGAAACCGCAAGCGGCGCTGCGGGACGCCTACCGATAGCGCGATCCGCCGCGCGCGATCTTGCGCTCGATCAAACGATCACGCGCTTCACCGCCTCGACCACCTTCTCCGGAGTGAAACCGAAGTACTTGAAAAGTTCCCCGGCCGGCGCCGACTCGCCGTAGCGGTCGATGCCCACCACCTCGCCCTCCAGCCCCACGTACTTCCGCCAGTAGTCGGGGACGCCCGCCTCGACCGCCACGCGCGGCAGGCCTTTCGGCAGCACGCTCTCGCGGTAGGCCGCGTCCTGGCGGTCGAACGCCTCGGTCGAGGGCATCGAGACGACGCGTACGGCGACGCCTTCCTCGGCGAGCTTCGCCTGCGCCGCCATCGCGAGCTGCACCTCCGAGCCGGTGGCGATGACGACCGCGCGCGGCTTCGGCGCATCGGCGAGGACGTAGCCGCCGCGCGCGATCCGCCCGATCGTCGCGGCGTCGCGCTTCTGGAACGGCAGCCCCTGGCGCGTCAGCACCAGAGCGGTGGGGCCGTCGGCGCGCTCGATCGCGGCCGCCCATGCCGCTGCCGTCTCCACCGTGTCGCACGGCCGCCACACGTCCATGTTCGGCATCAGCCGCAGCGAGGCGGTGTGCTCGATCGGCTGGTGGGTGGGGCCGTCCTCGCCGAGCCCGATCGAGTCGTGCGTGAGCACGAGGATCGAGCGGACCTTCATCAGCGCGGCGATGCGCAGCGCGTTGCGCGCGTAGTCGGAGAACACCAGGAACGTCCCGCCGTACGGGACCAGCCCGCCGTGCAGCGCGACGCCGTTCATCATCGCCGCCATGCCGAACTCGCGCACGCCGAACGAGAGGTAGTTCCCCGCGCCCGAGCGGCCCACCGGCTTCGAGCCCGACCACATGGTCAGGTTCGACCACGTGAGGTCGGCCGAGCCGCCGAAGAGCTCCGGCAGCACCGGCCCGAGCGCCTCGAGCGTGTTCTGCGAGGCCTTGCGCGTGGCAATGCTCTCCGCCTTTGCGTTCGCCTGCTCGAGCAGCGCCGCGCGGTGCCGCCGCCAGTCGGCGGGCAGCTCGCCCGCCATGCGGCGCCGGAACTCGGCGGCGAGCTCCGGATGCGCCCCGGCGTACTTCGCGAACAGCTCCTCCCACGACTTCTCGAGCTGCGCTCCGCGCGGCCGCGCATCCCAGCCGTCGTACACGTGCGCCGGCACCTCGAACGGCGGATGGTTCCAGCCGATCGCCGCGCGCGTGGCCGCCACCTCGTCCTTGCCGAGCGGCGCTCCGTGCGCGTCATGGGTGTCGGCCTTGTTCGGCGCCCCCTTGGCGATGACCGTCTTGCAGCAGACGAGGCTCGGCCGGTCGGCGACCGCGCGCGCTTCCTGGATCGCGCGATCGACCGCGTCGGCGTCGTGCCCGTCCACGTTCGGCACGACGTGCCAGCCGTACGCCTCGAAGCGCCCCGGCGTGTCGTCGGTGAACCAGCCCTCGACGTGGCCGTCGATCGAGATGCCGTTGTCGTCGTACAGCACGACGAGCTTGCCGAGGCCGAGCGTGCCGGCGAGCGCGCACGCCTCGTGCGAGACGCCCTCCATCAGGCAGCCGTCGCCGGCGAAGACGTAGGTGTGATGATCGACGACGTCGAACCCGGGCCGGTTGAACTCGGCGGCGAGCAGCCGCTCGGCGAGCGCCATGCCGACGGCGTTCGCGAGCCCCTGTCCGAGCGGCCCGGTCGTGGTCTCCACGCCGGGCGCGCAGCCGTACTCCGGATGCCCGGGCGTCCTCGAGTGGAGCTGGCGGAAGCGGCGCAGCTCCTCCATCGGCAGGTCGTAACCGGTCAGGTGGAGGAGCGAGTACAGCAGCATCGAGCCGTGCCCGTTCGACAGCACGAAGCGGTCGCGATTCGCCCACTTCGGGTTCGCCGGGTTGTGGCGCAGGTGCCGGTTCCAGAGCGCGAGCGCGATCTCGGCCATGCCCATCGGCATGCCGGGATGCCCGGAGTTCGCCTGCTGCACGGCGTCCATCGCGAGCGCACGCAGCGCGTTGGTCATGTCGTTGCGGACCGGAGCATCCATCTTGGCTGGTGTTTGAGTGGCGGAGGCGGCGGAGGAAGCGGCGGCGCCAGCCGAAATTATACGCGAGGGGGTGGTCTGCATCGGAGCGCCCCGCGATCAGTGCACGCGCGGGGCGAGCTCGCCGCGCGCGTAGCGCTCGGCCATGCGCTCCAGGCTGACCGGCTTGATGAGCTCGGCCCGCCCGGCGCAGCCGAACGCCTCGAAGCGCGCCTTGCAGACGCCCTTCGCCGCGGCCACCGCCTCCTTCAGGAACTTGCGCGGATCGAACTCGCTCTTGTCCTTGTTCATCGCGCGGCGCATCGCGCCGGTCATCGCGAGCCGGATGTCGGTGTCGATGTTCACCTTGCGCACGCCGTTGCGGATGCCCTCCTGGATCTCCTCCACCGGGACGCCGTAGGTCTCCTTGATCTCGCCGCCGTTCGCGCGGATCACCTGGAGCCAGTCCTGCGGCACGCTCGAGGAGCCGTGCATCACTAGGTGCGTGTCGGGGATGCGCGCGTGGATCGCCTTGACGCGGTCGATGGCGAGGATGTCGCCGGTCGGCTTGCGGGTGAACTTGTAGGCGCCGTGCGAGGTGCCGATCGCGATCGCGAGCGCGTCGACGCCCGTGCGCCTGACGAAGTCGGCGGCCTGCTCCGGGTCGGTGAGCAGCTGGTCGTGCGAGAGCTTCCCCTCGGCGCCGGACCCGTCCTCCTCGCCCGCCATGCCCGACTCGAGCGAGCCGAGGCAGCCGAGCTCGCCCTCGACCGACACGCCGACCGCGTGCGCCATGTCGACCACCTTGCGCGTCACCTCGAGGTTGTACTCGTAGGGCGCCGGCGTCTTCATGTCCTCCTCGAGCGAGCCGTCCATCATGACGCTGCTGAAGCCCGAGCGGATCGAGCGCTGGCACACCGCCGGGCTCGCGCCGTGGTCCTGGTGCATCACGATCGGGAGGTGCGGCCAGGTCTCGACCGCGGCCTCGACGAGGTGGCGCAGAAACGCCTCGCCCGCGTACTTCCGGGCGCCGGCCGAGCCCTGCAGAATCACCGGGCTCGCGCACTCGTCGGCGGCCTGCATCACCGCGTGCAGCTGCTCCATGTTGTTGACGTTGAACGCCGGCACCCCGTAGCCGTGCTCGGCCGCGTGGTCCAGCAGTTGGCGCATCGAGATCAGTGCCATGTACGGATTCCTCTACTGACTAACCGAGATACCGGGAGCTTCGCAGGGCTTGTCGAACCGACGCGCGCCGGAAGGCGAGGCGGCGCGCGGCGCCTGACGGACAACGGCTCGCCGCGCTCCCATGGCCGTTGGAACCGGCGCGTCGCGAACGAGTAAGCCGCTACACGCGCGACGGGCGGAACACGCCGATCGCGTGCTCGACCGGGCCCTGGCGCGCGCCCATGCGCTTCTTGTCCTCCATCAGCCGCCATATCATCGGCGTGATGATCAGCTGCATCGCGAGCTCGAGCTTGCCGCCGGGCACGACGATGTTGTTCGGCCGCGACATGAACGAGTTGTGGATCATCGTGAGCAGATACGGGAAGTCGACGCCGATCGGGTTCCTGAAGCGGATCACGACCAGCGACTCGTCGGCGCTCGGGATGTCCTTGGCGATGAACGGGTTCGACGTGTCGACCACCGGCACGCGCTGGAAGTTGATGTGCGTCTCGGTGAACTGCGGGCAGATGTAGTGCACGTAGTCGTGCATGCGGCGCAGGATCGTGTCGGTGACCGCCTCGCGCGAGTAGCCGCGCAGGTTGGTGTCGCGGTGGATCTTCTGGATCCATTCGAGGTTGATGATCGGCACCACGCCGATCAGGAGGTCGACGTGCTGGGCGACGTTGATCCGCTCGGTCTTCACGCCGCCGTGCAGCCCCTCGTAGAGCAGGAGGTCGGTGCCCTCCTCGAGCTTGGTCCACGGCGTGAACGTGCCGGGCGCCTGGCTGTAGGGGGCGGCCTCCTCCTCGTTGTGCAGGTACTTCCTCACCTTGCCGGTGCCGCGCTCGCCGTACTCGCGGAAGAGCGCCTCCAGCTCCTCGAGCAGGTTCGCCTCGGCGCCGAAGTGGCTGAACGTGCGCCCCTTGCGGCTCGCCTCCTCGACGCGCCGCTTCATCTCGGCGCGGTCGTGGCGGTGGAACGAGTCGCCCTCGACGTGCGCCGCGACGATGTTCTCGCGGCGGAAGATCTTGTCGAACGCCTTCTGCACCGTGCTGGTGCCGGCGCCGGATGATCCGGTCACTGCGACGATCGGATGCTGGACCGACATAACCCTCTCCTTGTGACTCGGTCGAACTGCGTCCGCTGCAGGCACGGCCGGCCCGCGCACCGGGCAGCGGCTGCCGCGGTGCACGAGCGTGTCTCCTCGCGCGTTACGCCCGGATCTTGGCGTCCGGTCTGGATGTCATGCCGGTCTCCGCGTCAGGCGGCGGCCTCCCGGCGTCCCGCCGCCGCGGCGTGCAGCGCCTCGAGCTGCGCGAGCCCGAGGTACGGTGCGCCGATGCGCGCCGCCGCGCCCGGATCGAGCGGCTGCGCCGGATCGCCCAGGCTGTAGAGCACGAGGTCGGCCCCGGCGAAGTCCTGCGTCTGGGTCCAGAGCGTCGGCGTGACCACGGTGAAGAGGCCCGCCGCCTTGGCCGCGCGCACGCCGTTGCCAGAGTCCTCGAACGCGACGCACGCGGCGGCCGGCAGCCCGAGGGTCGACAGCGCCAGTTGGTAGATGTCCGGCGCCGGCTTCTTCGCCGGCACCTGGTCGCCGCACGCGATGACGTTGAACCAGTGGTAGCCGTCCTCGCCGAGTCCGGCCGAGATCAGCGCCTCGACGTTCGCCGGCGAGGTCGTGGAAGCGAGCCCGAGCTTCACGCCGGCGTCGCGCGCCTCGCGGATGAGCCGCGCGACGCCCGGCCGGAACGGCGAGCGTCCGTCGCGGATCAGCTCCGCGAAGATGCGCGTCTTGGTGCGGTGGATGCCCGGAACGATGCCGCGGAAGCGCTCCTTCTCCGCCGCCGCCGCGTTCAGCCCGTCGATATACCTGGCGATGCGCTCCTTGCCGCCGGAGACCTTGAGCAGCTCGACGTACAGGTGCGGGCTCCAGTTCCAGTGCAGATCGTGCTCGAGGAACGCGGCGTTGAAGGCCTGGCGGTGGGTCTCCTCGGTGTCCGCCAGCGTGCCGTCGACGTCGAAAATCAGCGCTTCGATGCTCATCGGGTCCTCCTCGTGCGCGGCGGGCGCGCCGCAGCGCTTCCTATTCGACCTTGCCCCGGTGGATCACCATCGCCGCGCCCTGCGTCTGCCGGCGGTTGTCGTACCCGATCAGCCGCACGTGGTCGCGCGGGTTCGCCTCGTGGCAAGCCTCGGCCTCGGCCAGGATGCGGTCGACGTCGGTCTCGCCGAACATCGGCAGCTTCCACATGTACCAGTATGCGCCGGCCGCGTGCTCCGGCTCGGCATGCTCGATCGAAGGGTTCCAGCCGCGCGCGACGATGTACTCCACCTGCTTGCGGATCTCGGCCTTCGAGAGCGGCGGCAGGTACGAGAAGGTCTCGAACTTCCGGCTCGCCGGATCGGAAAGCCGGGAACGATACTCGAGAATTTCGCTCATCGGGGTCTCCTCGCGCTCAGGCCGCCGCCTTGGCGGCGTCGAGCTTGTCCACCACGTCGTACTCGAACCTGATCTCCTTCCAGGTCTCCATCGCGACCTTGAGCTCGGGCGCGGACTTCGCCGCCTCGGTCAGGATCGCCTTGCCTTCGCGCTCGACGTCGCGCCCTTCGTTCCTCGCCCGCACGCAGGCCTCGAGCGCCACCCGGTTCGCCGCGGCGCCCGCGGCGTTGCCCCAGGGATGGCCGAGCGTGCCGCCGCCGAACTGGAACACCGCATCGTCGCCGAAGATCGCGAGCAGCGCCGGCATGTGCCAGACGTGGATGCCCCCCGAGGCGACCGCGAGCGCGCCCGGCATCGAGCCCCAGTCCTGGTCGAAGAAGATGCCGCGCGCGCGGTCCTCCTTCACGCAGCGGTCGCGCAGCAGGTCGATCCAGCCGAGCGTCGCCTGGCGGTCGCCCTCGAGCTTGCCGACCACCGTGCCGGTGTGCAGGTGGTCGCCGCCCGACAGCCGCAGCGCCTTCACCAGCACCCGGAAATGGATGCCGTGATAGGGGTTGCGGTCGATCACCGCGTGCATCGCGCGGTGGATGTGCAGCAGCACGCCGTTCTCGCGGCACCAGTTCGCGAGCCCGGTGTTCGCGCAGAAGCCGCCGGTCAGGTAGTCGTGCATGATGATCGGCGCGCCGAGCGCCTTCGCGAACTCGGCCCGCTTGTACATCTCCTCGGGCGTCGGCGCGGTGACGTTGAGATAGTGGCCCTTGCGCTCGCCGGTCTCGGCCTCGGCCTTCCTGACCGCCTCCATCACGTAGCCGAAGCGGTCGCGCCAGCGCATGAAGGGCTGCGAGTTCACGTTCTCGTCGTC
>JAHDYJ010000075.1 GCA_023383795.1 Burkholderiales bacterium | reverse complement strand
GACGCGGGCGCGAGCGTGTGGGGCCGCTTCGACGTGCGCATCGAGGGGCGGAATCCGCTGCTCGCGGTCGTCGCGGCGATGATGAATCTGCGCTCCCGCCTGACCGGAATCGCGACCGGCGACCAGGCCGTCTTCGTGCGGCGCGCAACGTTCGAGTCGATCGGCGGCTATCCGCCGATCGCGCTGATGGAGGACGTGGCGCTCTGCCGCGCGCTCGCGCGGCGCTCGCGTCCGGCGTGCGTGCGCGAGCGGGTGGTGACGTCGGGCCGGCGCTGGGAGGCGCGCGGCGTGCTGCGCACGATCGCGCTCATGTGGTGGCTGCGAACGCGCTACTTCTGCGGCGCCTCGCCCGAGCGCCTGGCGAGGCTGTATGACGGCCGTTGACGCCGCGCCGCCGACGCCGATCGTGGTCTTCGCGCGCGCGCCGGTGGCCGGCGCGGCCAAGACGCGGCTGGCGCCCCGGCTCGGGGCCGCCGGTGCGGCGCGCCTGCACGCGCTGCTCGTCGAGCGCGCGATCGCGACCGCGCTTGCCGCCGGGCTCGGTCCGGTGGAGCTCTGCGCCGCGCCGGACGCGGCGCATCCGTTCTTCCGGCGCTGCGCCGAGCGGTTCGGCATTGCGCTCGCCGCACAGGGCGGCGGCGATCTCGGCGCGCGAATGCACGCGGCGCTCGCGCGCGTTGCGACGGCCGGTGGCGCGCTGCTGATCGGATCGGATTGCCCCGCGCTGACGCCCGCCTACCTGCGCGCGGCGGCGGCGGCGCTCGCGCGCGGCGGCGACGCGGTGTTCGGGCCGGCGGAGGACGGGGGATACGTGCTGGTCGGGCTGCGCCGAGTCGCGCCCGCGGTCTTCGACGGCATCCGGTGGGGCGCACCGAGCGCCATGGCCGAGACGCGCGAGCGGCTCCGCGCGCTTCGCTGGCGCTGGGATGAGCTCGCGGTGCTCTGGGACGTCGATCGTCCGGAGGACCTGGCGCGGCTCGCGGAGGCCGTCGACGGGGGCGCGCGGCTGCTCGCCGCCGCGGCGGGGCCGGCGCCGGGCGCATGAAGCGGCTGGTGCTCGTCGGCGGCGGCCACAGTCACGCCGAGGTGCTGCGCAGCCTGGGCGATGCGCCGCTCCGGGGCGTCGAGGTCGTGCTCGTGAGCCCGTCGCGCTACACGCCGTACTCGGGGATGCTGCCCGGGCTCGTCGCCGGCCACTATCGCCACGACGCGTGCCACCTCGATCTCGCGCGGCTCGCCGGATACGCCGGTTGCGAGTTTGTCGTCGACGCCGCCGTCGCCATCGATCCGGCGCGTCGGATCATCCGCCTGCGCGGCGGCGGTGCGCTCGACTACACGGTCGCCTCGCTCGACATCGGCTCGACGCCGCGGGCGATTCCCGGCGCCAGCGAGCACGGGATCGGCGTGAAGCCGTGGGACCGTTTTCTGCACGCGCTCGAGACGTTGATCGCGTGCGCGCGCCGCGGCGAGCTCCGCCGCCTGGTCGTCGTCGGCGGCGGCGCGGCGGGCGTCGAGGTGCTGCTCGCGGTCGAGCATCGGTTCGGGCGCGAGGGCCAAGCGGCGGGCGTCGACATGCGCCTCGTGACCGACGCCGATCGACTGCTGCCCGACCACAACGACCGGGTGCGCCGGATCTTCGCGCGGACGTTCGCGCGCCGCGGGCTGAAGGCGAGCCTCGCCACCCGGGTCACACGGGTCGACGCCGGCGAGCTCGAGACCGCGGGCGGCGAGCGGTTCCCATTCGACGCGGTCGTCCTTGCCACCGGAGCGGAGCCCGCCGGGTGGCCGAGCGCGGGCGGGCTCGCGGTCGATGCGTCCGGGTTCGTCCTCGTCGACGAGCGGCTGGCATCGGTGTCGCACCCCGAGGTGTTCGCCGCGGGCGACATCGCGACGATGCGCGGCCATCCGCGCCCCAAGTCCGGCGTGTTCGCCGTGCGGCACGGCCCGCCGCTCGCGCGGAACCTGCGGCGCGAGCTGGCCGGCGAGCCGCTCGAGTCGTTCGTGCCGCAGCGCGCCGCGCTTGCCTTGATCACCACCGGCGACCGTCGCGCCGTGATGTCGCGCGGCCGCTGGGCGCTCGAGGGTGCCTGGGTGTGGCGCTGGAAGGACTGGATCGACCGGCGGTTCATGAACCGCTACCGCATCTGAAGTGGACAGTGTGCGGTGTGCTGTGGACGGCGGATTGGCAGCCTGCAGTCCACTGTCCACTGCCCACTGCCAACCTTGTTTCAAGGCCTCCCGAGCAGGAAGTACGCCGACCGGTTGCCGTCGGAGGCGATGCCGTAGCCGAGATAGACAGGCCCGAGCGGGGTGTCGGCCGCCAGGAAGATCGAGCCGCCCTGCTGCCAGCCGGACCCGTTCGCCGGCACCAGCGGCTTGGCGATGCGGCCCGCTTCGAGCGATGCGCCGAGGTACGCGCCCTCGAAGAAGCCGCCTTGGGCGAGGCGGTAGAGGTACGCGGCGCGCCCGAACTGCAGGTCGCTGCCGTACAGCTGGAACGTCTTGAAGCCCGAGAGCTGCTGGAAGCCGCCGAGCGAGAACTGGTCATAGGTCGGCAGCTCGCCGGAGAGCGCGCCGCCCGCCTTCACGCCGAGCTGGAGCGTGTGATTCCCGATCGAGTAGGCACCGAGGACGTCGGCCTCCCACTTGGTGTAGGCGTCGTCCGCGCCCAGATGCGACTGGGATGAGAAGAGGTGCGCCGTCGCCCCGACCCCGCTGCGCGGGAAGTCGAGGCTGTCGAGCTGGTCGAACTTGAACCGGGCGGTGTATGCGCCCTGGCGGACGTCGTTCCGCGGCGCGATGATGGACGGCCCGGTGTCGAGCTCCGCATCGACGGTGCCGCCGAGCACGCCGACCCGTATCTCGCCGTAGCGCGTCAACTGGGTGCCGAGGTCCAGGCCTGCGCGAGCGTACTGCACGTCGTATCTCGCCACACGCTGCTGGCCGACGAAGAGATCGATCGGGCTTCTCTCCACCTCGAGTCGCGGCGCGACGAACAGGTAGCGACTGGGGACAAGCGGCTGGTAGAACTCGGCGGCAAGGCGGTTCGTCCGTCCGACCTGCGCATCGGCGCGGAACTCGCCGCCCAGCCGGTTCAGCCAGGTCGCCCGGTAGCTGCCGAGCAAATTGAAGTAGGAGTTGGTGGTGAAGTCGGAGGACAGCGTGAGCCCGAAGCGCAGGTAGGTCGGCCCCCAGCTCTTCTCGAGCGCCTCGACCGCGAGCACGCGCTTGCCCGCGTCCTCGATCAGGCGGTAGTCGACGTGCTCGAAGTCGCCGCTGCCGTAGATCCGCTGCATGTCGCGGTCGAGCTTCGCCGGATCGGGCGACTCGCCGGCCCGGGTCTCCATCGCGCCCTCCACGACCGCCGGGTTCACGCGCCGCAGTCCGGTGATCCTGATCTCGTCGATCGGTTGCGCGTCCAGCGCCGGCAGCACGACCTGCCGCGCGCGCAGCGCCGCGTACTCCTGCTGCGGCAGGCTGAGCCGGGCGAGCCGGTCGACGAAAGCGCGCGCCGCCTTCTCGCCCTCCGCCGCGATCGCCGGCAGCCGGTCGAAATCGGCGACCGTGTAGCCGGGCAGGTCGATGCGGATCAGGAGGTCCGTCGGTGTGAGCGCGGCGAGGCTCTCCGCCACGTTCTGGTTCGTCAGGATGCTCAGCATCTGCTGGCTGACGGCGACCAGCGACGTGAGCTCGGCGCGTTTCATCAGAGGCGTGCCCACATCCACCGCGATCACGATGTCGCCGCAGAGCTCGCGCCCGACTTCGACCGGCAGGTTGCGCGTCACCATGCCGTCGACCAGCAGGCGGCCGCCGAGCTGGGCGGGCGCGATCACGCCCGGAATCGCGAGGCTTGCGCGCATCGCGTGCGCGACCTCGCCGCGGTCGATGACGACCATCTCGCCGTTCTCGACGTCCGTCGCGACCGCGCGGAACGGCACCGGCAGCCGATCGAAGTCGATGAAGCCCTTGACCTTGACCGCGCGGCGCAGCACGGCTTCGAGGCCGACGCCGGAGACGATGCCGGGCTGCAACCGGAAGTCGCCGTCGCGCACGCCGATCTCCGGGCCGACGTAGTTCGTGTCGTCGTCCGCCTTGCGCCGGATCGGCTTCTCGCGGCGCGGCGGGTCGTCGCTGACCACGTCCTGGAGGCCGACGCCGGCGATCAGCGCCTCCATGTCGGCGACGGTCGAACCGGTGGCGTACGCGCCGGCGACGATCGATCCCATGCTCGTGCCGACGACGCAGTCGACCGGGATGCGCAGCTCGTCAAGGACCTTGATCACGCCGACGTGCGCGGCACCGCGGGCGCCGCCGCCGGAGAGCACCAGCGCCACGCGCGGTCGTCCGGACGGCGCGGCATCCGTGCCGGCGGGCTGTGCGGCTCCGTGCGGCGCGGCGATCGCGAGCAGCGTGGCTGCCGCGAGACCGGTCGTTCGCAGGCCGGTGAGCAGGGTATTCATCTGGAGACTCCTTGCCGTGTGTACGCCGATGAGCGGACGCCGCGCCGGATCACGGCGCGAACTGTAGCAGGGCGGCTCGATGCCGCGCGCGCCGGCGAGTCGTCGTTGCAGGCGCGCGCGTGTTGCGCCACACTTGCGCCGACGCCATCGGAGGGCGAATGACCCGACTGCTGTACCGCGACGACGCGTACCTGCAGCGCTGCGAGACCCAGGTGGCGAGCGTCGACGCGCGCGGCATCCGGCTCGAAGCGACGGTCTTCTACGCCGCCGCGGGCGGCCAGCCCGGCGACAGCGGCGTGCTGCGCCTCGCCGATGGCGCCACGGTCGCGATCGTCGACGCGATCCCGGGCGAGGCGCCGGACGAGGTGATCCACGTCCCGGCGCCCGGCGTGGGCGCGCCCGCAGTCGGCACACCGGTCGTGGCCGAGATCGACTGGCCGCGCCGCTACCGCCACATGCGGCTGCACACATGCATGCACCTGCTGTGCGCGGCGGTGCCCTACCCGGTCACCGGCGGACAGATCGCCGCCGACCGGGCGCGGCTCGACTTCGACACGCAGGGCGAGGCGCTCGACAAGGATCGGCTGAGCGCCCGGCTGAACGAGCTCGTCGCCGGCGCGCATCCGGTCGCGCCGCGCTGGATCAGCGAGGCGGAGCTGGCTGCGAATCCGCAGCTCGTGCGCACGATGTCGGTGAAGCCGCCGGCCGGGCAAGGGCGCGTCAGGCTGCTCGAGATCGACGGCGTCGACCTGCAGCCGTGCGGCGGTACGCACGTGCGCAACACGTCCGAGATCGGACGGGTCGCGGTGCTCAAGATCGAGAGCAAGGGGCGGCGGAACCGGCGCGTGGTCGTCGGCTTCGTCGAGTGAGGAGCGCGAAGTGAAGAGCGGGGCGCGGCACATCGCCGGCGTCGTCGTCGTTCGCGCCAGCGACGGCCGCGACCTGCCGGCGATCACCGCGATCTACCGCCATCACGTCCTGCACGGCGCCGCCACGTTCGAGATCGCGCCGCCGGGCGAGGGCGAGATGGACCGCCGTCGCGAGGAGACGCTCGCACGCGGGCTGCCGCATCTCGTGGCCGAGCTCGACGGCGTAACAGCGGGCTACGCCTACGCCGCGCCCTACCGCCCGCGCACTGCGTATCGATACACCGTCGAGGACTCGGTGTACGTCGCCCCGGCGCTGCCGCGCCGCGGCGCGGGCCGGGCGCTGCTCGAGGCGCTGATCGAAGCCTGTACCGCGCGGGGCTGCCGCCAGATGGTAGCGGTGATCGGAGACAGCGCCAACGCGGCGTCGATCGGCCTGCACGCCGCGTGCGGCTTCGTACGTGTCGGCATGCTGCCGAACGTCGGGTTCAAGTTCGGACGCTGGGTCGACAGCGTCCTGATGCAACGGGCGCTCGGCCGCGGCGGGAGCGCGCCGCCGGACGGCGGCGATGCCGCCTGACGGAGTGCACCGCGCGTGGCCGGATGTCTGTCGATGTCGTGCAGTTCAACCCAGAGGAGGTGAGTCCATGGCGGACCGCATTCGAAAACAGGACTACTTCGCGCTCCAGGTGCCGAACCGGCCGGGCGCCGGCGCGCGCATTCTCGCCGGCCTCAAGGCCGAGGGCGTCAACCTGCTCGCGTTCACCGGCTTCCCGAGCCGCGGCGGGGCGCAGGTCGATCTCGTGCCCGAGCGCACGGCCGCGCTCCGGAAGGCGGCGCGCAAGCTGAAGCTCTCGCTCGGCCCGCGCAAGCGTTGCTTCGTCATCCAGGGCGACGACCGCGTCGGCGCGCTCGCGCGCACGCTCGACCGCCTGGCGCAGGCGAAGATCAACGTGACCGCGCTCGATGCGGTGACGGCGGGCAAGGCCCGTTACGGCGCGATCTTCTGGGTCAAGCCGAAGGACTACGCGCGCGCGGGCCGGCTGCTGGGCGCGCGCTGACCGGGCGAAAAAATCCTCGGGACGGCTGAGGAGGAGGGCGTGCCGCCCCGAGGGCCCACAGGAGAGATAGCCAACCCGCCTGTCCGGCGGGCGCCGTGTCGCGGCGTTGCCTCGCCGCGACCCGAACGAAATCCAGTCTAGGATTCGTTCATATATCTGTCCAATCGATTGCGAAGATCTAGCTAATCATCGTGATCGATAATGCCAGATTCTGCCGGGCGATCCGGATCGCGCGCGGCTCGGGGGCGCGGCGGCGCGGGCCGCGCGCATGACGCCTGCGAGACGGCTCGCAGACCGCGCCGACGGACGGGGGATATTGATCGCCTGGATCGCTTCGGCCTAAAGTATCGGCTCCATGGATATCCGGAACGTCGACCTCAACCTGCTCGTGGCGCTCGAGGCGCTGCTCGCCGAGCGCAACGTGACCCGCGCCGCGCAGCGGCTCGGCCTCAGTCAGTCGGCGATGAGCGCGTCGCTCGCGCGGCTGCGCGCGCTGTTCAACGACCCGCTGCTGCTGCGCACTGCGCGCGGCATGCTGCCGACCAACAAGGCGAGCGAGCTCGCCGGTCCGGTGAAGCAGGTGCTCGACGAGATCGGGCGCATCGTGCGCCAGGCCGACGCGTTCGATCCGTCGCGGGCGACGACCACGTTCACGATCACGGCGTCCGACTACGTCGAGTTCGCGATCCTGCCCCGGCTGGTCGACCATCTGGAGGCGCACGCGCCGGGATGCCGGCTGGCGGTGCGGCCGATCAGCTTCGCCGCGCTCAGCGAACAGCTCGAGCGCGGCGAGGTCGACCTCGCGGTCATGGGCGCAGCGAACGCGCCCGAGCACGCGCGCGTGCGGCCGCTCTATCCGGAGCGGTTCGTCGCCGTGGTCCGGCGCGACCACCCGCGCGTTTCGCGCCAGCTGACGCTCGACGCGTTCTGCAGCCTGGAGCACGTGCTGATCTCGCCGAGCGGCGGCGCCTTCGTCGCGCAGACCGACGCGGCGCTCGCCGCGGTGGGACGCAGCCGGTCGGTGCGGCTCTCGGTGCCGCACTTCCTCCTGGTGCCGGAGATCGTCACGCGCTCGGACCTCATGGCGATCATCCCGGAGCGCCTCGCGCGCGTGCACGCCGACCGCCTGCGCGTATTCGAGCTGCCGTTCGAGCTCGCGCCGCTGATCATCGCCGAGGTGTGGCACGAGCGCACGCACCGCGACCCGGCGCACGCCTGGCTGCGGCAATCGCTGGTCGAGCTGATGGAGAAGGACGCCGTGCCGCTGCCGCGCGTGCCGCAGCCGCCGCGCCGCGGCCGCAGGCCCGACCGGCGCGCGACACAGGCGGTCTGAGCGCGGCGTCGCCGGCCTAGAGCAGCTCGGTGTCGTCGTGGGAGTACGCCGGCGCGCAGGCGCACAGGATGCGGAGCGCCCCGCGGCCGGTGTTCTCGACGCAGTGAGGCGTGCCGGGCGCGATGCAGACCACGTCGCCCGCCGCCACCGGGAAAGCCGCCTCGCCGAGCGTCATGACGCCGGCGCCGGCGACGAAGTAGTAGATCTCCTCGGTGCGCGCATGCCGGTGCAACGCGGTGCGCGCGCCGGGCGCGATGCTCGCCTCGGCGAGGCTCTGCGCGCGGTTGCCGTGCACGTCCGGGTGCATCAGCTCGCGGATCTCGGCGCCGTCCTTGGTGACGTAGGGCCCGATGTCGGCGTAGCGCGAGCGCATCAGAGCGCCTTCGCCTTTCGCAGCAGTCCCGCCACCGCCTCGGCCAGCCGCGCGTAGCCGCGCGCGTTCGGGTGCACCTGATCGGACTTGAGCTCGTTGTCGGTGAGGATCGCCTTCAGCACATCGCGCTCGAGCGGCACGCCGAGCTCGTCGGCCACCGCGGCGTACACCGGGTGCGCGTCGGGAAACAGGCCGGGCTTCGGCACCGCGACCAGCACCACCGCGACGCCGCGGCTCCGCGCGAGCCCGATCATCGCCCGCAGGTTCGCGGCGAGCTCCGCCTCGTCCAGCCTGCGCAGGAGGTCGTTGCCGCCGTGGCAGAGGACCAGGAGCCGCGGCGCGGCCGCCTCGAGCGCGCCGGGCAGCCGCGCGAGGCCGTTTGCGCTCACCTCGCCCGGGACGCCGGCCGCGACGACCTTGCGCCCGATCAACCCTGCGAGCACCGCGGGGTAGCTCTGGTCCGCCCGCGCGCCGGTGCCGAAGGTGAGACTGTCGCCGAACGCGAGCACCACGTCCTGCGGGCCGAGCGCCGGCAGCGCGGGCGTCTTCGCGCCGCAGCCGGCGAGCGCGATGCACGCGAGCAGCGCGAGCGCGCGGGCGCGGGCGCCGGCGGCTCGGCGGCCGCCCTCGCGTCGAAGCGGTCCGTTCACGGCTATCATCTGCGCTGATGTTACAGACGTTCGAGCCGATTGCGGGGGCGCACGTCGACCCGGTGGCCTTCGTGCCCAACGCCGCGCTGCCCTTCGGCTATCACGCGTTGCTGCGCGCGAGGCTGCGGCGCAACCCGACCTCGACCGCGCCCCGCGCGCGCTGCAGCGCGCTTTCGGCTGAGGCCGCCGTTCAGAAGAGCGGAAAGAAGCGCGGCACGAGCAGCGACAGCGAGACCCACATGATCGCGAAGAGCGGCAGGCCGCCGCGCACGAAGTCGGCGAACCGGTAGCCGGCGGCGCTCATCACGAGCAGGTTCGTCTGGTAGGCCATCGGCGTGATGTAGCACAGGTTCGCGCCGAACAGGATCGCGAGCACGAACGGCTCCGGCGCCGCGCCGAGCTCGGCCGCGATGCGCACCGCGATCGGCGTGCCGATCGCCGCCGCTGCGTTGTTCGAGACGAAGTTCGTGATCAGTGCCATCAGCAGCATCAGCAGCGACGCGATCCATTCCGGCGGCATGCCGCGCACCGCCTGCAGGAAGGACGCCGCGACGAAGTCGATGCCGCCGGTCACGGTGAGCGCCTGGCCGAGCGCGAGGCTCGCCGCCACCAGCAGCACCACCCTCGAGCTCAGGGCCGCGCGCGCTTCCTGCCACGTCAGGGTGCCGGTCGCGACCAGCACGGTCACGCCGGCGAGCGCGCCGATCGAGATCGGCACGAGCCCGGTGGCCGCGGCGGCGACGACCAGGGCGATCACCGCGATCGCCACCGGCGCCTTGTGCGAGCGCGGCAGCGCGATCGTCTCGTCGAGCACCAGGATGCCGGTGCTGTCGCGCAGCTCCTTCAAGCGCTCCTCGCCGCCCTGGAGCAGGAGTACGTCGCCCACCTGCAGCACGGTCTCGCCGAGGTCGCGCGGCTTCATCGTCGAGCGGCCGGACGGCCGGTGCAGCGCGATCGCGGCCACGCCGTAGACGTCGCTGAAGCGCAGCCGCTGCAGGGTCGTGCGGTTGAGCAGCGAATCCTCGGTGACGACCGACTGCACCAGCAGCTGGTCGCCGGTCTGCAGCGGATGCTCCTCGTCCACCGGATGCTCGAGGTCGCGGGGATCGTAGAGCGTCGCCCCGATGAGCTTCTCGAGCTCCTTCAGGTTCTCGGGCGTGTCGGACACGTGCAGCCGGTCGCCGGCGCGCAGCGTGAGCGACGGGAGCCGCGCCAGGAACATGTCCTCGCCGCGCTCGACCTCGTCGATCCGCAGGCGCCCGTCGGTCTTTTCGCGCACCTCCTTCAGCGTGCGCCCGTCGGCGTAGCTTCCCTCGGGGACGTGCAGGACGGCGGCGAAGCGCCGCGGCGGCTCCTCCTGGATCGGGCTCGTGCGGTGCGTGAGGAGCCGGGGCAGCACGAGCCACAGGTAGGCGAGGCCGCCGATGCCGGCGAGGATCGCGACCGGGTAGAAGTCGAACACGCCGAACCGGCGCACGCCGAGGTCGGCCGCGATCGAGACCACCAGCAGGTTGGTCGAGGTGCCGATCGCGGTCGCCATGCCGCCGACCAGCACCGCGTAGTTCATCGGCAGCAGCATGCTCCCGGCGGCGGTCTTCGTGCGCAGCGCCACGCTCAGCAGGACGGGCATCAGCAGCACGACCACCGGGGTGTCGTTCACCACGCCGCTCGCCAGGAACGCGAAGACCAGCACCGCGAGGAGCGCCGCCCGGGGCGAGCGCTTCCACAGCCGCGCGATCGCGCGCGCCACCGGGTCGAGCGCCCCGGTCGCCGCCAGCGATTTGCCGATGATCATCAGCGCGCAGATCGCCACCAGCGCGTCGTGGCCGAAGCCGAGGAAGAGCGAGACCGGCTCGAAGCGCTGGCCGGCGCGCTCGTAGGGGAAGAGCTGGAAGCCGAGCGCGAGCGCCGCGAGCACGCCGATGCTGGTCGTCTGCATCGGCACGCGCTCGCGCATGAAGAGCGCGAACGCCGCCACCGTCAGCGCGAGGACCGCGATCGCGTGCGCGTCGAGCTCTCCGGTCATGGCGCGGCCGGCCGATCGCCGCTGTCGCTACAGCTTCACCGCCAGGACCGGATTCGGGCTCGCGCCGATCACGCTCTGGGTCACGCTGCCGACCATCACGCGCTCCCAACCGGTGCGGCCGTGGGTACCCATGACGATCAGGTCGGCCTCGCGCGCGGCGGCGGTCTCGGGGATCAGCTTGTCCGGATCGCCGCGCAGCACCACCTTGTCGACCTCCAGGCCCTTGCCGGCGAGATGGTCGTGCACGCGCGCGGCGGCCTCCTCGGCCTGCGCGGCGCGCTCATCGGTGAACGACTCGCGTACCGTGGAGATGACCGTCACCGGCAGCCTGCAGATCTCGGCGATCCGCGCCGCGGCGACCGCCGCGGCGTCGGAGAACCGCGAGCCGTCGGTCGCGAGCAGGATGCGCCTGCGCCACATGGCGGCGCCCTCGGGCACGACGAGCACGCTGCACTTCGCCGCGCCGACCACCTTGGTGGTCGCATCGCCGGTCATGCGCTTCATCAGCCCGCGCTTGCCGCGCCGGCCCATCACGATCACGTCGGCGCCGTGCTCCTCCGCGGCGGCTGCGATCTCGACGTCGGGATCGGAGCCGCGGCGGAAGATCGTCACGCTGGCGATCCCGCGCTTGGCCGCGTCGGCGTGCAGCCGGTCGAGCAGCGCGCGGGTCTCGGTCTCGGCGGCCTGGATCATCTCCGGCGCGACCGACTCCGCCGCGGGGTTGGTGATCACGACGCTCGCGAGCTGCAGCGTGCCGCCGAACCTCTCGGCCATGGCGAAGGCGACGCGCTCGGCGCCCTCGCAGAACTCCGAGCCGTCGGTGGCGAACAGGATCCGCTCGAAGCGGCCGGTGGGGGACAGCTGGCCTGCCATCGGGTCTCCCTCGTCAGTGGCCGCCGCCGAAGATGCCCGAGGCCGCTGCGACGAGCACGACGATCTCGGCGAGGGCGATGCCGAGGAAGGCGCGGTCGCGCTCGGACCGGAACACGGGCAGCAGGCGCAGGTAGCAGGCGATGCTCACCGACGAGAGGATAGCCACTCCGACGAAATTGAGGTAGTCGCCCCGGTACGCGAGCCGCGCCCAGCCCCATCCGGTCGGCCCGCCGACCGCGGCGAGGTACTCCTCCACCGACATCGTCCAGTAGCGCGGCAGCTGCTCGAGCGGCACGTGCGGCACGATGGCCCCGGTCACGTAGAGGGCGAACGCCACGACCAGCGCGAGAAAGCCGATCCGCGTCCCGATGTCGAGCCAGCGCGCGTAGAGGAGTTGCTGCGGCGAGGCGTACGGGTTGGCGCGCGGCGCGGGCGGCGCCGGAGCGGGCGAAGCGGAAGGCGTGTCGGACGGCTCCATGCTCATTCCCAGATGCCGAGCCCCTTCAGCAGCGCGCGCGAGCCGGCGAGCAGCAGCAGGGTGATGATCAGCTTGCGGATCGCCGAGGCGCGCACCCGCGTGAGCAGCCGCACGCCGACCCGCGCCCCGAGCATGATGCCGATGATCGAGGGGACCGTGATGATCGGCAGGACCGCGCCCTTGTTCAGGTAGACCCAGGCCGCGGAGCTGTCGACGATCGAGAGCATGAAGCTCGACGTCGCGACCGAGACCTTGAGCGGCGCGCCCATCAGCAGGTTCAGCACCGGCACGTTCGCCCAGCCCGCGCCGAGGCCGAAAAGGCCGGCCATGATGCCGATACCGGCGAAGAGCACGAGCCCCTGCGGGGTGCGGTGCACGTGCCACGCGATCTCCTGGCGCGCGCCCGCGTCGAAGAAGACGCCGTTAATGCGCAGCGCCGCCGACAGCGCATCGGGCCGCGCAACGTCCGGGAACTCCGACTTCTTCGCCATCCACATCAGGGCGACGATCGCGAGGATGGTCAGGCCGAGCCCGGTCTGCACGACGCGCACCGGCAGCGCGAGGCCGACCAGCGCGCCGACGATCGAGGACGCCGAGCCGACCAGGGCGAGTGGCATGGCGAGCCGCAGGCTCGCCATGCCCGAGCGCAGCAGCCCGGGCCCGGCCGAGAGCGCGCCGGCGAGCGCGATCATCAGGCCGGCGCCGCGCACGAAGTCGAGGTGGAACGGGAAGAAGCCGCCGACGATCGGCACGAAGAGCACGCCGCCGCCGAGCCCGGCGATCACCGCGACGATGCCGAGCAGGAACGTCACGACGAAGAGCAGCAGCGGCCAGATCCACCAGGCGAGCGCGGCGGCGCCGGCGCCCGCCTCGGCGGCCGCGGCCGGGTGGGCGAGCAGGCCGGCCGCCACGATCAGCGCTATCGGAAGGAATCTCACCTGACCAGGTTGTTGTTGTGCCGCGTCGCGGCCGTGGATCGGGGCCGGCGCCGCCGGGCGGGGCCGCATGCTCGGCGGCGGTAGCATGCAATCGTAGCAAACGCGGTGCGGCCGCCCGGTAGAGTTTGCCTATGCGCGGCTCGACGCGCCTTATGTCGCCGGGTCGCGCCGCAGCGCCGGCGCTTGACTGCCGGCGCCGCCCCGGGGTAGGCTGCTCACCTGCTTGTCTGACAAGCAGACAATGCTCTGGCTGGAGAACCTGGAGACAGGCCGCCGATGGACATGCCCGAGGCGCTCGCGATCCGCGCGGTGGACCGGCCCGGACGGCTCTCGGACCAGCTCGTCGCCGCGCTGCGCGGGCGCATCGAGTCCGGGGAGCTCGCGGCGGGCGCGCGCCTGCCGACCGAGCAGGCGCTCGGCGCGCGCTTCGGCGTGAGCCGTGCGGTCGTGCGCGAGGCCATCGCGCGGCTGCAGGCCGACGGCTACGTGGAGACCCGGCAGGGCGCCGGCGCGTTCGTCGCCGCGCGGCCCGGGCTCGCGAGCTTCCGCATCGGCACCGAAGGGAAGCTCGGCGCGGGCGAGCTCGCGCAGATCTTCGAGCTGCGCGCGGCGGTGGAGGTGGCCGCCGCGCGGCTCGCTGCCGAGCGGCGCACGCGCGGGGACCTCGCCGCCATCCGTGCCGCGCTGGAGCGCATGGCGCGCGCGCTCGCCGAGGGCGCCGCCGACGGCGCGGCGGCGGACGACGCCTTCCACCGCGCGATCGCCACCGCCACGCACAACGCGTACATGCAGCGCTTCGTCGAGTTCCTCGGTCACCACTTCTCCGAGTCGCGCCGGCCGTCGTGGACCGATGCAGGACGAGGCGCCGGACGGCCGCAGGCGGCGCAGCGCGAGCACGAGCGCCTGTACGCGGCGATCGCGCGCGGCGATGCCGGCGCCGCCGCCCGCGCGGCCGAGGAGCACCTGCGCAGCTCGGCCGCCCGCCTGGGCGTCGGTCCGGCCGGGCGCCGGACGTCGAGAGGAGGGGGAGAGAGATGACCGCGGCGACCAGAACCGATGCGCTCACGATCCGCGAGATCCGCACCGTCCCGGTGCTCGCGCCGCTCGCGAAGCCGATGCGCACCGCGTCGGGCGCGATCCTGCAGGCGCCGCTCGTGCTCATCGATCTCCTGACCGAGGAGGGCGTGACCGGCCGCGCCTACGTGTTCAGCTACCAGACGACCGCGCTCAAGGCGCTCGACGAGCTCGTGCGCGGCGTGGGCGCGACGCTCGCCGGCGAGCCCGCGGTGCCGTTCGAGATCGAGCGCGCGCTGCGCGCCCGCTTCACCCTGCTCGGCGGGCCGCGCAACCTCGCCGCCTACGCGCTCGCCGGCCTCGACATGGCGGTCTGGGACGCGCTCGCGGTGGCGCGCGGCGTGCCGCTCGTCGAGCTGCTCGGCGGCCGGCGCAAGCCGCTGCCCGCCTACGCGAGCTTCGGCATGCTCGGGCCGCAGGAAGCCGCCGCGGAGTGCGCCGCGGCGGCCGAGGCCGGGTTTTCCGGCGTGAAGATCAAGATCGGCTGGCCGACGCTCGACGCGGACCTCGCGGCGGTGCGCGCGGCGCGCCGCGCGCTGCCCGACCGGGTCGCGCTGATGGTCGACTTCAACCAGTCGCTCGGCGTCGCGGAAGCGGGGCGGCGCTGCCGCGCGCTGGAGGGCGAGGGCGTCTACTGGATCGAGGAGCCGGTCCGCTGCGACGATTTCGCCGGCCACGCCGCGCTCGCGCGGATGCTCGACGTGCCGGTCCAGATCGGCGAGAACTTCGCCGGCCCGTTCGAGATGCAGCGCGCGCTCGAGGCGCGGGCGTGCGACTTCGTCATGCCCGACGTCCAGCAGATCGGCGGCGTCACCGGCTGGATGCGCGCGGCGGCGATCGCGCAGGCGTACGGATGCGACTGCTCGAGCCACATCTTCGTCGAGGCGAGCGCGCACCTGCTCGCGGTCACGCCGACCGCCCACTTCCTCGAGCACCTGGATCTCGCGGGGAGCCTGCTCGAGGCGCCGCTTGCGATCGAGCGCGGCATGGTCGAGGCCCCGGCGCGGCCAGGCATCGGGCTCGCGTGGGACGCGGCGGCGGTCGAGCGCTGCCGCGTGCACTGAACGCGGCGATGAGCGCGGCGGCGCGGGGCGATAGAATGCCGGGGTCGGCACACTTCCCGAAAGACGAGCGATGAACACGCGCGACACCGGCATCGACGCGGCCCGGCAGGCCGAGGTGGTGGCCGCGCTCGCGCGCGCGCTGCCCGCGTCGAGCGTGCTCTTCCAGGAGGAGGACACCCGGCCCTACGAGTGCGACGGGCTGACCGCGTACCGCGAGCGGCCGATGGTCGTGGCGTTGCCCGAGAACGAGGCCGAGGTGCAGGCGGTGCTGCGGGTCTGCAGCGCGCTCGCGGTGCCGGTGATCCCGCGCGGCGCCGGAACCGGGCTGTCGGGCGGCGCGCTGCCCTCGCGCCGTGGCGTGCTGCTCTCGCTCGCCAGGATGAAGCGCATCCTGGCGCTCGACCCGATCGCGCGCATCGCGCGGGTCCAGCCCGGCGTGCGCAACCTGGCGATCAGCGAGGCCGCCGCGCCGTATGGCCTGTACTACGCGCCGGATCCCTCGTCGCAGATCGCCTGCTCGATCGGCGGCAACGTCGCCGAGAACGCCGGCGGCGTGCACTGCCTCAAGTACGGGCTCACCGTGCACAACGTGATGCGGGTGCGCGGCGTGACCATCGCCGGCGAGGTCGTGGAGCTCGGATCGGAGGCGCTCGATGCGCCCGGCTTCGATCTGCTGGCGGCGGTGGTCGGCAGCGAGGGGATGCTGGCGGTGGTGACCGAGGTGACGGTGCGGCTCGTCCCGAAGCCCGAGCTCGCGCGCTGCATCCTCGCCTCGTTCGACGACGTCGAGCAGGCGGGCAACGCGGTCGCCGCGGTGATCGCCGCCGGCATCATCCCGGCGGGGCTCGAGATGATGGACCGGCCGGCGACGCGCGCGGTCGAGGAGTTCGTGCACGCCGGCTACGACCTCGAGGCGGCCGCGATCCTGCTCGCCGAGGCCGACGGCACGCCCGAGGAGGTCGCGGAGGACCTCGCGCGCATGAAGGCGGTGCTCGAGCACTCCGGCGCGCGCAACATCCGCGTCTCGCGCGACGAGGCCGAGCGGCTGCGCTTCTGGGCCGGCCGCAAGGCGGCGTTCCCGGCGGTCGGGCGCATCTCCCCCGACTACGTCTGCATGGACGGCACGATCCCGCGCAAGCGGCTCGCCGAGATGCTGCGCGCGATCGCACGGCTCGAGCAGAAGTACGGCCTGCGCTGCCCGAATGTCTTCCACGCCGGCGACGGCAACCTGCATCCGCTGATCCTCTTCGACGCGAACGATCCCGACCAGCTCCGGCGCACCGAGCAGTTCGTCGCCGAGGTGCTCGAGCTCTCGGTCGCGTTCGGCGGCACGGTCACCGGCGAGCACGGCGTCGGCATCGAGAAGATCAACCAGATGTGCGTGCAGTTCTCGCCCGCGGAGCTCGAGTGCTTCCGCGGCGTGAAGCGCGCGTTCGACCCCGACGGGCTGCTCAACCCCGAGAAGAACATCCCGTCGCTGCACCGCTGCGCCGAGTACGGAAAGATGCACGTGCAGGGCGGCAAGCTGCCGCATCCGGAGCTGCCGCGCTTCTGATGCCGGACCGCTCCGCCGGATGACCGATCCCGTCGCGGCCCTCGCCGACGCCATCCGCGCAGCCGCGGCGTCCGGGACGCGCCTGCGCGTGCGCGGCGGCGGCACCAAGGACTTCTACGGCCAGGCGCTCGCGGGCGAGATCCTGGACACGCGCGGCTGCGCCGGAATCGTCGCGTACGAGCCGACCGAGCTCGTCGTCACGGTGCGCGGCGGCACCCGCGTCGCGGAGCTCGAGGCGACGCTCGCGCGCGAGGCGCAGATGCTCGCCTTCGAGCCGCCGCACTTCGGCGCCGCGGCCACCGTGGGCGGCATGGTCGCCGCGGGCCTGTCCGGGCCGCGCCGCGCCGCGGCCGGCGCGCTGCGCGACTTCGTCCTCGGCGTGCGCCTGCTGGACGGGCGCGGCCAGGATCTCTTCTTCGGCGGTCAGGTCATGAAGAACGTCGCCGGCTACGACGTGTCGCGGCTCCTGGCCGGATCGCTCGGCACGCTCGGCGTGATTGCCGAGGTGTCGCTGAAGGTGCTGCCGGTCCCGGTCGCCGAGGCGACGCTGCGCCTCGAGCTGCCGGAGGACAGGGCGGTCGAGACGATGAACCGGTGGGCCGGGCGCCCGCTGCCGGTGAGCGCCACCGCGTGGCGGCGCGGCCAGCTCGACGTGCGTCTCTCCGGCGCCGAGGCCGCCGTGCGCGCCGCGCGCGGCCGGATCGGCGGCGAGGTCGTCGCGCCGGGCGAGGCGGACGCCTTGTGGCGCGGCATCCGCGAGCACACCGACGCCTGCTTCGGCGCGGAGGCGCCGCTCTGGCGTCTCTCGGTGCCGTCGGCGACGCCGCCGCTCGGCCTGCCCGGCGACCAGCTGATCGAGTGGGGCGGCAGCCTGCGCTGGCTCGCCGCCGACGCCGACGCGCGCGCCCTGCGCAGCCGCGCGGCGCAGGCCGGCGGCCACGCGACGCTTTTCCGCGGCGGCGACAAGTCGGTCGGCGTGTTCCAGCCGCTCGCGCCGGCGGTGGCCGCGATCCATCGCCGGCTCAAGGCCGAGTTCGATCCGCACGGCATACTGAATCGCGGCAGGATGTACGAAGAGTGGTGAAGCGTGAAGAGTGAAGAGTGAAGAGTGATGGGTGATGCAAGCCGGTGATGAGTGATGAGTGATGGGTGATGGACGCGGCGCGTGGCACGCTGTGGTGACCGCGCCGATCCGCCCACTGTTCACCGTTCGCCGTTCACTGTTCACCCACCCGCGCTTCCCCCTGCTGCTCACCTCGGCGCCCATCACCCATCACCCATCACCTATCAACCGGCATGCAGACCAACCTCGCCGATTTCATCCGCGACACGCCGGCCGGGCGGGAGGCCGACGCGATCCTGCGCAAGTGCGTGCACTGCGGGTTCTGCACCGCGACCTGCCCGACCTACCAGCTGCTCGGCGACGAGCTCGACAGCCCGCGCGGGCGCATCTACCTGATGAAGCTCGCGCTCGAGGGCGGCGAGTTCACGTCGCGGACGCAGCTGCACCTCGACCGCTGCCTGACGTGCCGCGCGTGCGAGACGACCTGCCCGTCCGGCGTGCAGTACGGGCGGCTCGTGGACATCGGGCGCCGCATCGTGGAGGAGCGGGTGGCGCGGCCGCTCTCCGACCGGCTGCGGCGCGCCGCGCTCGCAACCGTGCTGCCGCGCCGCGGGCTCTTCGGCGCGCTGCTCGGCCTCGGGCGGGCGGTGCGGCCGCTGCTGCCGGCGCCGCTCCGACGCAAGGTGCCTGCCGCGCGCGCGCCGGCCGGCGCGTGGCCGGCGCCGCGCCACGCGCGCCGGATGCTCGTGCTCGCCGGGTGCGTCCAGCCGGCGCTCGCGCCGGACATCAACGCCGCCGCGGCGCGCGTGCTCGACCGCGCGGGCATCTCGCTCGTCGAGGCGCCCGGCGCCGGCTGCTGCGGCGGCGTGCGCTTCCACCTGAATGCGCAGTCCGCCGGTCTCGACGACATGCGCGCGCTGATCGACGCGTGGTGGCCGCACATCGAGTCCGGCGCCGAGGCGATCGTGATGACGGCGAGCGGCTGCGGCGCCACGGTGCGCGAGTACGGCCATCTGCTCGCGCATGACCCGCGCTACGCGGCGAAGGCCGAACGGGTGAGCGCGCTCACCCGCGACCTCTGCGAGGTGGTCGACGCCGAGCTCGAGCGGCTCGTGCCCGCCGCCGCCGGAACGGGCGGCCAAGCGACGAGGGACGCGGCCGTGCGCGTCGCGGTGCACACGCCGTGCACGCTGCAGCACGGCCAGCGGCTGGGCGGGGTCGTCGAGCGCATCCTCGCGCGTGCCGGCTTCGAGCTCGCGCCGGTGCCCGATGCGCACCTCTGCTGCGGCTCGGCCGGCACGTATTCCATCCTGCAGCCGGAGCTCTCCGGGCAGCTCAAGGCGGGCAAGCTCCAGGCCCTGCAGTCGGGCATGCCGGCGCTCGTCGCGACCGCTAACATCGGCTGCCTCGCGCACCTCGCCGAGGACGCGCAGGTGCCGGTGCGGCACTGGGTCGTTGCGCTCGAGGAGCGGCTCGCCGCGGCCTGAGCGCGGCGCCGCGGCCGCTTCGAATGCGGAGCCAGTTCGCGACGGGCGTGGCGCTCGCGCTCTTCGCGGTCGTCACCTGGGGCGCGCAGTTCCCGATCGCCAAGAGCGCGTTCACCGCGGTCGATCCGTACCACGTCTCGGCGATCCGCTACCTCGTCGGCACGGCGGCGCTCGTCCCGGTCGTCGCCTGGCAGGCGGGGCGCGGGGCGCTCGGCTACTACGGCCGCGGGCCGACAGCCGCGCTGCTCGGCGTGATCGGGATGACCGCCTCGCCGTTGCTCGTCTTCGCCGGCCTCGGCCTGACCCGCCCCGAGCACACCGCGATCATCGTGTCGCTGCAGCCGTCGATGACGGCCGTGGCCGACTGGCTGGTGCGCGGTCGCCGCCCGGCCGGGTTCACGATCGCCTGCATCGTCATGGCGTTCCTGGGCGTCGTGCTGGTGGTGACCAAGGGCGACCCGCGGCTCGCGTTCGCCGCCGGCGAGCTCGCCGGCGACGCGATGGTGCTCGCCGGCGCGCTCTGCTGGGTGGTCTACACCATGGGCACCGAGCGCTTCGGCGGCTGGTCGGCGCTGAAGCTCACCGTGCTGACGCTGATCCCCGGCACGATCGGCCTCTGGCTCGGCACCGCGGTCCTGGTCTGGCTCGGCGTCGCGCGCACGCCGACGTGGGACGCCGTGCGCGGCGTCTCCGGCGAGCTCGCGTTCCTGTCCTTCGTCGGCGTCGCCGCGGCGATGATCGCGTGGAACGCCGGCAACAAGCGCATCGGGGCGCTGAACGCGATGCTGCTGATCAACCTGTTGCCGGTGGTCACCTTCGCCGTCGGCTTCGCGCAGGGCGCGCGGTTCACGCCGGTGGAGCTCGCCGGGGGCGCGGTCGTCATCGGCGCGCTCGTGGCCAACAACGTGTACCTTCGGCGGCAGCGCGCGGAGCGGGGCTTGCGATAATCGCCCCTGGCGCGTATCCGGAACCCCGCAGCCCCGTGGCACGCAGGCGAGACGACATCCCCGACCGGCCGGCGAGCCGCGACCTGCGCATGCTCGCGCGCATCGGCGGGTTCCTGCGGCCGCACCGCGGCCGCATCGCGGCGGCTGCCGTCGCGCTCGTCGTCGCGGCCGGCTGCGTCCTGGTGATCGGGCAGGGCCTGCGGCAGGTGATCGACGCCGGCTTTGCGAGCCGCGATCCGGCCTCGCTCGACCGCGCCCTCGTCGGCCTGCTCGCGGTCGTCGCGGTGCTCTCCGCGGCGACCTTCACGCGCTTCTACTTCGTGTCCTGGCTCGGCGAGCGGATCACCGCCGACCTGCGCCGCGCGGTGTTCGGCCGCATCCTCGACATGCCGCCCGGCTTCTTCGAGACGACGCGCACCGGCGAGGTGATCTCGCGGCTCACGAACGACACGGCGCTGCTCGAGGTCGTGATCGGCTCGTCGGCCTCGTTCGCGGTGCGCAACTTCCTGATCACGACCGGCAGCCTGGTGATGCTGATCGTGACCAGCCCGAAGCTCACCGCGCTGGTGGTGCTCGGGGTGCCGCTCGTCGTGGTGCCGATCCTGCTCTTCGGCCGGCGCGTGCGCCGCCTCTCGCGCGCGACGCAGGACCGCGTCGCCGACGTCTCGGCCTACGTCGACGAGGCGCTGCACGAGATCCGCACCGTGCAGGCCTACGGCCACGAGCCGCACGACCGGCGGCTGTTCGCCGAGCGCGTCGAGACCGCGTTCGGCACCGCGCTCGCGCGCATCCGGCAGCGCGCGGCGCTGATCGCGATGGTCATCCTGCTCTCGTTCGGCGCGGTCGGCGTGATCCTGTGGATCGGCGGGCACGACGTGCTCGCCGGGAGCCTGAGCGCGGGCGAGCTCTCGGCGTTCGTGTTCTACGCGGTGCTGGTCGCCGGCGGAGCGGCCGCGATCTCCGAGGTCATCGGCGACCTGCAGCGCGCGGCCGGCGCCACCGAGCGGCTGATGGAGCTCCTCGCGACCGAGCCCGCCATCCGCGCGCCGGCCGATCCGGCGCGCCTGCCCGAGCCGCCGCGCGGCGGGGTCCGGCTCGCGAACGTGACGTTCTGCTATCCGTCGCGGCCCGACGCCCCGGCGCTCGCCGACTTCTCGCTCGCCGTGCGTCCGGGCGAGCGGGTGGCGCTCGTCGGCCCCTCCGGCGCCGGCAAGTCGACCGTCTTCCAGCTTCTGCTGCGCTACTTCGAGCCGGGCGCGGGCGAGATCCTGGTCGACGGCGTGGACGTGCGCCGCGCCGACCCGCGCGAGGTGCGCCGCCGCTTCGCGCTCGTGCCGCAGGAGCCGGTGATCTTCGCGGCGTCGGTGCGCGAGAACGTCCGCTACGCGCGGCCGGAGGCGGGCGACGCCGAGGTGCTCGCCGCCTGCCGCGCGGCGTACGCGATGGAGTTCGTCGAGCGGCTGCCCGACGGGCTCGACACCTTCCTCGGCGAGCGCGGCGTGCGCCTCTCCGGCGGGCAGCGCCAGCGGCTCGCAATCGCCCGCGCGCTGCTCGCCGACCTCGCGGTGCTGCTGCTCGACGAGGCGACGAGCTCGCTCGACGCCGA
>JAHDYJ010000074.1 GCA_023383795.1 Burkholderiales bacterium | reverse complement strand
CCTCGGCGAGCGGGTGATGGACGAGCGCGACGAGTCGCAGGCGTGCGGCGTGCGCGGCGGCGACGTCGGGCATCGCGCCGAACGCGAGTCCGTCGACGACGGTGACGCGGCCGTCCGGAATCGCGGCGAGCGCGGCGTCCGCTCCGCGCCGCGCGGCGGCCGTCGGCGCCGGGAAGCTCGCGTCGAGGGCGTGGCACGTCACCTGCCAGCCGGCCGCGCGCAGACCGTCGACGATGCGGCGATCGTAGCGGTAGCCGCCCGTCAGGGCCGCGAGATCGCCCGGGTACACGAAGTCGAGCGCGCGCACGCGAACCCGTCGCTAGAGCGGCGCGTCGTAGGCCGCCCAGGCGACGTGCGACTCGTGCAGCGTCACCCGCATCGATGCGAGCCCGCTCGCGCCCGCGCCGAGCTCGCCGGCGCGGATGCGCTCGGCCAGGCGGTCGAACACCGCGCGCGCGAGGAACTCGGTGGTCGTGTTCTGCCCGGCGAACGCGGGGCTCTCGTCGAGGTTGCGGTAGTCGAGCTCGGCGAGCGCCGCGCGCAGCGCCTGCGCCGCGCGCCCGATGTCGACGACCAGTCCGTCCGCGTCGAGCGCCGGCCGGCGCAGCTCGACGTCGACGACGTAGGTGGCGCCGTGCACGCGCTGCGCCGGCCCGAAGGCTTCGCCGCGGAAGCTGTGCGCGATCATGAAGTGGTCTCTCACGCAGACGCTGTACATCGACGGCGCTCCCTAGTCGTACAGGATGCGATGGCAGAGTGCGGCGCCGGGCCCGCGCGCGAGGCGCGCCATCGTCTCGGGCAGGGCCTCGAAGCGGCTTTCGCCCGTGACGAGCGCGTCCAGGCGCGGATCGGCGAGCAGCGCGAGCGCGAGCGCCATGCGCCGGCGGCGCGTCCAGCGCGCGCGCTGATGCGTCGCGACGGCGCCGACCTGCGACGCGCGCAGCGTCAGCCGGCGCGAGTGGAACGCCTCGCCGAGCGGCGCCGGCACGGCGCGCGTCCCGTACCAGCTCAGCTCGACGATCGTCGCCTCGAATGCCGCGAGCGCGAGCGCGGTCGCGAGCCCCTCGGGCGCGCCGCTCGCGTGGAACACGAGATCCGCATCCGGCGCCGCCTCGCCCGGCGTCGCGAACGCGACGCCGAGCGCGGTCGCGATCCCCGCGCGCGCCGGGTTCGCATCGACGAGCTCGACGCGGCAGCCCGGCATGCGTCCGGCCAGCCACGCGACGAGGCAGCCGACGACGCCGCCGCCCACGACCGCGATGCGATCGCCCACGCGCGGCGCGCCGTCCCACAGTGCGTTGACCGCGGTCTCCATGTTGGCGGCGAGCACCGCCCGCGCGGCCGGTACGCCGCCCGGCACGACGTGCACCGCCGCGGCCGGCACGACGTAGCGCGTCTGGTGCGGGTACAGGCAGAACACGGTCCGGCCCGCGAGCGCGGCCGGTCCGGCGTCCACGACGCCGACGCTGATGTAGCCGTACTTCACCGGCCCCGGGAACTCGCCGGCCTGGAACGGCGCGCGCATCCGCGCCGCCTCGCCCGGCGGCACCTCGCCGCGGAAGACGAGCGCCTCGGTGCCGCGGCTGATCGCGCTGTAGCGCGTGCGCACGGCCACCTCGTCCGCCGCCGCCTGTGGGAGCGACTCGCCGCGGATCTCGCCCACGCCGGGCGCGACGACCCAGAACGCGCGGGCCTCGCCGGTGGTCATAGGTGGTACCTTTCGGGACGTCGTCCGCGCGGCGCGAACCTGCCGGCGCACGCGGCGACCTGGATCGGATTCTAAGTCATGCGCTCCGCTTTCCCTTCCGGCGACCCGGGCCGGGCCCCCAGGCGCGGCGCGGCGATCACGGCGCTCGCGCTCGGCCTCGTGCTCGCAGCGCCGGCCGGCGCGCTGTCCGCGTGGGCGGGGCTGAGCGCCGCATATCTGCCGAAGGCGCTCGCAGTCTTCGGCGCAGGCGTCGCGCTGGTGCTCGCGACGCTCCCTGCAGGCCACCCGCATGCGCGCTTCGGCCCGGCGAACCAGGTGACGCTCGCGCGGCTTGCGCTCGCCGCGCTCCTCGCCGGCCTGCTCGGCGAGCGCGTTGCGCCGCTCGTCGCCTGGGTCGTCGTCGTCGTGGGCGCCTGCGCCGCCGTCCTCGATGCGCTCGACGGCCCCCTCGCCCGCCGCACCGGGCTCGCGAGCGCGTTCGGCGCACGGTTCGACATGGAGACCGACGCCGTCCTGATGCTCGCGCTCGCGACGCTCGCCTGGCAGCTCGGCAAGGCCGGACCGTGGATCCTGCTCGCGGGACTGCTGCGCTATCTCTTCGTCGGCGCCGGCCGGCTGCGCCGCTGGCTCGAGCGGCCGCTGCCGCCGAGCACCCGGCGCAAGACTGCCTGCGTGGTCCAGATCGTCGCGCTCGTCGTCTGCCTCGCGCCGATCGTCCCGCACCCGGCGAGCGCCGCGATCGCCGGCGGCGCGCTCGCGCTGCTCGTCTACTCGTTCGCCGCCGACGTCGCCTGGCTCCGGCGGCATGCCCGCGTACCGCTCCTGGAGGCCGCACGATGAACCGACCCGCCCGCCGCGCGCTCGGCCAGGCGCTCGCCCTCGGCACGCTGCTCGCGCTCGCCGTCGCCGCGCACGCCAAGCCGGCCAAGTACGAGATCGACCCCGATCACCTGTCGCTCGGCTTCCTCGTGCACCACCTCGGCTACGCCAAGGTGCTCGGGATGTTCCGCAAGGCGTCCGGCGCCTACGTGTTCGACGAGGAGACCGGCGCGCTCTCGGACGTGAGAATCGTCATCGACACGGCGAGCGTCTACACCAACCACCAGAAGCGCGACGACCACCTGCGCAGCGCCGACTTCCTGAACGCGGTCGAGTTCCCGCAGATGACCTTCACCGCCGACAAGGCGAAGCGCACCGCCGAGCGCACGTTCGTGATCGAGGGGCGCCTCGAGCTGCTCGGCCGCACCAACCCGGTCACGCTCGAGGCCACCTGGAACAAGAGCGGCGAGTACGCGATCGGATCGTTCTTCGGCGGCAAGCCCTACGTGATGGGCGTCTCGGCCCGCGGCAGCTTCAAGCGCAGCGCGTTCGGCATGCAGTACGGCCTCGACAACGGCTGGGTCGGCGACGAGGTGCACCTCATCGTCGAGTTCGAGGCGCGGCGCCAGTAGGCGCGCGCGGGCCCGCGCATGACCGCCGGCGTCTCGCACGTGCTCCGCCTCGCCGCGGCGCTCGCCGCGCTGAACTTCGCCTTCACGTTCGAGAACGTCTGGCCGACGCTGTGGGTGCAACCGCAGCTCCTCGTCTCGGTCGAGGCCGCGCTCGTCGTGCTCGCGCTCGCGCTCTACGCTCGCGCGTTCGGCGCGCCGGGGCCGCGGCACGTGGCCATCTTCGCCGTCGCGTGCACCGCGCTCGCCGTCGGCCGGTACGCGGACGTCACCGTCCCCGCCCTCTTCGGGCGTCCGATCAACCTCTACTGGGACGGCCGGCAGCTTCCGGCCGTGCTGTCGCTCGCGGCGGACGGCCGTGCGGCGGCGAGCGTCGCCGCCGGCGCGGGCGCGGTCGCGGCGGTCGTGGCGCTCGTCTACCTCGGGCTGCGATGGACCGTGCGCGTGATCGCGGACGGCGCCGCGACGGTGCGCACGCGCCGGGGCCTCGCTCTCGCCGCCGGCGGCCTGGCCGCGGCGTTCGTCGCGAGCGAGGCGCTCGACGCGGGTCGCCTGTTCGCCGCGCCGGTCAGCGCGACCTACGCCAAGCAGGCGCGCTTCGTCGCCGACGCGCTTTCCGACACCGCCGCCGACGAGCGCCTCGGCCCGAGCCCGGCGTTCGCCTCGAACCTGCGCCGCCTCGACGGCGCCGACGTGCTCGTGGTGTTCCTCGAATCCTACGGCGCCGCGACCTTCGACCGGCCGGACTACGCGCGCGCGCTCGACGCGCACCGCGCCGCGCTCGCCGCCGCGGCACGCGGCTCGGGGCGCCGGATCGTCTCCGCCTTCGTGCGCTCGCCGACCTTCGGCGGCGCGTCGTGGCTCGCGCACGCGAGCCTGCTCGCCGGCGTCGACGTCGGCGACGCGAAGCGCCACGACCTGCTGCTCACGACCCGCCGGCCGACGCTCGTGCGGCACTTCCGCGACCACGGCTACGACGCGCTCGCGCTGATGCCGGGCCTGCGCGCCGACTGGCCGGAGGGCGCGTTCTACGGCTTCGACGCCATCCTCGACAGCCGCGCGCTCGCGTACACCGGGCCGCAGTTCGGCTTCTGGCGCATCCCCGACCAGTACGCGCTCGCCCGGCTCGACGCGACGGCGCTCCACGCGCACGCGCGCCGGCCCGCGTTCGTCTTCTTCCCGACCATCACGAGCCACATCCCGTTCCAGCCGCTGCCGCCCTACCAGCCCGACTGGGCGCGGCTGCTCGGCGACGAGCCGTTCGATCGCGAGGGGGTCGCGCGCAGCACCGCAATTCCCGACTGGGACCGCCTCGCCCCGGCCTACGTTGCGACGATCGGCTACGCGTACGACTGGCTCACGGGCTATCTGCGGCGGTCGTCCGCCGCGCGCGACTACGTGCTCGTCGTCGTCGGCGATCACCAGCCGGTCGGCGCCGTCGCGGGCGAGCGCGCGCCGTGGGAGGTGCCGGTGCACGTGATCGCGCGCCGGGCGCAGATCGTCGACGCGCTGGTGGCGGCCGGCTTCCGGCCGGGCGTCGCGCCCGCGCGGCCCGCGCTGGGTGCGATGCACGATCTCACCCGCGTGCTGCTCGATGCGTTCGACGAGCCGCCGCCGCTGCAGCTCGCGGGCGAGTCAGCGCGCGCCGGCGCGCCGCGCGTAGACGTCCCCTGAGCCGGCGCGAGCGTCCAGGCCGGCGAGGCGCGCGCGCATCGCCGCCGCATCGAGCCACTCCGCCTCCACCAGCCGGTGCGTCTCGCCGATCGACCAGTTGAAGCGGTAGTCCGCGAGCCCCGCCAGCCGCTCGATGCAGCCGAGCGCGACCTCGCGCGCCGCGGGAAGATACTCGAACGAGAGCGCCGGCACCGGCCGAGTGAGTCCGGCGAGCGCCTCGAGCTCGAAGCCCTCGACGTCGATCTTCACGAACGCCGGCAGTCCGAAGCGCGCGACGAGCGCGTCGAGCGTCGTCACCGGGACGGCCGGCCCGCGCGTCCATGCCACGCCGCGGAACGACGGGTCGGTGCCGACGCGGTCGATCCACTCGCGCGAGAGCGTCGTGACCGTCGGCGTGCGCTCGCTCACCAGGAGCTCCGCCGTGCCCTCCGCGCGGCCCACCGCGGCCGCAACGATCGTGACCGCCGGGTCGCTCCCGAACAGGCGCTCGAGCAGGCGGACGAAATCGGCCTGCGGCTCGACCGCGACCACGCGCGCGCCGAGCCGGCGCCAGCAGCGCACGCGGTTGCCGGCGTGCGCGCCGAGGTCGAAGCACAGTGCGCCCGCCTTCACGAACGGCGCGTAGAGGCGCGCCAGCCGCCGCGCGCGCCACGGCAGGCCGTGATAGATCGCAAGCGAGCGGGCGATGCCCGCGAGTCGTTCGATTCGCATGTCGGCGCGCACCCCGCGCAGCGCTCGGGGTCGCCGTGACATTGTGGCAGCCTTGCGCGTCGCGAGCGCGCGCCCGCGTCGGCTCAGGTCTTGCGTGCCGTATTGGCGCGCTTCAAGTCGAACGGGGTGTGCCGCTCGAACCACAGGCGCGCTCCGTTCTTCAGACCTTCGGGCAGTCCCGCGATGCGCTCCGAGTTGGGATCCAGATGCAGCGCGATGCCGAGCGCGCGTATCCGATCGCTCTCCTTCGACGAGTGCCGGGCTTCGAACGCATACGCCCACGCCATCATCGGCTGCAGGCGCTGGTGCACTCTTGCCCATTCGAGCGCCAGCTCCAGGTACTGGCGGTTGCCCGTGGCCTCGGACAGCCACTCGCACGCCTCGGCCCATTGGAATTCGGTCGGGATCGGACGCTTCTCGGTGCCGGGACGATTGTCGAATGCCCGCTTGAGATGCCGGAGCGCCTCCCCGTGCTCGCCGCGCAAGCCGGCGAAGAATGCAGACGCGAGGCTGACGTCGAACTCCCGCTCCTCTCGCGGCAGCGAGCCGATGAACGACTCCAGGCCCAGTCTGTCACCGGTGCGGGCGGCCGCCCAGGCGAAGTAGGCGAGCGCGTACGGGTCGATCTGTGTGAGGCTTTGCCCCTCGATCGGGTAGTAAGTGGCCATGACGTCGAACTTCTCGACCGCGCCGGCGAAGTCGCCGTTGCGCAACGCCGCGTAGGCCTCCGCGAACAGGACGTACTGCGACGCGACGGGCTGGCCGTGCGTGAGCGCAGACTCCCCCCGCGCTGCCGCCCTGAACTGCGACGGCTGCACCATCATCCTACCGCCCCCGAGGGGATGAGGCATCGAGAGCGCGCGCCCCTCGACCCGGGCGGTCGGCGTACCTTCGATCTGGCGCATGGTCTCGGCGAGATCGGCCGCCGGCGCGCGATCGACGCTGTTCTGCATGATCGCGAGCCGCAGCGCGAACCTGTCGTCGTTGACCGCCGACGAGCGGAACGGCTCGGACAGCAGCCACTCGCGCACGGCCGGCCAGGCGCGACCGGCGGCGCGGTGCCCGACATCGGCGGCCAGCCACATCTCGGGCTGCGCAAACTTGTCGTGCAGCTGAGCGAATCCGGCCCAGCCCTCCTTCTGAAGACCGTACGCGAACAGCCATCCCAGGTAGTCGCGGTATCCGTACGGGTCGTTGTAGCGCTGTCCGCGGAGCAGCGAGAACTCCGCATGACGCCGGAAGTCCCCGTCCAGCAGGTGCAGCCGCGCTTCGCTGGTGATCGATGCTGCGGATCCCGTCTGGAGACCCGCCGAGATGCGAAAGAACGCGCGCGCTTCCTCCAGACGGCCGCGCCAGAAGAAGAGACGGCCGGCGTCGTACGCCCAGTTGCTGATGCCCACCGCGTTCTGCCCGCGCGGATCCTTGAAACCCTGGAACCCGATGAGAACCTCGTACGCCGCGTCGTAGTCGTCCCGCTGCTCGATCTGGTAGACGCCGAGCCGGTACCGGTTGTGCCAGAGATCGGGGCGCTCTTCGAGCGCAGCTTCCAGTCGCGGCAGCGGATCGCCGCCGGTCGCGCCCTCGAGCTGCTCAACCAGCTCGAAGCGCTGCGGATGACCTCGGAACCGAGCGTCGCGCACGTCCGCCGCCCACTTGCGCTTGTCGTCCGGCGTCATCCACGCCATCGCGTGCATGATCCAATCGATGCCGCCGATCGTCGCTGCCGCCATGTCGCGGGCGATGCGGCCACGCTCCGCCGGCGTGGTCGGCCGTCCGAGCGGGCGATAGCCGTCGCTCAGGACCCAGAAGTCGCGGGTCGGCAGATCGTGGAAATAGGCTTCCAGGAACGGCGCCGACTCGCGCGACGGAATGCCGAGCAGCGAGAGCGCCGCACGGCTCGTGCGGCTCAGGCCTTGCTCGAACCAGGCGGCCGCGATCGCGGCAGGCAAGGCGGCAGCGTAGGCGGCTTCGCGCTGCCGCGGCTCAGAGCGCTCGGCCTTCGAGGCCAGGACGCGCGCCTCGGCGTGGAGAAGGCTGACCTCGCCGTCGAGCTCCGGCTTGAGCGCCCGGACCTCCTCAAGCGCCTCGTCGTAGAGCGCCTGCAGCGTCCCGCGCTTCAACACCCGACGCCCGGCGTCAGAGACGGTCAACGCCTCGAGCAGGTCGAGATAGGCGCTGCGCGTGCAGGCGATCGACGCGTCAAGGCATTCGGCGAGTGCGGCGTCCTCGGCGCGCAGCCGCCGGATGTGCGCCAGTGCGCCCTTGGTGATCGCCGCGGCGTCGACGTCGCGCCCGATCGCCTGCATGCCGCGCAAGCGTTCGGCCGCGCTGGCGCCGGGGAGCGGAAGATCGCGGTCGAGCAGGACCCACGGCATCATGATCTCGCCGTCGGACCATGCTTCGTTGTCGATCGCGCGCCGCTCCACGAGCGGCGCCCACGCCGGATAGCGGTCCATGAAGGCCTTCAGCCACGGCCCGGGCTCGTCCGCACCGGGCAGCCCGTACGAGCTGCGAAGGAAGTGGAGATCCAGCTCGAGCCACAGGCGATGCACGGGATCGTCGACCTTGCGCACCGCTTCGGTGAGCTGCGGCAGGTTGCCGTTGAGGTATTCGCGGTACGCGACCGCCGCCGGCTCCGAATCCGTTCCGAGGGCGCGCAATCCCGCGACGCGGGAGCCGAGCATCTGCCATGCCCGCGCCCTGAGAAGGCGGGCGTGCGGATGATCGTCGGGCAGCGCGAGGGCGGCGAGCAGCGCATGCTCGAACAGACGCTCGCGCGCGCGGTCCGGGGTCAGCGGCGCCAGCGACGCAATCAGCTGCAGGCCTATTGCGTGCGCTGAGGGCTCCTTCCCGCCGGCCGACAACGCCGCCGCCGGCGACTCCGGCAGTGCGGCAGCCGCCGGCGTCGCACTCGCGGCAACCACGGCGGGGGACGAGACGCCAGCCGAGCGGAGGATCTCCGGGACCGCGGCAAATGCTGCCGCGGCGGGGTGCGCGCCGTCGGCCATGCGCACCGGCGCGAGTCGCACGGGCTCGGCGGGCGTCAGGGGGCCTTGGGGTCCGGTGCGCTGGTAGACGCGCACGGAGACGAGCAGCATCCCGGCGCGATCGTGGCTGATGGCGACCTCGACGATGCGGGCAACGCCGAGCCGTCCGCCGAGCTCGACAAGCTCGCGCGGCGTCGGCGTGCGTGCCCCTTCGCCGAGCGCACGCTGCACGACGTAGGGATTCGGAACGCGCAAGCCTCGTTGCCGCAGCTCGGCGGCGAGCCGGGCAGCGAGTATGGAGCGCGCAACTCGGTCCAGCGCGTAGCCATCGGAGTACACCGGCGCGAGGAGAAGGTCGTACTGTCCGCGTGCCGCCAGATCGGCGAACGACGCGCGCTCCGCCACGATCCAAGGGCCAGGCGCGGGCGGCGTTCGCGTTTGCCCCTCCCATGCAATCGCAAGGGTGTCGCGCCGTGCCGCCATCGGATCGCGCTCCGACGCGGGGTTCCGCACCGCGACGCGGGCCGCCGTCTGCGGCGCCTCCCCGGGAACCGGCAAGGGACGACCGAGCAGCCAGCCCGGCGAGTTCGCTTCGAGGAGCGCCACGGCTCCGACGACGATCGCTACCGCCAGGATGACCATGATGCGACGGGACATGGAGCACCTCGCTCGAATCCGGGAAGCATAGGTTGCCCGCCGGGAATCCGCCGCGCAAGGCGCCACAACCGTGGCGGACGCCGCCGCTTGGCAAATGTCACGCCGTACCGGCCTGGCACGCCCAGTGCATCACGCTGTCGCCTTGCGCGTACAGCCCGAACGCGAGCGGCGCGCCCACCGGCCACGCGCCGCTCTGCAGGCGGCTGCCTGCCCGGCGGTTGCGCTCGACGAGCGCGCGCCCGAGGGCGAGCTGGCGCGGCTCCCACTCGCGCAGCGCCGCCGGCACGTCGCCGCCCGTCGCGCGCAGCGCGAGGCCGAGCTGCCACGCATCCTCGGCCGCCTTCGCCGTGCCCGCCGCCGCATGCGGCCGCGCGACGAACGCGCCGTCGCCGATCAGCGCCACGCGCGCGGTGGCCATGCGCGGCACGTCGCAGTCCATGATCGCCTGGATGAAGGGCTCCCCGGTCCTCCGGATCGCGTCCGAGAGCCACTGCGGCAGCTGCGCGGCGGCATCCCGCTTGAGCGCGGCGACGTTCTCGGGCCGCACCGCGCCGGGCCCGAGCGAGACGTCGCGCACGTTGCCGTCCTGGTCGGTCATCAACGCGTCGAACGCCGGGCCGCGCGGAACGTTGCGGTACCAGAGCCAGTTGACGCAGCGCTCGATGCCGCGCAGCGACTCTCCGACCTCGGGGATCGGGTAGATCAGCATGTGGCTGTCCGGCATCAGGCGGTACGCGATCGTGTCGCGCAGCAGGTCGAACGTCCGCGGGTCGATCTCGCGCTCGCTCAGCGTGCCGCGCCAGGCGACGTAGCCGGCGTACTCCGGCTGCGCGTCCGGCGCGAGCCACGCGCGCGCCGCGGAGCGCACACCGTCCGCGCAGACCAGCAGGTCGCACCGCTCGACGCCGCCGTCGGCCATGCGGACGGTCACGCCCTCTGCGTCCTCCTCGAAGCCCGCGACCGTGCGGCCGAGGTGATAGCCGGCCGGTCCGAACGCGTCCATGAGCCCGCGATAGAGAACGTCGTACGAGCCGAAGCGGTACGGCACCTCGATCTCCGCCGCGCTGCCGCCGTCGTCGCCGACGTAGCGGACGCGGCGCGTCGGCATGCTGATCGCGCTCACCGCCACCGTCTCGTGCAGCGTGAAGTAGCGCACCGTCGCCGGATTGAGGGCGATGCCGGCGCCGCGTCCGGCGAGCGGGGTCCGCGAGCGCTCGAACACCGACACGTCGCAGCCGGCGTCGCGCAGGAAGAGCGCGGCCGACAGGCCGCCGAGCGATCCGCCCATCACGATCACGCGCAGTCCGCTGCAAGCCATTTTCCGTGCACTCCGTCCGTTCGCCCGCGCGCCGTGCGGCGCGCGCTGGAATACTGCCACGATCCCGAACGGGCGCGGTCGCGCCCACCGGCTACAATCTGCCGCTCCCGTCTCCCGCACCGGAGCGCAGCATGCCGCCTGCCGCGTCGTCGAACCGAGCGCCGCTCCCGCACGACCT
This sequence comes from Burkholderiales bacterium, assembly GCA_023383795.1. Classification (GTDB taxonomy): domain Bacteria; phylum Pseudomonadota; class Gammaproteobacteria; order Burkholderiales; family SG8-39; genus JAABRB01. The sequence goes on along the minus strand of JAHDYJ010000074.1, from coordinate 11,488 downwards.
GCCGGCCGTCGAGGCCGAGCTGACCTACCTCGCGCCCGGCGACGGTCCGGCCCAGGTCCTGGTGTTTCCGCCCGCGAGCGGCCGCGGCACGGTGCGCGCGGCGACCGTCAGGCGCCGGATGACGATTCGCGACGCGCGTCCGGTCGTCGACCGGCTGCGGCTCGACGAACACGGCTTCGAGCTGCGCGCGCACCGTTCGGCGTTCGCCGATTTCTACTCCGAGGCCGCGGTGCGCAAGCGGTACTACCCGGAAGTCGAAGCCGCAGTGCAGGCGATGACCGGCGCGGCCGCGGTGATCGTCTTCGACCACAACGTGCGGAGCGCGGTGCGCGCCGCGCGCGGCGAGCCAGGCGTGCGCACGCCGGTCGACAGCGCGCACAACGACTACACCGAGCAGTCCGGCCCGAAGCGCAAGGGCGAGATCCTCGCGGCGGCCGGGCGCGCCGACCTCGCCGGCCGCCACGTCGCGTTCGTCAACCTCTGGCGGCCGATCGTCGGTCCGGTGTGGGACAACCCGCTCGCGGTCTGCGATGCGCGCAGCGTCGCGGCGGCGGATCTCGTTCCCACCGACATCCATCACTTCGGCGAGGACGACCTCGAGACGCCGCGCCACAGCGGCCAGATCTACTCGCTGCGCCACGCCCCCGCGCACCGCTGGTACTACTTCTCGGCCATGCGGCCGGACGAGGCGCTGCTGCTGAAGGGCTACGACTCGCGCACCGACGGCCGCGCACGGTTCATGCCGCACACCGGCTTCGCCAACCCCGCCTGCCCGCGCGAGTTCGTGCCGCGCGAGAGCATCGAGGCGCGCACGCTGGTGGTCTTCGACGAGCCCGCCTGAGCGCGCGCTCGCGGCCGGGGGTCAATTGCGCTTGCGCGGCGGACGCGTCGCCGCGGCCCGCCGAGCGGCGGGCCGCGCGCCCTGCAGCAGCCGCAGCGCGCGCTCGGGCGAGGCGCCCGTCTGGTCGTGCTTGAGATACGCGAAGACCTCGCGGCCCTCCTCGGCTTGCCGCGCGATCCACCCCGCCCAACCGGCGAGCTCCGCATCGGTGTATGCGTCCTTCCGCAGGCGCACGTAGCAGAACTTCGCGGTCGCGCGCCGCGGCGTGTCGAGCGCCTCGCCTTCCGCGACACACAACGCGGTGCCGCTCTTCTCCAGGAGCTTCATCACCGGCTCCTCGAACCAGCTCGCGTGCCGGAACTCGATCGCGAAGCGCCCGGGCAGCAGCGTGTCGAGAAATCCGGCGAGCCGCGCGTCGTCCCGCCTGAAGTCGGGCGGCAGCTGGAACAGGATCGGCCCGAGCTTCTCGCGCAGCAGGGCGCACTGCGCGACGAAGTCGCGCGTCGCGCGCTCGACGTCCTTCAGCCGCCCGCGATGCGTGATGCCCTGGTGCGCCTTGACCGCGAAGGTGAACCCGTCGGGCGTGCCCTTCGCCCAGCCCTCGAGCAGCGCGTCCTTCGGGAAGCGGTAGAACGTGTTGTTGATCTCGACGGTGTCGAAGCGCTCGGCGTAGAACTCGAGGAAGCGCGCCTGCGGGAGCCCCTTCCCGGGATAGAACGCGCCGCGCCACTCGGGATACGAGTAGCCCGACGTGCCGACGTGGATCTTCCCGCGCATTGCCCCTCGCAGCCTAGAAGCTATCTCAAAATCGCGGCCGTGCTTCTTCCCGAACCGAGGTCGTACGAACAAGGGGCCCGAGGGAAGGGTTGGGACCCTTCCCTTCCCAAACGCCCTTGTAGATCCCCTCTTGCGCGACCGCATGCGCATTTTGAGATAGGTTCTAGCAGGCCGGCCCGCGGCGGGCGATCCCCCGGCGCAATCGCGCACCGCGGTAAAGGCCGCTCGCGGCCGGAATGTGACACACGGCGCACCGGGCGGCGGTAATCGTTCTCGGACCGGCGCACGCGGCGGTTCCGGTCCCGTCCCCCCTCCCTAGAATGGAATCGTCAGCGTCCCGATCGCTTCCCCGGCCTTGGCCGGGGCGGCCGATCGCAGGAGGGCGCCATGCTGGACTGGATCAGGAAGCCGGGCGCCGACCCGGAGCATCCGATGCGGAACCCCGCGTCCGCTTCGGTGCTGCTGGCGGAGCTCCGGGAGCGCGATCCGGTCGCCGCGCTCGACGAGCTGCGCGGCTGGCTGGGCACGCTCGGCGACATGCCGGACCTCGACGAGCGCGTCCGGAGCGAAGTTCTGGGCCTCGTCCAGGAGGCGGGCGCCGCCCACGTCGCGAAGCTCTTGCGGCAGCATCTCGCGGACGCTCCCGACAGCCCCGTCGTGCGCGAGTCGAAGTGGAAGGCGATGTTCGCCTACGCGACGCGCCTCGCGGAAGTCCTGGGCGCCTCGGCCGAGCGCCTGCTCGCGATCGCGAAGACCGACGCATCGGCGGGCGGCGCCGCCGCGGCCGGCGCGGTGCGCGCCCTGCGCGCCTGCCGTCTGCTGGCGAAGACCTGCCTCACCCGCTACGCCGACGCGCCCGCGAGTCTGTGGCGGAGCGCGTACGCCGTGCACGCCGCCGCGGAGGCCACGGATTGCGCCGGCACCGCGGTGCACCCGCACCGCAGCCAGCGGATCTCGACGACGGTGGCCGAGGAGCTGCTGCGCCTGCTGATGCTGCACGTGATCGCGCCGGAGACGCTCGCGCCGGAGCAGATCGAGATCGCCGAGCGGGCGGTGGAACAGCTCGGAAGCGAGTTCACGCTGCGTCCGCCCGGCGCCGCCGACAGCGCATTCTGGTTCGACGGGGCGGGCGACCGCGCGCCGCAGCGAGCGACGGCCGCGCCGCGCGCCCCCGCGGCGCGGTTCTTCGGCCCGGGCGTCGGGCTCGACGCGCTCGCGCGGCTGCACCGGCAGATGGAGTCGGCCGGCGGCGCCGAGGCGAGCCCCTTCGGCAAGGACGTTCCGCCGCATGCGCAGATCGCGGCCGTCGAGCACCTGCTGCTGCACTGGGGCCCGGCGCCGCCGCGCGCCGCGCCGGTCCACCAGCCGGCGAAAGGCGAGGTGCTGATCGTGCACGGCTACGCGCGCGTCTGCCGGCATCTCGGCGGCGGCGATGCCGCCCGCGGTGCGCCGCAGGGCCTCGCGCTCGCGAGCGACGACGACATCGCGCCCGATCCGCCCGAGACGTGGACCATCCGCAATGCCGGCGGCAGCGAGATCGGCGCGGAGCTCGCGCAGCCGGGCGTCGGCTGGGCGCGCAGCGGCACGCTGGTCGCCCTCTCGATCGTTGGACGCAACGAGTGGTGGCTCGGCGCGATCCGCCGCACGCACGCCGGCCCGGCCGGCGGCACGCACGTCGACATCGCGCTCCTCAGCCGCAGCCCGATCGTGGCGTCGCTGCGACCGCAGGCCGACGCCGCCTCCGGCGCGGCCGACTGGAACGCCGCGGCGGGAACGTTCGCGTTCGTCAACGTCGACGCGATCCTGCTGCCGGACGCCTCGCAGGCGACCGGAACGCCCAACCTGCTGCTCCCGCCCGAGGGGTGGAAGCCCGGGCGGACCTACGAGCGCCTCACGAAGGAGGGTCCGCGCAGCGTCCGCCTGGTGAAGGCGCTGCAGCGAGGCGGGGATTTCGTGCGCGCCGCCTACGAGGAGTCCGCCGCCGCGCACGGGTGACGGTGCGTCGCGTGCGCGGCTCTCCTGCGGGCGCGCGGCCGCAGTTCAAGGCGTCCGGCGATAGCCGGCGTCGGTGTAGTGGATGAAGAGCTTGGCGCCGCGCGGCGTCCACCACCGGGCAAGCACCGCGCCGTAACGCGTGAGCCGCAGGCAGCCGTGGCTGACCGGGGCGCCGAGATTGTTGACCCGCGTCTCGCCTCGGCTCAGCTCGTGCAGGCCCTTGACCGTGCCGTCGTTCTCGAACCCGCCGACGGGCAGCCACTGCATGAAGTTGGGCATCACCCAGTCGATCTCCTCGGGCCGGTAGTACGACAGGCGGGCTCCGGACCGTTCGCGCTCCGAGATCCCGCCGAGCGCGGCGTCGCGGCGTGCATCCGCGGCGGTGTACTTGCGGTCCGCCGTCCAGCTCCGCAGGACGATCTCGTTCATCGGCGCGTAGAACCGCCGCGCGGGCCCCGAGTCGCTCATGAGGCCGGAGGTGCCGAGCCTTGCGATCTCGACCGGCCGCCCGCGCCTGATCTCGCAGAGCGAGAGCGTCTGGCCGATGCAGTAGCGCGCGCCTCCGATCCGCACCACGGAATTCTTGACCGTCGGCTTCTCGAAGTGGCCGCGTCCCGGCCGATCGCCCTGAACGTTGGACATGAAGTGTTCGAAGGTCTCGGGGTCCTGCAACTCGGGAAACGTTTCGACATCCGGCTGCTTGAGGTCGATCAGCGGATATCTCTCCTCGAGCCCCCGGCACTGCCCGCCCGGTCCCTTCGTGTCCAGGTTGGCGACCAGATAGCGGCCCCGGTAGTTGTACCGCTGGTCGTCTTCGACGGAGATCCCGGGCGAAGCGTTCATCGCATCGCGCAGTTCGAAGCGCCGGAGGTCCGACTCCCGTAACGGACCGCCCGCGGCGATCCGCTTCGCGGCGCGCGGATCGATCATGTCGGTGAAGGGCAGCTCGCATGGATTCATGCCCGCCGCGGCGGACGAAACCATGCGCGGCGCGGCCGGTTCGGCGCGCTGGGGAAGCCGCAGAGTGACCATCAGGACATCGGCGCGCTCGCGCACCGGCTGCGGCAGGGGCGGGAAAGGCGCGGCGCGGCGCACGGCCGTGCGCAGTGCCGCGTCGAGCTCGGCGCTGCCGGAGGGCCGGTCGAGCTCGAGGCCCTGCAGCCTCCCGTCCCCGAGGATCGCGAGCGTCACGACCGCGCTGCGACGCCCGGCCGTCGCGGGATCGATGCCCGCCGCGATCCGCTCGCGCACCGCGTCGACGTAAGCGGCGAAGGGTTCCTCGTGGGTGCTCCCGCTGACGAAGGCCTTGCGCGGCCGGGCCTTCGCACGGGCGAGCTCCCGCTTCACGCTCGCCTCGAGGGCCGCGATCTGCTGCTCGAGCGACGGCGCCGAAGCCGGCTTCACGGCGCCGGCGCGAGCGGCCGGGCCGCTACGCACCGCGGTCGGCGTGCCGCCGCGCAGCGCGACCTGCACGCTCCATCCCGATTCCTTCAAGTAGCCGACGCGAAAGCCGATCGGCTTGACCCGCGTCCCCGCCCGTTCGTAAGCGAGCGCAAGCGAGCGCTGGGCATCCGCCCCGAACAGGGCGTGGGCCTTCGTGAAGCGGCCGTACAGCGCGACGCCGAAATGCTTCGCGAGCAGCCCGTACTCGATGCCCGTCTCGTCCTGCCAGACGCTCGGCGCCCGGTCGAGAATCGCGTCGCGGGCGATCCTGAATCCGCCGTTCTGCGGCAGGTGGGATGCGGCCTTGAGCACGGTCGGGTTGCCGGCGACTCGCTCGAGCCATGCACGCCGGGCCGGCTGCTTGAGCAACGCCGCGTCGGAGAGATCGAGCCGCACGTAGTCGAGAACCGCTTGCCGGCCCTCGCGCCTCAGCGTCAGACGCACCGACTCCCAGTTCCGACAACTCCGGTGCTCGTCCGGCTGCGGCTCGAGCCGGACGCCGTCCGCCGCAATCCGGATGGGCTGCACCCCGGTCACCTCGAATCCCTGCAGGGCGGCGAACGCCATCAGCAGCGCGGTGACGCCCACGCGATGCTCGGTCCGGCTCGCGTCCGCGTTGAGCTCGCGGGTCAGGAAGAAACCCAGCGTGGCGAACCGCCGCCAGCCCTCGCGGAACCGCGCGAGATACGCCGCGGCTTCCTGCGTAGTCAACCGGGCAAGCGCCGGCGGCGGGCAGGCGGACTGGTCGGCGACGAGCACGTAGCGCCCCGCGTCCGGGTAGAGCTGCGCGACGGTCGCGAAATCCGGCCCGGAGAACGGGTAGAACACGGTTGCGCCGCGCGCATCGGGCAGCTCTCTGCGCGCCCAGTCGCCCATCGGCTTGCCGATGCGCTGCGCATAGACGCTCCACGAAGTGGCGACCTCGTGCGAATAGGCCGGCAGGAGCCGACGCGTGTCCGGAGGCAGTCCCGCCGGGTTCGCATCCACTCCCGCGAGAATGCGAGCGGTCTCGGCCGGCGCGAGCTCGGCGGCCGGCGCCGGGTGAGCGGATGCGAGCAGCAGCGCGGCGAGCGCCAGCGCGATGCTTGGCATCGTGCGCGCGCAAACGCGGGCACCGCGTGCTCGAGGTCGGGCCGCAGACCCTCTTGCGGGTGACCTTCGCAAGCGGGAAGCCGGACGCGGAACCGCGCCCTGCATGCGACGCGCTCGACCTCTCTAGACCGCGACGAGTCGCGCACGGTCCTCGACATCGCGAGGACCGCAGCCCGCACACCGCGTCTGGGAACAGCGACCTGCAAGTGCCCGCGCTGTCGCAACGACGCGTTTGCGCGAGGCAAGCGTAGCCACGCCACCCATACCTACCTCCCCAAAAGGTCGGGCGAATCGAGGAAAGCGCGCATCTCGTTGGATCCGGAGAATCCGCGCCGGTGCTTCTGGCGGCACCTTGTGGAATCCAGCGTATCCCTTCGGCCCGCCCTGAATCAAGCGGCGTCGGAATTGCGACAGCGCCGGCGGCATCGGCGTCCGCGTTGCTGTTACTTCGTGCCGGACCGTCCCCGCCCCAGATACTTCAGGTGCGCGCCACAGCCGGCGCGACAGTCCGAAGCGCCGAACCCGAGTGCCGGGATGCGGCCGGGCACCGCGCGATTCAGCGCGCATTCGTGGCGTCGCGAGCGAACGACGCCCGCGACCGCGACGCCCGGCGCGGCCAGCAGGTAGTCGATGTGCCAGCGCAAAGGCTTGCGCCGCCGCAGATGGCGCGCGATGCGCGCCTCGAGCCCGCGCTTCGCCGAGCCAGTGTACACGTAGCGGCCGGCCGGAAAATCGAACTCGCCCAGACGGCCGATCGCGCGCCGCAGAGGCCGCGACACGTCGATCAGCAGCTGATAGCTGGTCTCACCGGACATCGGATCTCGGGCATCGCCGACGTCGCCTGGCCCGGCCGTATCCCACGCATTGCGTGTCCGAATTGGAGAGGCGTCGGTGAAGGCGGCGCGGCCGCGGAGGCCGTGATGAAATCTCGAACAGCTCGCGCGGCGATCCTGCCCAGCCGCGACCCGACGCGCGACGAACACCTCGGCGACCGAAACTTTGCATCGGCTCGGCGTCGTGCGAGCAAGCGCGCTACGCGCCGAGCAGACGCCGAGCAAGCAGCGTTTGCATGTTGCGCCTGCCGTCGGCGATGAGCAGGATGTACACGCGCGGCCGAACCACGCGGTAGATGACGCGGTACGGCGTGAAGAACGTTTGCCGGTACTCCCGTATCCCCAGGCCCAGGAGCTCCCTGGGGTACGACCCACGCTCCGGGTGCGTGGCGAGGCTCCCGACCACACGCTCGATGCGCTGCAGGAGCGCCTCGGCCTTGCCGGGCGCATCGTGCTCCGAAACGTAGTCGTAGAGTTCCTCCAGGTCCCGCTCGGCATCCTCGGTCAGCAGGACCTCGTAGCGCATCAGTCGCGCGCCCTTCTCCCCCGCAGGCGCTTGATCACCTGTTCTGCCGAAGCGACCCGACCCTTCTCGATCTGCACGTTGCCAAGGGCGAGGATCTTGAGCAGGGCCAACGTCTCTTGGGTCTCCTCGTAAGAGGCGACGTCCTGGATCACGGCCTTGGCCTCGCCGTTCTGGGTGATCACGAGCGGCTCGCGCTTGTCGGCAAGCTGCCGCACGACCTCAGCCGCATTGGCCTTCAGATAGCTGATCGGCTTGATCTGGGTCGAGTATTTCATGCATGTGCTCCGGCGCGCTGAAGACCAAATATAGTCTTTTATCGGTCCTCTCGCAACCGTGCAGTCGAGCGGTTCGCTCGGAGACATCTCAAGCTCGGCCGCGTTCTCTCGCCAGCGCTACCCGCCCTGCGGAGTCCTCGCCGATTCCACGCGCGATTTGCAGGACGTCAGAGAGAATCGGAGACGGTGCCGGCTCAGAAGGCCGTTGCGCACTCGATGCACGACGACCTGAACTGGCGGAGAGGGAGGGATTCGAACCCCCGGTACGGTAAACCGTACAACAGATTTCGAGTTCGGGCGCCTTCTTCATAGGATCAGATGCTTACGATAGCCGCCTTCTCCAACTTCGGCGAGCTCTTCGCCCGAAACAGCCATATTCCACGTGCTGCGGGCGCGAATTGGAGAAGGGTCTCTGAAGAGACACCGCCCATCGCGGACACTCCTTCAATGCTCGAAGAGCTCGCGTGGCAATCCGGACTGGCGGATGATGGACTGGAGTGTGCCGACGCGGATTTCGTCGTGCAGCGGCACGGGGACCGTCACCGTCGTCGCCCCCGTGCGCTTCTGCATCACGACATGGCTGCCGCGCTGCCTGACCTGCTGGAATCCATGCTGTGTCAACAACCGGCAAAGCTCGCGGCCGGAGAAGACGCGCAGCCTACCCAACCGCGACCTCGACGCGGGTGACGAACACCTCGTCGTGGAGTCGGGCCTTGATCTCGGCAGGGTCAGCGGTCTCGAAGAACAACTCCAGCGCCTCCTTGAGGTTGGCGCGTGCCGTCTCGATCGTGTCGCCCTGGCTCGCGATGTCCAGCTCCGGGCACAGCGCGACGTAACCGTCACCCTCGCGCTCGATGATGGCCGTTAGCTCGCGCGTTTGCATCGTTTCCCTCGCTTGAGTTTGCTCGACGCTCGACATTTGCTCCGAACCGCTCGCAGTCTAGCATGACGGCGTGGTAGATCCCCTGCTCTCGAGCGGCTGGTCCGCCTGCTCCCGGACGAGCCGGGCGCGGTGTCCGCTGCCGTCAGGGTGTCCGTGTACCCCGCGTTGCTGCCGGGCGTGGTGGCACGGCAACCCGGCCACCCCCTGTCGCGCGATCTGGCACGGCGGGTGAGACCCGTCCTGGACGAGCCATGCGGCGTCAACCTGAAGTTCGCGATCGCGCGCCCGCTGCACGGGTATGGCGCGTTGCTGAGGGATTTCGAGCTCTGCGCCGACGTCGCGCGTACGGTCGATCCGCTGCCCGCCTCGCCCGCCGAGTGCCGCGAGCTGGATCGCCTGGTCGCAATCGGCGACGTCCGGCGAGAAGTGCGTCACCGCATTCACGTGACTGAAGCCGGAGAGAGCCATTCCCTCGGTTGGAGTGCGCAGAACCCGCGCGCGCGCTGTCGTCGAGCCCGTGGCGCTTCACGCGCAACTCGACCGTCCGGGAGGGAACGCCATTGCCTTTCGATTCCCCCACGCGAGCCGCGCAGGCGGCTCGCTCCTCTGCGCCAGAAACAGCGAAGCCGGCATTTGCCGGCTTCGCTCGTTCCTGACGGAGCCAGACTGGCGTGTCGCGAGATCTGCGTGGGAAAGGGCGGATGTCGAAAAGCCTTACAGCTCAGCGGCTGCTCCGGTGGCTCAAAGGGCTCCGCTGTGCTCAACCCCTTGATTCGCAGTGAACTAGTCAAGCGCGGCACGAGAATTGCCCGCGTCCACCCTACTGCGGACGTCATGCGACGAGACCGCCGAATCGCAAGCCGAAATGAAGCACCAGCCGCACGTCGGGGGGTGAACATGAATGGCAGCCTTGGTAGAACAGCGGCCTTCGCGGCGGTCCTCGGGTTCTGGTCAGTGTCAGCATCGGCGATTCCCGTTACCTGGGCCGCCGGCAACGCAGATTGGTTCGTGGCCAGCAACTGGGCCCCGGCACAAGTGCCGACTGTCTTCGACGATGCCACGATCGGTAATGGCGGCACGGCAAATGCGAATGCTGCGGTTGGAGTGCTCGGTCTGAACGTCGGTCGTGTCGTCGGGGCGAGCAACTCCTCGGGAACGGTGAACGTAACTACCGGTGGTTTGACCGGCGCCGGGACCGGGCAGCTGGTGGTCGGCAGCACCGACAACAACTTTACGTCGGGCACTGCGAACGGCACGGTGTCGGTCGACGGCAATGTGAGCGGTTTTTTTCTCACTCTGGTCGGGTCCAGCGGGTTCGCCAGCTCGGGCAATGCCACGGGAGATCTGAACGTCGGCGGATCGCTTCAGGGTGGTGCCAATCTGCTGGTCGGCACCTCGGCGGGTTCGGCCGATGCGGTGGGCATCGCGGTGATCGGCAACGGGATCAGCGACATCGGTCTTGTGAATGTCGGCACCAGCGGCAGCAGCGCGAATACCGCCACGGCCAGCGCAACAGGCGAGTTGAGTGTGCTCGCGGGGGGGATTCAGGGCACCGGGTCTGATCTGAGGATCGGCGTCACGACCGGCCCCGGCACGGCCATGGGCACTGTGACGGTCACCGGGGGGATCAGCAATTTTAGCGACGTGCGGGTTGGCAACGTGCAGCTCAGCCTGGCCGCCGCAGACTCCGGACCGGCAACCGGCGTTCTGAACATTCAGACCGGCAACCTGACCGGCGCCGGGACCGGGCAGCTGGTGGTCGGCAGCACCGACAACAACTTTACGTCGGGCACTGCGAACGGCACGGTGTCGGTCGACGGCAATGTGAGCGGTTTTTTTCTCACTCTGGTCGGGTCCAGCGGGTTCGCCAGCTCGGGCAATGCCACGGGAGATCTGAACGTCGGCGGATCGCTTCAGGGTGGTGCCAATCTGCTGGTCGGCACCTCGGCGGGTTCGGCCGATGCGGTGGGCATCGCGGTGATCGGCAACGGGATCAGCGACATCGGTCTTGTGAATGTCGGCACCAGCGGCAGCAGCGCGAATACCGCCACGGCCAGCGCAACAGGCGAGTTGAGTGTGCTCGCGGGGGGGATTCAGGGCACCGGGTCTGATCTGAGGATCGGCGTCACGACCGGCCCCGGCACGGCCATGGGCACTGTGACGGTCACCGGGGGGATCAGCAATTTTAGCGACGTGCGGGTTGGCAACGTGCAGCTCAGCCTGGCCGCCGCAGACTCCGGACCGGCAACCGGATCACTGTCGCTGATCGACGGCGGGCTATCCGCCACGAATCTGGTGATCGGCGTCACCGAAGCGCCCAATACCGCCACTGCAACAGGAACCTTTGACCTCAACAAGAATCTCGCTGAAGTCGCCGACACTCTGACCCTGGGAAATGGCGCTACGATCTCGCTGGATTTCGAAGGGTTCTTGCGCGGCGTCGAATATGGCGCGATCAACGCAAATCAAGCAATTCTGGACGGTACTTTGGAGCTCAATTTCCTGTTCCAGCCCGCCTTTGGTGTGTTTGACCTGATCGTGTCGGGTTCCGACACCGGCATTACTGGCGATTTTGATTCGGTGCAGTTTTTCGGCCTTGCGGACGGCACGCTCACGAACTTTGGGATCGTGCTGGATCAGGGCGTTGAGACCTGGCGTCTCCAAATAGGCCCAGCCCAGATTCCAGAACCGGGCACGCTGATCGCTGTCACGACTGCACTGGTGCTCCTTGGCTTGACACGGCGTCGGCGAGCGTCGCTTTAGAGCCTGTGACCCGCCCAGGGATCCTCGGACCATGGGTTACTTGGGAACGGCCCCCTGGTT
>JAHDYJ010000073.1 GCA_023383795.1 Burkholderiales bacterium | reverse complement strand
TCAGCGCGGTCCAGCCGAGGTTGTTCACGTGGTCGAGCGGCGCGCCGGCGCGGATGAGCACGCGCACGACCTCGTGGTGGCCGAGATGCGCGGCGGCGATCAGCGCGGTGCCGTCGTAGCGGCTGGTGACGTTGCGGGGGCTCGCGCCGAGCTCGAGCGCGAGCGCGAGCGTCGGCAGGTCGTTCGCCACCGCGGCGATGGTGACGAGGTCGTAGCGGTCGCGCTCGAGCGCGTTCGGGTCGGCGCCCGCCTTCACGAGCGCACGCATCGCGTCGAGCCGCGAGCGGTATGCGGCGACGTGCAGCGGCGTGCGGCGGTGCGCGTCGCGCCCGTTCGGGTCGGCCCCCCCGGCGACGAGGCGCGCGATTCCGGCCGCGTCGCCGCGGGCCGCCGCGGCGTGCAGGCCGGAGTACGCGGCGAGCTCGCCCGCCGACGGCGGGACCTGTGCCGCGGCGCCGGTCGCGCAGAGCGCGCCGCCGAGCAGGAGCGCGGCGGCGAGAGTGCATGGCTTCGTCGTCATCGTCTTCTCCTCGGCGACCGATCCGGCGTCAGCTTAGGCTGGACCGGCCTCGGCGAATACGCGAAAATGCGCAGAGTTCCTTTGCAGATTTGCACATGGGCAAGCGCGGCTTCGACCGCGGCGAGCTGGAGACCTTCCTCGCCGTGGCTACCCACACGAGCGTCGGCAAGGCCGCCGCCGCGCTCGGCGTGCACCACTCCACGGCGCTGCGCCAGCTCGCCTCGCTCGAGGCGCGGGCCGGCGCGAAGCTCTTCGAGCGGCTCGCGACCGGCTACCGCCTGACCGACGCCGGCCACGCGCTGCTCGAGTCGGGGGAGCGGCTGAAGGCGGGGCTCGCCGACTTCGAGGCGCGGCTCGCGAGCTGCGACGCCGGGCTCGCCGGCGCGGTGCGCGTCACGACCTCCGACGGGCTCGCGACCGCGCTCCTGCCGCGCTGGCTGGCGGGCTTCGGCGCGCGGCACCCGGAGATCGAGGTGCAGGTGCGCGTCGCGAACACGATCGTCGATCTCGCCGAGCGCGCGGTCGACGTCGCCCTGCGCCCGGCGCGCCGGCCGAGCGGCAACATGGTCGGCCGCAAGGCCGGCACGATCCGCTACTCGCTCTACGCCAGCCGCGAGTATCTGCGCCGCCGCCCGCGCCTCGATCCCGAGCGGCTCGACTTCGCCGGCCACGCGGTCATCGGCTACGATTCCGCGCTCGGCTTCTTCTCGACCGCGGAATGGCTCGAGCGCACGGCCGCCGGCGCCCGCGTCGCGGCGCGCTGCGATCACCTGGGCACGATGCTCGCCGCGGCGCAGGCGGGCCTCGGCATCGCGGCGCTGCCGTGCTTCATGGCCGACCGCGCGCTGGTGCGACTGATCGAGCCGCCCGAGGCGATGTCGACCGGGCTGTGGCTGCTCACGCACCCGGAGCTGCGCCGCATGCGGCGCATCCGCGCTTTTCTCGACTACGTGTGGGATGCCGTCCGCGCCGATCAGGCGCTGCTCGCGGGAGAGCGCTAGCGCCAGCCTGGCTGCCGAGGTGGCTCCGGGCTAGATCCCGAGGTAGCTCGACTTGACGTCCTCGTTCGCGCGCAGCTCGCCCGGGGTGCCCGAGTAGACCACGCGGCCCTTGCTGATGACGTGCACGTAGTCCACGAGCTTCAGCGCGAGCGAGGCGTTCTGCTCGACGAGCAGGATCGAGAGGCCCTCCTGCTTGAGCTTGCCGACCGCCTCCCACACGCCCTGGATGACGATCGGAGCGAGGCCCTCGGAGGGCTCGTCCATGATCAGGCAATCGGGGTTCGTCATCAGCGCGCGGCCGATCGCGAGCATCTGCTGCTCGCCGCCGGAGAGCGTGCGCGCCCGCTGGCGGCGCCGCTCCTTGAGGCGCGGAAAGAGCGCGTAGACGCGCTCGAGGGTCCAGCCGTGGCGGTCGGCGCGCCGCTCCGCGACCCGCAGGTTCTCCTCCACGCTCAGCGTCGGGAAGACGCGCCGGCCCTGCGGCACGAGACCCATGCCGGAGCGCACCGTCTCGAACGACGAGACGTGCGTGATGTCGGTGCCCTTGAACACGATGCGGCCGCGCCGCGGCGGGTTGAAGCCGACGATGGACTTGACGAGCGTCGTCTTGCCCACGCCGTTGCGCCCGAGCAGCCCGAGGATCTGCCCCTGCTCGAGCTTGAGCGACAGCCCCTGCAGCACGTAGGCGTCGCCGTAGTAGGTGTGGATGTCCTCGACGTCCAGGATCGCCACGGCTAATCCTCGGCCCCGAGGTAGATCTCGCGCACCTTGGGACTCGCGCGGATGACCTCGGTCGGCCCTTCCTCCAGCACCTCGCCGAAGTGCAGCACCGAGATGTGGTCGACGACGTCGAACACCACGTCCATGTCGTGCTCGATCAGCAGGATCGCGAGCGTCGGATCGAGCCGGTTGAGGAACTCCGCCATCTCGCGCGACTCGCCCGAGGAGAGGCCGGCCGCCGGCTCGTCGAGCAGCAGGATCTTCGGGTCGCTCGCGAGGCCGAGCACGATCTCGATCTGGCGCTGCTCGCCGTGCGAGAGGTTGCGCACCTGCACGTCGCGGCGGTCCCAGAAGCCGACCTGCTCGAGTAGGCGGCGCGCCTTCTCGTACAGGTCCCGGTAGGAGGCGAGCGGGCGCCACACGACGAACTTCATGCCGCGCAGCCCCTGGATCGCGAGCAGGACGTTGTCGAGCACCGTGAGCTTCGGGAAGAGGTTCGTGACCTGGAACGTGCGCGCCATCCCGAGCGCGGTGCGGCGGTGGGTCGGCCACGCGGTCACGTCCGTGCCGAACAGCACGGTCTCGCCCGACGTCGCCGGCAGGATGCCGGTGATGACGTTGAAGAGCGTGGTCTTGCCGGCGCCGTTCGGGCCGATGATCGCCTTGCGATCGCCCGGCAGCACGCGCAGGGTCACGCCGCGCACCGCGTGCAGGCCGCCGAAGCTCTTCGAGAGGCCGCGCAGCTCGAGCGCGGGCTGGGCGCCGGAGGTTGCCATGGCGGGAATCGACGATTGTGGCGGGCGAGTGCCGGGCGGCACCGTCCCGCGAGGACGGCGCCGCCGCGGCGGCTAGCTGCGCCTCACTGGCAGAACTTGCACGGCGGGAAGTCGCGGCTGTAGACCGGCTGCTTCAGGAACTCGTCCTTGCCCCACTTCCAGAACTGGCTGACGTTCGGATAGGTCTTGATGACGGTGTTCCACAGCTCGTCCTGGTCGTAGCCGTGCATCTTCTTCTTCTCGACCTTGCGGATGTAGACGTTGTGCACGGGGTTGCGCAGCTCGTCGAGCCGGATCGGTCCGCGCACGCTGTCGACCTTGACCTTCGACAGCATCTGCACGAACTTGCCGGCGCCCGGCCACTTGCCCTTGGTCTGCTTCATGACCTCGTGGATCATCTGCGCGGTGGTGTAGTTGCTCTCCGAGTAGTAGGAGGGCACCTTGCCGTACTTCTCGCGGTACTTGCGCACGAACTCGCGGTTCTTCGGCGTGTCGATCGCCGCGCTGTACTGCAGCGCCGAGTAGTGGCCGATCGACTCGTCGCCCATCGAGGGCAGCACGAACTCGTCGTAGCTCGTGCCGCCGCCGAGCACCGGCTTCTTGTTGCCGGACGCCGCGAGCTGCTTCGGGAACTGCAGCGACATCGGTCCGACCATCAGCGTGAAGATGGCATCGGCGTCCTCGCGGATGGTCGGGATGAAGGGCCCGAAGTCCTTGGTGCCGAGCGGCGGCCAGATCTTCTGGATGACCTGTCCGCCGCAGGCCTCGAACGCGCGCTGGAACCCGCCCACGACCTCGTAGCCGAACGCGTAGTCGGCGCCGATCGCCACGATCTTCTTGTAGCCCTGCTCGCACGCCCACTCGCCGAACGGATGGTTGGGCTGCGAGCTCGTCCAGCCGGTGCGCACCACGTACGGGTACTTGGAGGCCTCGCGCTGGGTTAGGTCGTCGGCCGCCGCGACCGAAGGGATGTAGACCGTCTTCTCGCGCGTGCTGACCGGCGCGAGCGCGTAGCCGGTGGAGGCGAGCAGTCCGCCGATCATGACGTGGACCTTGTCCTGTCGGGTGAGCTTCTCGGCCTTGCGGACGTTGACCGGCGGCTTGCCCTGGCCGTCCTCGAGGATGAACTTGACCTTCGCGCCGGCGAAGTCGCCCTTGACCTCGTCCACGTACATCTCGAAGCCGTTGCTCATGTCCTTGCCAACCTGGGCGAAGATGCCGGTCATCGGCGCGAGGAAGCCGATGCGCAGCTCCTCGGCGGCGGCCGGCGCGGCGGCGAGGCCGGCGCCGAGCGCGAGTGCGCCCAGCTTGACTGCTCGGGGGAATCCGGTGGTGGGTCTGCGCAGCATGACAGCTCCTCCTTCCTTCGCTAGTGAGACGTGGAAACCGCTTCGGCCCGCACGGCGCCCGCGGCCTGCGCGCGGCGCTGGCGGATTCGCTCCGGGATGCCCATCAGGCCGCCCGGAAGATACAGGATCGTCAGGACGTACATCCCGCCGAGGACGTACTGCCACCACTCCACGACGGTGCTGAGGTACTCGCGCACGAAGACGACGAGGCCCGCTCCGATCACGCCGCCGATCAGCGTGCCGGGCCCGCCGAGCACCACCATCAGCAGCGCGTCGACCGAGGTGGCGAGGATGACGTCCTCGGGGCTCACTAGGCCGTTCAGGAACGCCCACAGCACGCCGGCGAGCCCGCCGAAGCCGCCGGCGATGATGAACGCCACGTACTTGTGCAGCCAGGTGTTGTAGCCGAGCATGCGCATGCGCAGCTCGCTCTCGCGGATGCCGACCAGGCTGCGGCCGAACGGCGATTTCACCAGCAGGTAGAGCGCGGCGAGCGTCGCGACGAAGAAGCCGAGCACGACGTAGAAGAAGTTCATGTCGTTCGACAGGTCGAGGCCGAAGTCGGGCCGGCCGGGCATGTTGATCCCGTTGTCGCCGCCGGTGAGCGAGTTCCACCGGTAGGCGAGCCCCCAGACGCACTGGCCGAGCGCGAGCGTGATCATCAGGAAGTAGACGCCGGTCGCGCGGATCGCGAACAGGCCGAAGAACGCGGCGGTGACCGCGCCGATCACGAAGCCGAGCACGATGAGCAGCCAGAAAGTCCAGTCGAGCCCGAAGCCGAACCGCGTCGTGAGGATTGCCGCCACGTAGGCGCCCATGCCGAGGTACGCCGCCTGCCCGAGCGAGGGCAGGCCGGTGTAGCCGAGCAGGATGTCGAGGCTCATGGCGAGGATGCCGAAGATCAGCGCCTGGGTGATCACCAGCCGCACGAACGAGGTCGCCCCGAACTGCATGTACAGGACCAGCACGACCAGCGCGGCGACGACGGCGATGATCTTGGCGCGCTCGCTCACGATGTCCACCTCACTCGCGCCCGAACAGTCCGGTCGGCTTCAGCGCCAGGATCAGCACCATCGGCGCGTACAGCGTGAAGTACGAGATCTCCGGAAAGAGCGCCTTGCCGAAGTTGTCGGCGAGCCCGACGATCAGGCTGCCGATCGCCGCGCCGCCGAGGCTGCCCATGCCGCCGATGATGACGACCGCGAACGCGATCGGCAGGATCTCGAAATCCAGCCCGGGGTAGACGCCGAGGAACGCGCCGCCGATCACGCCGCCGAGACCGGCGAGGAACGCGCCCAGCGCGAAGATGAACATCGAGACGAGCGAGGTGTCGACGCCGACCCCGCGCGCCATCTCGGAGTCGTCGACCGCGGCGCGCACCATCGCGCCCATGCGCGTCTTCTCCATCGCGAGCCACAGCGCGAGGCCGATCGCGACCGCCACCCCGATCATGAACACCCGGTAGAGCGGGAAGTAGATGCCGCCGATCACCGCGCTCCGCGTCAGCGCCTCCGGCGGCGTGATGTCGAGGCTGTCGCCGCCCCAGATGTCGAGCGCGGCCTGCTGGAAGAGAAACGCGAAGCCGACGGTGAGCAGCACCTGGCGCAGCGGGTCGAACCCGAGCGGGCGCAGGAACAGGCGCTCCATCAGCAGTCCGACCACCGCGATCGCCAGCGCCGCGGCCGGGATCGACAGCACCCACAGGTCGGTCGTCCAGATCACCGTCAGCGCGACGTAGCCGCCGAGCAGGAAGTACGACCCGTGCGCCAGGTTGACGATGCGCATCACCCCGAAGATCAGCGACAGCCCGGCGGCGAGCAGGAACAGCAGCGCGCCGTACGAGAGGCCGTTGAAGACCTGAATGATCCAGAATTCAGCGTCCATGGATCCCGGGGCTGGTTGTTCGCGGGCTGGGGCCCGCCTTTCTTTGTTCCCGCCCGGTCAAGGGGGTGGGGCGGCTCGGGCCATTCTAACCGCGCCCCATCCGAGCGCAAGACATGCCGCTTGTGCAGCGCGCCAATCCGCCGGCGTCGGCACGGCCTCGCGGGCGAAACGAAACGCGTTCAGCGGCGCTCGCCGAGATACCAGTCGAGGATCTGCTCGCCGGTCCAGAACACCACGTCCTTGTGCGCGCGGATCTCCTCCAGCGCGCGCCGGTAGTACTTCAGGCGGTGCGGCGCGCCCATGATGTACGGATGCACGACTAGCGCCATCACGCGCGCCGAGCGCGCCGAGTCGGCGTAGATCTGCTCGAACTGGTCGAGCGCACGGCGCTGGTACTCGAGCGCCGGGTGATGCTGGATCAGCATCATCGCGACGTCGTTGCATTCCTGCGTGTACGGAATGTTGACGATCGGCCTGGTGCGCGTCTTCAGCACGACCGGCTGGTCGTCGAGCACCCAGTCGCACACGTACTCGTAGCCGGCCTCGACCAGGAGATCGGGCGTGTCCCAGGTCTCGGTGAGCCCGGGCCCGAGCCAGCCGCGGGGACGCTTGCCGGTGAAGGCGCGGATGACCTCGGTGGTCTTCGCGATGTCCTCGGCCTCGTTCGCCACCTTCTGCATGTTCTGCTGGGTGTAGCCGTGGCCCATGAATTCCCAGCCGCGCTCGAGCGCGGCGCGCGAGATCGGCTCGTAGGCCTTCACCGCCGTGCCGTTGATCGCGAGCACCGCCTTGATGCCGAGGCTGTCGAGCACCTCCAGCATGCGCCAGAAGCCGACGCGGTTGCCGTACTCGTGCCACGCCCAGTTCGGGATGTCGGGCATCGGCGAGCCGCCGGCGGGCGGCGTGAGCACGGTCCGCGGCATCGTCTGGTCGATGTCCCACTCCTCGACGTTGACGATGGTCCACACGACCATGCGCGCCCCGCCGGGCAGCCTGAGCGGCGCGCGGTCGGCGATCGGGGAGTACGAGAGGCGCTCGAGCGGTTTCATGTTTCGTGGGCTATGCGAGAGTGGTCGTCTTTCCGCCGCGGGCGGCGCGCGCGTCTCCGCGCGCGCCCTCGAGGGTCGCCAGGATCGATTCGCTCGTCATCACGAACCCGAGCGCGGTGCGGATGCAGAGAAGCGCCGCGTCGTGAAGCGCTGGATCGTCCATCGTGTCGACGCAGTCCTCGGCGACGATGACTGCGTAGTCCTTCGAGCAGGCCGCCGCGACGGTCGAGAGCACGCAGCTGTTCGTGTTCACGCCGGTCACGATGAGCGTGTTGACGCCGTGCGAACGCAGCAGGAAGTCGAGATCGGTGCCGACGAAGCAGTCGTAGCGCTTCTTCGTGTCCACGATCCAGTCGCGCGGATCGAGCAGCGCGGGCATGACGGTGCAGCCCGGCGAGCCCGCGAGGTTGTGCCGCTCGGCGTTCCTGCGCGTCGACTTCGGGTCGTCGATGCCGGTGCGCCAGAAGGGATTGGCGCGGATCTCGGCCACGTCGCGGTAGGTCGTCACGAGGTGCACCACCGGGATCGCCCGCGCGCGGCACCAGCCGAAGAGCTTCGCCGCCGCGGCGACGATGCGGTCGGACTGCGCCTGCGTGCGCACCGGCATCGTCGCGACCGAGAGGTCGAGATGGCCGCGGTGCAGGTCGATCGCGAGCGCCGCGGCGCGGATCTCGTCGACGCCGAAGTCCGTCTTGCCGGTCACGCCGCCTCCTCCATCGGTGCGTTCCCGCCGAGCCGGCGGTGGAGCGGCCAAAGTACGCACCGTCCACGCCGGTGTCAAGGCGGGTGTCGCGGCGCGGTTGATGCGCCGCCGCACGGGCGGCGCGCGATCAGCCGCCGCTCAGCGCCTGCATGACGATGATCTCGTCGGTCGGCGCGAGCGGCTGCGCGAGCGCGTGCGCCTGCTCGCCGTTTACGAAGATGCGGATGTGGCGCCGGATGCGGTCCTGCTCGTCGATCATGCGGAAGCGGATGCCGGGATACTGGCGATCGAGGTCGGCGAGCACGTCGGCGAGCGTCGCGCCGCTCGCCTCGGCCTCGCCGCGCTCGGTGTAGGAGCGCAGCGCGCCCGGAATCAGCACCTTCACCGACGCGTCCCTACGCCGGTTCGGCCGCTTCCACCGCGTAGATCTCGGGCAGGTGCCGCGCGATGCACGTCCACCCGCGGCCCTCGTCGCGGCTCGCCCACAGCTCGCCGCTCGTCGTGCCGAAGTAGAGCCCGACGGGGTCGCCGCCGTCGGCGCTCATCGCCTGGCGCTTCACGGTCCACCACGCCTGCTTCTCCGGCAGTCCGGCGGCGAGGCGCTGCCAGGTGCGGCCGCCGTTGCGCGTCGCGTAGACCGCGGGCGCGCCGTCCGGGCTCGTGCGCGGCCACACGCTCGTACCGTCCATCGGGAACACCCACGCGGTGTCCGCGTCGCGCGGGTGCACGACCAGCGGGAAGCCGATGTCGCCGACGCGCTTCGGCATGCTGCCGCCGATGCGCACCCACGTGTCGGACGGCCGGTCGATGCGGTAGATGCCGCAGTGGTTCTGCTGGTACAGGCGGTCCGGGTCGGTCGCGCACATCCGAATGCAATGCGGGTCGTGGAAGGTGGGATCCGCGCGGTCGAAGCCCTCGACGACCTCGAGCCCGTCGAGAAGCGGCTGCCAGGTGCGCCCGAGGTCGCGCGACTCGTGCACGCCGCCGCCCGACATCGCGAAGTAGAGATGCGCCGGGTCGCGCGGGTCCACGATGATCGAGTGCAGCTTCGGCCCGTCGGGCGTGCCGTCCTGCACCGTGCCCATCCACTTGCGGTACTGCGGATCGTCGTTGATCGAGGAGAACGGCGCCCACGTGACGCCGTCGTCCTCGGAGCGGAAGAGGCCCTGCGGCGAGGTGCCTGCGTACCAGACGCCGGGCTCGGACGCGTGACCCGGCGCGAGCCAGAACGTATGGTCGACCGCGCGGCCCTGCGCGCCCTCGGGGACTCTTGCGAACGCGGGCGGCCGCGCGGCTTCCTTCCAGGTGCGTCCGAGATCGGTCGAGCGGAACACGGTCGGGCCGAGGTGCCCGGTCTTCGCCGCGGCGAGCAGCGTGCGGCGGTCGCGCGGGTCGAGCGCGACGTGGCTCACGACGTGCCCGAGGAAGTGCGGCCCGTCGATGCGCCAGGCCTTGCGCGCGGCGTCGCCGTGATAGAGCCACGCGCCCTTGCGCGTGGCGACGAGCAGGACCACGCGGTGCGCCGGCGCCGCCGCGCGCTTCCCGCGGGCGCCAGCCCGGGCCCTGGGTGTGCCGCTGCGTGCCATGGTTCTGCTCCCTGCGGTGTATGGTGGATGACGGTGGTCGCTCGCGCGCGCCGGCAATCGACGTCGCGCCGCCGCCGCGCTCACTGCGCCCCGGCGAATCCCAGCGCGCGCAGCGTCTGCTCGTCCTCGGCGATCGGCTGCAGCTCGACCGAGCCGATCCACGCGCCCGGGATCCGGGCGGCGACCCTGATCGCCTCGTCGCGATCCGCCGCTTCGATCACGTAGTAGCCGCCGAGCTGCTCCTTGGTCTCCGCGTACGGCCCGTCGGTGACCGAAACCCTGCCATCGCGGACGCGGACCGTGGTCGCTGCCGCAGGCGGCAGCAGCCGGTTGCAGCCGACGAAATGGCCGCTCGCGCGGATCGCCGTGGTGAACTCGGCGTAGTCCCGGAAATGCCCCTCGGCGAACGCCGGGTCCAGCTGCTCCATCACGCGCTCGGCGCGGATCAGGCACAGAAACTTCATCGAACCCTCCCGGTCACGGCCGCCCTCTCGGCGGCGGCCTTCAGGTCGGCGAGACCGGCCTCGAAATCCTTGCCGATCATCGCGTCCATGTCGATGAACAGGTGGAGGATCTTGGCGAAGTAGGGGGTGTCGCCCTGCATCGCCCACCTGACGCGGGTCGCGCCACCCTCGGGCTCGAGCGTGAAGTCGACCCGGTTATGGGCCTCGAACGGCTTCACGAAGTCGAGCTTGATCGCGACCCGCGACGGCGGCACCGACTCGGCGATCTCCATGCGCCCCTGGCCCACGTCCCGGTTGCCCTCCCACGCGTAGACCGCGCCCTTGCCGCTCGCCACGGCGCCGAAGGTGCGCTTCATCGCGGGATCCTTCTTTTCCCAGGGCGACCAGTCGGCCCAGTTCCGGTAGTCGTTGATGAGCTGGAAGATCCTGTCGGGCGGCGCCTGGATGCTCGCCGAGCGCTCGACGCGGAACGTGTCGGGCCGGGTCGCGGCGAAGATCAGGACGCCGGCGACGATCAGGGCAGCGACGACGGCAATAGTCTTGAGCATGGGGGTCCTCGGGTCGCGAAGGGTCGTGTTCCGACTCATAGTCGATCCGCGCGGGGCCGGATCGACATCGGGGCCGGTCGCCGCCGCTATGGACGCTTGCGGCGCAGCCGACCGCGCGCGTGCGCGGTCGCCTCGGCCTCGGTCCGGTGCCAGACCTCGCGCGCGATCGGCCGCCGGCTCTCCTCGAGCACGTGACCGACCAGGCCCACCGCGCGGGCCATCACGCCCAGACCCCGGCACGCCTGCCACGGCAGCCCCATCTCGCAGCAGATGGCGCCGATCGCGCCGGTGGCGTTGATCGGGAGCGCGCGGCCATGGCTCTTCTCGGCGCGGCGCGCGACGAGCCGCATCAGCCGGAGGTACGGCCCGCCGAACCCGTTCGCGCGCGCGACGGCGAAGAGCCGCGGCACGCGCGGGTCGACCGGCTTGTGGATCGGGTGGCCGAGCCCCGGGACGACGCGGCCGGCCCGCGCGTGCTCGGCGACGATGCGATCGGCGAGCGCGGGCAGCGCGACCTCCGCCTTGGGGTCCGGCAGCGCGGCGCCGAGCATGCGCGCGGCGCCCTCGATCGAGCCGACGAAGACGCTGCCGAGCCCGAGCAGGCCCGCGGCGACCGCGGCCTGCAGCGACTCGGGCGCGCCGGTGTAGGTGAGGCGCGTCGCGAGGGTCGAGGGCACGATGCCGTGCTCGACGAGCGTCACCAGGAGCGCGTTGAACGTGCGCGACTCGCGCGCGTTCGGCAGCCGCCCGGTGATCTCGAGAAAGCCCATGTCGCCGAGGTTGACGCGGCCGATCAGCTCGCGCACCAGGTCGTGCCCGAGGACGCCGATCCGGTCCGGCGTGCTCCAGGCGATGTCCGAGCGCAGCCGCGCCGGCTTGCGCCCGGGCGTGTTCCGGCGCCGCGCGCGTCGGCGCATCAGGCGCGCGCGGGCCGGCCGTCTGCCGCGGCGCCCGCCGCCGCCGGCGTCTGCGCCAGCATGCGATCCGCGTAGTCGCGCCAGCCGGCGTCGGCCGCGAGGCCGGCGAACGCGCCGCGCGCGGCGAGCGCGGCCACCGCGTCCTGCCGTTCGGCGCTCGCCGCGGCCATGTGCGGATCGAGGCCCGCCTCGCGCACCGTCACCGCCGCCTCGCGCATTTCCTCCGCACGCCGGCGGCCGTGCTTCGCCACGCGGCTGAAGAGATAGGCGCCCTGCCGCTCCCAGTCGATCGCCGGGAACGTCTCGCCGAGCGAGGCGAGCACGTGGCGCTCGACGCCGTAGCGCCGCGCCGTCGCGAAGCTCTCGACCACGATCGCCTCGAGACCCTTGATGAAGACGCTGCGGCACAGCTTGATCGCGGAGGCGACGCCGATCTCCTCGGACACGGCCTCCGCGCTGAAACCGAAGGGCGCGAGCAGCCCGGCCGCGGCAGCCGCATGCGCGCCGCCGAGGAGCATCGGCACGCGGATGCCGTAAGGCGGCACCGAGGTCATCACCGCCGACTCGACGTAGCGTGCGCCGGCCCGCTCGACGATCTCTGCCGCCTGCCGCTTGGCGGCGGGCGAGGCCGAGTTCAGGTCGACGAACCAGGCGCCGGGCCGGATCGCGCGCGCCGCCTCGGTCGCGGCCGCGAGCGTCTGCGATGCGGTGACCGCCGAGAGCACGACGTCCGCGGCCGCGAGCAGCTCGGCCGGCGTGCCGCAGATCCGCACGTCGGCGGCGGCCGCGTGCGCGCGCATCGCGGGCGCCGCGCGCGCGTCGGCGAGGAGGATGTCGTAGGCGGCCACCGCCGCCGCGCCGCGCTCGACGAGCGCCTGCGCGAGGATCTTGCCCACCTCGCCGTAGCCGAGGAGCGCGAAGCCGAGACGGGGATGCGGCCGCGCCATGTCTGCCTCCGGCACCGGTTGGACGCGCCCGATTATCGGTCAGAACGCGCGCCGCCGCGCGCGCCACTCGCGCCAGCCGATCACCGCGAGCGTGATCGCGGTGAGCGGCAGCACCACGGTCGCCATGACCGTGCCGTAGGCGTCGAGCGCATCGTGCTGCCTGGCCGCGAGCAGCAGGTAGGCGGCGTAGGCGGCGTAGTAGGCGAGGAAGAGCGCGCCCTCCCAGCGCGCGATCAGGTGGCCGGAGAAGAAGATCGGCAGGCAGGCCGCCGCGACGGCGATCATCACCGGGATGTCGAAGCGCAGCATCGCGGGGGCGACCGGCAGCGCGGCGGGCGCGAGGAGGGCCGACAGGCCGAGCACGGCGAGGATGTTGAACGCGTTGCTGCCGACGATGTTGCCGACCGCGATCGCGCGCTCGCCGCGCAGCGCGGCGACCACCGAGGTCGCGGCCTCGGGGAGCGACGTGCCCGCGGCGACGATCGTGAGCCCGATCACCATCTCGCTCAGGCCGAGCGCGGCGGCGATCGCGACCGCGGCCTCGACCAGCCAGCGGGCGCCGGCGACCAGCAGCGCGAGCCCCGCCGCGATCAGGCCGAGCTGCGCGCTCCAGTGCCGATCCCAGGTCTGCCGCGCGGCGCCCGGCAGCTCGTGCGCGAACTCATCCTGCGTCGCGCGGGTCTCGCGGCGGCTCTGCCAGACGAGGAAGACGGTGTAGGCGACCAGCAGGCCGAAGAGCAGCGCGCCGTCGGCGCGGCCGATGCCGCCGTCGAGCGCGAGCGCGAACAGCGCGAGCGAGACGGCGAGCATGACCGGCACCTCCTGGCGCACCACCTGCGGCGCCACGACGAGCGGCGCGACGAGCGCCGACAGCCCGAGGATGAAGAGCACGTTGAAGATGTTGCTGCCGACGACGTTGCCGAGCGCGATGTCCGTCTGGCCGCCCCAGGCCGCGCGCACCGAGATCGCGAGCTCCGGGGCGCTCGTGCCGAAGGCCACCACCGTGAGCCCGACCACGAGCGGCGAGACGGCGAGCGCGAGCGCGAGCTTCGCGGCGCCGCGCACCAGGAGCTGCGCGCCGGCCACCAGCGCGACCAGCCCGAGGACGAACAGTGCAAGGGTCAACGCGTGCTCCGCGCCGCTGCCCGCCTCACGCCGCGTCGGCCCAGTAGAGACGCGTCGGATTGTCGACCAGGATGCGGCGCCGCAGGCCCTCGTCGTCGCAACAGGCGGCGAAGAGGTCGACGAGCTCGCCGTCGTCGGGCATGTCGTTCGGGACGTTCGGGTGCGGCCAGTCGGTGCCCCACAGCACGCGGTCGGGCGCCGCCACGACGATCACGCGCGCGATCGGGATCGCGTCGTGGAACGGCCGCTTGCCGCTCGCCGAGACGCGCTCGGCGCCCGAGATCTTGACGTGCGCGCGCTCGTCCTTCAGGAGCCCGAGCAGGTTCCTGAGCGGTTCCTGGTCCAGCCCGCCGGCGGACTTCACGCGGCCCATGTGGTCGATGACGTAGGGCACCGGCATGCGGCGCAGCAGCTCGCCGCAGGCGCCGAGATCCTGCGCGTCGAAGTGCAGCTCGACGTGCCAGCCGAGCGCCTTCACGCGCGCCACCGTGCGGTCGAAATACGCCGGGTCGGGCGCGCCGCCGAGATGGCGCACGAAGTTGAAGCGGGCCGCACGCACGCCGCCGGCGTGCAGCCGCTCGAGCCCGGCGTCGGTGATGTCCTCGGCGAGGAGCGCGACGCCGCGGCAGGCCCCGTCGCTCGCGGCGATCGCGTCGAGCATCGCGCTGTTGTCGGTGCCGTGCGGCGTCGCCTGCACGATCACCGCGCGCGCGAGTCCGAGATGGGCATGCAGCTGCTTGAGCCGCTCCTTCGGCGCCGGCTC
Source organism: Burkholderiales bacterium (assembly GCA_023383795.1). Lineage (GTDB taxonomy): Bacteria > Pseudomonadota > Gammaproteobacteria > Burkholderiales > SG8-39 > JAABRB01. The sequence continues at coordinate 8,166 of JAHDYJ010000073.1, read as the reverse complement.
GCCGGGCGTGTATGGCCGGCCCTCGGCGTACGGAAACTTCTCGGGCGGCCCGAAGACGGGGCAATGCGCGTCGCACGCCCCCGGCGGCGGCACGTACTTCGGCCTGGTCGGCGCGGCGACCGGGGGGCGGGCCGTCTTCATGCGCGCTGCGGCGTCACCGCTTGGGGATGCCCGCCTTCTCGATCACCGCCTTCCACTTGGCGATGTCGGACACGAGCTTCTCGCGCAGCTCTTCCGGAGTGCCGGCGCGCGGATCGATACCGAGGTCGGAGAGCCGCTTCTTGACGTCGGGCGAGGCGACGGCCGCGTTCACTTCCTTGTTCAGCCGCGCGACGATCGCGGCCGGGGTCTTCGCCGGCGCGGCGACACCGTTCCACGACGAGGCCTCGTACCCCGCCACCCCGCTCTCGGCGACAGTGGGCACGTCGGGCAGAATCGGCGACCGGCGGGCCGAAGCCACCGCGAGCGCCTTCAAGCCGCCGCTCTTGATCTGCGAGAGCACCGGCGCCAGGATCTCGACCCCGAGCTGGACGTCGCCCGACCTCACCGCCGTGACGACGTCGGGGGTGACCTTGTAGGGGATGATCACCGCATCGACTCCGGCCATCGAGCGGAAGAGCTCGGCCGCGAGGTTCTGGCCGCTGCCCACCGACACGGTCGCGATGTTCATCTTGCCGGGATTCGCCTTCATGCGGCCGATCACGTCGCCCAGCGACTTGACGTCCGAATCGGGCTTCGTCACGAAGACGAAATCGAAGAACCCGACCGTCGACACCGGCGCGAAGTCGCGCAGCGAGTCGTAGGGCAGCGACTTGAACAGCGACTCGCTCACCGCGTTGCCGTTCGTGATGAAGAGCAGGGTGTAGCCGTCGGGCTCGGCCTTGGCCACCATCTCGGAGGCGAGGATGCCGCCCGCGCTCGGCTTGTTTTCGACGATCACCTGCTGGCCCATCGTCTGGGTCATCCTCTGCGCCACCACGCGCGCCGAGATGTCGGCGACGCCGCCGGCGCCGTACGGCACGACGATCCTGATCGGCTTGGCGGGATAGCTCTGCGCGGCGGCGGCGCTGGCGGCGGCGGCGAGCGCGAGCGCGGCGCACCAGCGAGCGAGCCTCGTAAGGTTGCGTTTCATGCGTCCTCCCTTCGGTTGAGCAAGATCGGATCCGACACACTCGCCGCCGGTCACTGCGGCGGCTCGTCCACGTAGCGCAGGCCGGCCGCCGCGAGCTTCTCGCGCATGCCGTAGAGGTCGAGGCCGAGCTCGCCGCCGGCGAGCCGCTTGCGCATGGCGTCCTCCTTCGCCTCGCGCGCCGCGGCCGCGGCGGCGACCTCGGCCGCGGCCGCGCGCGGCACGACGACCACGCCGTCGTCGTCGGCGACGACGACGTCGCCCGGGTTCACGAGCATGCCCGCGCACACGACCGGCACGTTCACCGCGCCGACGGTCGACTTGACCGTGCCTTTGGCCGAGACCGCGCGCGACCAGACCGGGAAGCCCATCTCGGTGAGGCTGCGCACGTCGCGGCAGCCGGCGTCGATCACGAGCCCCTTCGCGCCGCGCGCCCGGTAGGACGTGGCGAGGAGCTCGCCGAACATGCCGTCCGCGTTCTCGGCCGAGAGCGCGACCACGACCACGTCGCCGGGCCGGATCATCTCGGCCACGACGTGCAGCATCCAGTTGTCGCCGGGATGCGCGAGGGCGGTGATCGCGGTGCCGCAGGCGGCGGCACCGGCGTAGATGGGTCGCATGTACGGCTGCAGGAGTCCCGTGCGGCCCTGCGCCTCGTGGATTGTCGCGACGCCGTAGCGGGCGAGCCGCCCGACCGCGGCCGGGTCGGCGCGGCGGACGTTGCGCACCGCGATCGTGCTCATGAGAGCTCCTCGGTGACGTGCGGGAACACGCGCTGGTAGGCCTCGGCGTACTTGATGTGCTTCTTGTTCGAGTTGCGCGCGGCTTGCACGCCGCGGTTCAGGGCGACGCGCGTGTAGTAGTCCCACAGGTACTCCTGCGCTGCCATCAGCTCGAAGGCCTGACGCTTCTTCTCCCACACCGGCGTGATGTCGAGCAGCACCTGCGGCTTCCAGTTGCACTGCTCGGTCTGGTGCGGCTCGAACAGGAACACGCCCGGCGCTCCGAGCACGCTGCCGCCGGGCTTGTGGCCCATCGCCTGCGCGATCACGCGCGCCTCCTGCGCCACGTGCGCCGTTAGCGGGTGGTCGAAGTTGTACGGATCCTCGAGCGAGTGCGTCAGGACGAACTCGGGCTGCAGCTCGCGGTAGACGTCGGCGAGGCGGTAGAGCGCCTCGTCCGGGACCCGCATCGGGTAGTCGCCGAGATCGAAGCACTCGAGCTCGCCGCCGAGGAGATCGGCGGCCGCCTGCGCCTCCCGGTGGCGCGCCTCCTTCACCTTCTCGAGCGTCATGCCTGGCGCGCGCCAGAGCTTCGCCGATTCGCCGCGCTCCCCGTACGAGAGGCACACGATCTTCACCCGCCATCCGCGGCTCGCGTAGAGCGCGATCGCGCCGCCCGCACGCCACACGAAGTCCGCCGAATGCGCGCTCACCACGAGCGCGCTCCTGCCTGCCTCACCAGCCATGGAATGCCCCTCTCGCGCCGCGCGCGCCGGTCACGCCTTCTTCTCGGCGAGCGAGGGATCGGCCAGCACCGGGCTCTGTCCGGGCGGGTGGTACGCGATCGCCTCCTCGAGCGAGTGCGCCCAGCGCCACTCGCTCTTCGGCCGCGCGACGTCGTTCTCGCCGAGCTGGTCGAGCCCCCAGTAGATCTCGAGCTGGTGCCCGTCGGGATCCTCGAACTCGACCGCGATCTGCACGCCGGCGCGCCGCCGGCCCTCGAACACGATCGGCACGCCGTGCTCGCGCAGATGCTTCCTCGCGCGAAACACCTCGTCGAGCGTCGCCACCTCGAACGCGAAGTGGTGCAGCTCGCGCTGGCTCGCGCGCTCGGTGATGCCGCCGACCAGCGCGACGCCGTGATGGTCGCGGTTGCAGCGCATGAACACCATTCCGCCGGGGACCATATCCTCGGGGTAGACGTCCGAGACGCGGAAGCCGAGCACCTGCGTGTAGAAGTTGACCGATCGCGTGAGGTCCGCGACGCGCAGGACCACGTGACCGATCTTCTGGATCTTGAACGGCAGCCCGGCCGGCGGCGAGAGCTTGCGGAACGCCTCGACGTCGGTGGGCGGCTGCGGGACTGCTGACATGAGTGTCACCTCGTTGTGCGGACGTGTGATGGTCGTGCGGGCGACGGCCTCATTTGCGGTGCACCTTGCGCAGGAAGACGAGCGTGCGTGCATGCGCGGTCTCGGCGGCTTCCTTCACGTAGGTCGTGCGCGCATCGTTCGCGAAGGCGTGACCGGCCTGGTAGGTGTGGGCCTCCGCCGCGGGGATGGCCTTCCGCACCTTCTCGATCAGCTCGGGCGGCGAGTGCGAGTCGGTGGCGCCGAAGTGGAACAGCATCGGGCACTTCGGCGACTTGTCCAGGAACATGCCGAGCCGGGTGCCGTAGTACGACACCGCGCTCGTCAGGGGCACCTCGGACGCCGCGCGCAGCGCGAGCCCGCCGCCGAGGCAGAAGCCGACCAGCGACGCGCCGCGGCCGCGATCGGCCTTGCGCGCCGCCGCGGCGATGTCGAGCACGATCTTCTCGGTCGGAATGCTCATCATGAGCTCGCGGCCGCGGTCCGGCTGATCGAACGGAACCACCGTGCCGGGCGACGCGCGGTCCATCAGCGACGGGACGATCGCGTCGAACCCCTCGCGCGCGAAGAACCGCGCGACCGACTTCAACTGGTCGGTGAGTCCGAAGATCTCCTGCAGGATCACCACGCCGCCTGCGCTCTTGTCGCCCGCCGAGGCCTCGAACGCGTCGAACGAGAAGCCGTCCTCGGCCGTCAGCCGCACCATCGCTTCACTTGCCATTTCCGCCTCCGAATCGCATACGTTGGGGAAAACGCCGGACGGGATGATACCGGCGGCCGTCCGGGCGCATCCGGCCGGTCCCGAGGTGCCGCTCGGGGACCGCGCCGGGATCCGGATCGACTGGAATCTCTAGAACCTATCTCAAAATGCGAATGCGGTCGCGAAAGAGGGGATCTACAAGGGGTGGTTGGGAAGGGAAGGGTCCCAACCCTTCCCTCGGGCCCCTTGTTCGTTCGGGGATTTACAAGGGGCAATCTGCCCCTTGTTCGTACGACCTCGGTTCGGGAAGAAGCACGGCCGCGATCTTGAGATAGCTTCTAGAACTCGCGACCCCACTTGCGATCGAGCGAATACTCGCCGCCGCCGCGCAGCAGCAGCGTGATCGCGACGAGGAGCAGCACCAGGGGCATCTCCGTGCCGCCCTGGGTCCACCAGTAGCCGCGAACGATCTTGTAGTGGAAGGCCGCGACGTACAGGAAACCGACGAACAGCGCCGCGACGGGCCGCGTGAACAGCCCGAGCACGAGCAGGATCCCGCCGAAGAACTCGAGGCAGGCGACGTAGTACGCCCACCCAGCGCCGTGCCGGGGTCGAGCCCCCACACCTTCTCCATGCCCTTCGCGGTCCCGGCGGCGCTCGCGCCCCAGAGGTTGAACAGCTTCGCCAGGCCCTTCGGGACGTACCAGGCGCCCATGCCGATTCTCAGGAACGCCCACCGAATCCGCCGAGCTTGTCCCAGATCTGCCCCAGAACGGGGACGAAGTACTGCGTCTGCGTCGCCATGATTTTTTCCTCCTCCTCCGCCCGTCGGAATGCGACCCTGCGCGCGGACCCCCTCCGCGCCGGCATCATTCTCGGCCGGGTCGATTTAGAAAGGAATGGCATTACACGACTAGCTGATATATCGATTCGGACTAGCTGGACCGGCGCACTTGGGCCACAATCGCGCCAGGCGTCGCGCCGCGGCCCGCCGGCCCGGCGACGACCGTGGGAGCGTCTCGATGAACGGCTCGGCAGCGATCACCTTGCGCATGCTCCTGGGTGACTACCCGGGCACCCGCGCGCTCAAGCAGGGCGCGGTCGTCTCGCCGTTCCTGCGCCTCGAGTTCGCCGACGCGAAGGTGCCGAACCGGGCGTTCAAGCAGGTCGTGCGGGAGGCGGCGTTCGACGCCGCGGAGCTCGCGATCGTGACCTACCTGCAGGCGCTCGCGTTCGGCGAGCCGCTCGTGCTGCTGCCGGCGGCGGTGCTCGGACGCTTCCAGCACGGCTATCTCGCCTACAACCCCGCGCGCGGGCCGCTCGCGCCGTCGGAGCTCGCCGGTCGCCGGGTGGGCATCCGTTCCTCCTCCGTCACGACGGTCGCCTGGATCCGCGGGATCCTGGCGGGCGATTACGGCGTCGATCTCGACCGGGTGCGCTGGGTCACGTTCGAGGACGCGCACGTCGCCGAGGCGCGCGATCCGCCCGGGATGGAGCGGGCGCCCGCCGGCAGGGAGATCGCGGCCATGCTGCGCGACGGCGAGCTCGACGCCGCGGTGCTCGGCGAGGTTCCGGCGCCGGACTCGGGCCTGCGCCCGCTGATCGCCGAGCCCGACGCCGCGGCGCAGGCCTGGTACGCGAAGCATCGCGCCGTTCCGGTCAACCACCTGGTGGTCGTGAAGCGGTCGCTCGCCGACTCGCGGCCGGACGCGGTGCGCGAGCTCTACCGGCTGCTCCTCGAGGGAAAGCGCGCGGCCGCGCCCGCCCCGGCGCACGGCGTCGACCTGCTGCCGTTCGGGGTGGACGCGCTGCGGCCGAGCCTGGAGCTCATCGTCGAGTACGCGTTCCGGCAGCGGCTCATCCCGCGGCGCTTCGCGGTGGACGAGCTCTTCGACGACGTCACGCGGTCGCTCTAGCGCGTCCGCGAATCCGAGCGGGCAGCCCGCATGGACCTGAAGCAGATCGAGTATTTCGTGCACGTCGCCGAGCTCGGCAGCTTCACCAAGGCCGCCGCGCTGCTCTCGGTCGCGCAGCCCGCCTTGAGCCGGCAGGTGCGCAGCCTCGAGGTGGAGCTCAAGCAGACGCTGCTTTACCGCAACGGGCGCGGGGTCAGCCCGACCGAGGCCGGCAAGCGGCTGCTCGCGCACGGGCGCGGCATCCTCCAACAGGTGGACCGCGCGCGCGCCGAGCTCGAGGACGTGAAGGGCGCGCCGGTCGGCCACGTGGTGGTCGGCGTGCCGCCGAGCGTCGGCAAGATGCTCACCGTGCCGCTCGTCGCCGCCTTCCAGGCCCGCCTGCCGCGCGCGACGCTCGGCATCGTCGAGGGGCTCACCACCTACGTCACGGAGTGGCTGCTGATGGGGCGCGTCGACGTGGCGATGCTCTACAACCCGGTGCCGTCGCCGGCGATCGAGATCCTGCCGCTCCTCGAGGAGCAGCTCTTCCTGATCGGTCCCGAGGCGCGCGGCGCCGCGCGACCGGTGCCGGTGCGCGCGCTCGCCGCGTCTCCGCTGATCATCCCGAGCCGGCCGCACGCGATCCGGATGCAGGTCGAGACGCTGCTCGCGAACCTCGGCCTGAAGCCGAACGTCGCGCTCGAGATCGACGGCGTGCCGGCCATCCTCGACCTCGTGCACCAGGGCTACGGCCACGCGGTGCTGCCGCTGAACGCGGTGCGCGGCGACAACCTGCGGCGCGCGTTTCTCGCGCGGCCGATCGTCGAGCCGCGGCTGAAGAGCGTCCTCGCGCTCGCGATCTCGGCGCAGCGGCCGACGACGCCGCTCGCGCGGCGCACGCTCGAGCTCATCCGCGAGGTCGGCCCGCGCGTGCTGCGGGCGGCCGGCGAGGCGCGCGCCGGCGCGCATCGCTTGACCGGACGGCGGGCTCGGGAATAATTGGGGTCCCGCTCGCGCACCCGACCCCAGGAGAGGCGATGACCCGCACGCCACGCAACCCGCGCCCGATCGTGATCGCCGGCGGCGGCATCGGCGGGCTCGCCTGCGCGCTCGGGCTCGCGCAGCGCGGCTTCCGCGTGACGGTGCTCGAGCAGGCGCAGCAGTTCGGCGAGCTCGGCGCCGGCATCCAGCTCGGCCCGAACGCGTTCCACGTGTTCGACGCGCTCGGCGTCGGCGAGCTGGTCAAGCGCGACGCGGTATTCATCGAGCGTCTGCTGATGATGGACGGCGTGTCGGGCGAGGAGGTGATCAGCATTCCGATCGACGCGGCGTTCCGGCGCCGCTTCGGCAACCCTTACGCGGTGATCCACCGCGCCGACATCCACGGCGCGCTGCTCGAGGGCTGCCGGGCGATCCCGGCGGTCGATCTGCGCACGCGCGCCAAGGTGGTCGGCTTCGACCGGGAGGAAGGCGGCGTGAGCGTCGCGCTGGAGGGCGGCGAGCGCATCGCCGCCGCGGCGCTGGTCGGCGCCGACGGCCTCTACTCGAAGGTGCGCGGCCGCATCGTCGACGACGGCGACCCGCCGGCCTCCGGGCACATGTGCTACCGCGCGGTGCTGCCGGCCGAGGACATGCCTAAGGCGCTGCGCTGGGCCGCGGCGACGCTGTGGGCCGCGCCGAACACGCACATCGTCCACTATCCGCTGCGCGGCTGGAAGCTCTTCAACCTCGTCGCGACCGTCGTGCGCGACGCGGCGATGGGCGGGCACAACGAGGAGGCCTCCCCCGACGAGGTGCTGCCGCTCTTCGCCAGGAACTGCGAGCTGCCGATGCGGCTGATGCGCACGCCGAAGGTCTTCCGGCGCTGGATGCTGCGCTTCCGCCCGCCGGTGCCGAACTGGACCGACGGCCCGGTGACGCTGCTCGGCGACGCGGCGCACCCGATGCTGCAGTACATGGCGCAGGGCGCGTGCATGGCGCTCGAGGACGCGGTGTGCCTCGCGGTGGCGACCGACGAGGCCGACGGCGACTTCGCCGCCGGATTCGCGCGCTACCAGTCGCTGCGGCTCGTGCGCACCGCGCGCGTGCAGCTCTCGGCGATCATGCTCGGCCACCTGTTCCACGCCGATGGCGTGGCGCGCCTGGTGCGGAACGAGATCTACCGCGGCCGCACCCCGGCGAGCTACCATGAGGCGCTCGACTGGATCTACAGCGCGCCCGAATACGTGGTCGCGGCAAACCCGAAGGCGGCAAGGGCGCGACGCGCGGCGGCCAAGCGCAAGCCGCCGGCCAAGCGCAGGCCGGCTGCGCGCGCGTCCGCGCGCGCCCGGCCGCGGAAGGCGCCGGCGCG
>JAHDYJ010000072.1 GCA_023383795.1 Burkholderiales bacterium | reverse complement strand
CGCGCTGGCCGGGCGGCGCGCGCATCGCGGTGCAGTTCGTCCTCAACTACGAGGAGGGCGGCGAGGCGAACGTGCTGCACGGCGACGCCGGATCCGAGCAGTTCCTGTCCGAGATCGTCGGCGCGCAGGCCTATCCGGCGCGCCACATGAGCATGGAGTCGATCTACGAGTACGGCTCGCGCGCCGGCGCCTGGCGCATCCTGCGCGAGTTCGAGCGGCGCGCGCTCCCGCTCACGGTGTTCGGCATCTCGATGGCGCTCGAGCGCCATCCGGAGCTCACCGCGGCCCTGGTCGAGCTCGGCCACGAGATCGCCTGCCACGGCTGGCGGTGGATCCACTACCAGAACGTGGGCGAGGCGACCGAGCGGGAGCACATGCGGATCGGCACGGAGATCATCCGGCGCATGACGGGCGGGAAGTGGCCGCTCGGCTGGTACACCGGACGCGACAGCCCCAGCACGCGCCGCCTCGTCGTCGAGCACGGCGGGTACGAGTACGACGCGGACTACTACGGCGACGACCTGCCGTTCTGGACGACCGTCGCGACGACGGACGGCCGCCGCGTGCGCCACCTCGTCGTGCCGTACACGCTGGATGCGAACGACATGCGCTTCGCCACGCCGCAGGGCTTCAACACCGCCGGCCACTTCTTCGAGTACCTCCGCGACACCTTCGACGTCCTCTACGACGAGGGCGCGGAGCGCCCGCGCATGATGTCGGTCGGCATGCATTGCCGGCTGCTCGGCCGGCCGGGCCGCTTCGCCGCGCTGCGGCGCTTCCTGGACCACGTCGAGGGCCACGACGGGGTCTGGGTGTGCCGGCGGATCGACATCGCCCGGCACTGGCGGGCGCGCCATCCGGCGTCCTGAAGCGCGGACGCAGCGGGCGGGGCGCGGCGCCGCGCCTACCGGGGCTGCGCTATCCTGTCGCCGGTCGCGGGCGATGGATCACACGATGGCGAGAGCGGCGCACACCCGGGGAGCGCGCGGCGGGTCCCGCGCGGTCCGGTTCGTGCTGGACGGCGAGGTGCATGCCGTGCGCGACGTCGCGCCGACGCGCACGGTGCTCGAGTACCTGCGCGAGGATCTCGGCCGCACCGGAACCAAGGAAGGCTGCGCCGAGGGCGACTGCGGCGCATGCACCGTCGTCGTCAGCGAGTTCGCCGACGGACGCGTGCGGCTCCGCGCGATGAACGCCTGCATCCAGTTCCTGCCGACGCTCGACGGGAAGGCGCTCTTCACGGTCGAGAGCCTGCGCAACCGCGCGACCGGCGCGCTGCACCCGGTCCAGCAGGCGCTCGCCGACGGCCACGGCTCGCAATGCGGGTTTTGCACGCCCGGCTTCGTCATGTCGCTCTTCGCGCTCTACAAGACCGATCCCGCGCCGGACCGCGCGGCGGTGAACGATGCGCTCGCAGGCAACCTCTGCCGCTGCACCGGCTACCGGCCGATCGTCGACGCCGCGCAGACCATGTACGCGCTCGGCCGCGCGCTGCCGCCGGGCGCCCAGGGCTGGATGGAGGCGCCCGCCGGCGTCGACACGCGCGCCGCCGGGGCCGGCGAGCGCGCGCTCGCACGGAGCCTCGGGCGTCTCGTCCGCCGCAAGAGCCTCGCGCTGCCGCACCCCGCCGGCACCTTCTACGCTCCGCGCAGCTGCGCCGAGCTCGCCGAGCTGCGCGCGCGGCTCCCCGACGCGCGGCTGCTCGCCGGCGGCACCGACGTCGGACTGTGGGTGACGAAGCAGCACCGCGAGCTCGGCGACCTGATCTACGTCGGCAACGTGGCCGAGCTCCGGACGGTCGACGCGGCCGACGAGATCGCGATCGGCGCCGCCGTCCCGCTCGCCGATGCGGCGGCGGCGATCGTGCGCCGCTACCCCGAGCTCGGCGAGCTCCTGCGCCGCTTCGCCTCGCCGCCGATCCGCAACGCCGGCACGCTCGCCGGCAACGTCGCGAACGGCTCGCCGATCGGCGACTCGATGCCGGCACTGATCGCGCTCGGCGCGCGCGTCGCGCTGCGGCGGGGCAAGGCGTGCCGCGAGCTCGCGCTCGAGGACTTCTATCTCGGCTACCAGAGGACGGCGCTCGCGCCGGGCGAGCTGGTCGAGCGGGTGATCGTGCCGGCGCGGCCGGCCGGCCTGCGCTTCGCGGCCTACAAGCTCTCCAAGCGCTTCGACCAGGACATCTCGGCGGTGTGCGCGGCGTTCGCGCTCGTCCTGGAGGGCGGCCGGATCGCCGCGGCGCGGATCGCCTTCGGCGGCATGGCCGCGACGCCGAGGCGCGCTGCCGCGTGCGAGGCCGCGCTCGCGGGCGCGACCTGGAGCGGCGAGACCTGCGAGCGCGCGGCCGCCGCGCTCGCGCACGACTACCAGCCGATCACCGACATGCGCGCCTCCGCGCACTACCGGCTGCGGGTGGCGCAGAACCTGCTGCGGCGCTTCCACCTCGAGACGACCGGCGCGCTCGGCCGGGAGCCGGGGCAGGCGCCCGCGCGGCTAGACGATCTCCGCGAGGCGCTCGCGTGAACGAGCCGCGGACCGTCGCGCCGGAGCTCGCCGCGCGCGGCGGCGTCGGGGCCGCGGTGCGCCACGAGAGCGCGCACCTGCACGTCGCGGGCGAGGCGACCTACGTCGACGACATCCGCGAGGCGCGCGGCACGCTGCATGCCGCCTTCGGCCTCGCCGCGCGCGCCCATGCGCGCATCCGCTCGATCGACCTCGCCGCGGTGCGCGCGGCGCCCGGCGTGGTCGCCGCGCTGTGCGCGGCCGACATCCCGGGCGAGAACAACGTCGGGCCGATCCTGCGCGACGACCCGATCCTCGCCGCCGGCACGGTCGACTACGTCGGCCAGCCGGTCGTCCTGGTGGTCGCCGAGACGGTCGGCGCCGCCCGGCGCGCCGCGCGCCTCGCGAGGATCGACTACGAGGACCTGCCGGCGGTGCTCACGATCGAGGAGGCGCTCGCGCGGCGGTCGTTCGTGCTCCCGACGGTCACGCTCGCGCGCGGCGACGCCGACGCCGCGCTCGCAGCCGCGCCGCACCGGCGGCGCGGGCGGCTGCGCATCGGCGGCCAGGAGCAGTTCTACCTCGAGGGCCAGATCGCCTACGCGGTGCCGCAGGAGGACGGCGGCATGCTCGTCTACAACTCGACGCAGCACCCGGGCGCGGCGCAGCACCAGGTCGCGCGCGCGCTCGGCGTTCCGGCGAACCGCGTCACGGTGGAGTGCCGGCGCATGGGCGGGGGGTTCGGCGGCAAGGAGACCCAGGGCGACCTGCCCGCCTGCGCCGCCGCGATCGCCGCGCGCCGGCTCGGCCGCCCGGTGAAGCTGCGCTACGACCGCGACGACGACATCACGATCACCGGCAAGCGGCACGACTTCCTGGTCGAGTACGACGCCGGTTTCGACGACGCCGGACGCATCCTCGGCCTGGAACTCGTGCTCGCCTCGCGCTGCGGCTTCTCGGCCGATCTCTCCGGGCCGGTCAACGACCGCGCGGCGATGCACGCGGACAACTGCTACTTCCTGCCCGCCGTGCGGATCGTCTCGCACCGGTGCAAGACCAACACGCAGTCGAGCACCGCGTTCCGCGGGTTCGGCGGGCCGCAGGGCATGCTCGCGATCGAGGAGGTGATCGACGAGATCGCGCGCGCTCTCGGGCGCGACCCGCTCGAGGTGCGCCGCGCGAACTTCTACGGGCCCGGCCGCGACCTCACGCCCTACGACATGCGGGTCGAGGACTTCGTCGCCGACCGCCTCTTCGCCGAGCTCGAGCGCTCGTCGGACTACGCCGCGCGCCGGGCCGCGATCCGGGAATGGAACCGGCGCAGCCCGGTGATCAAGCGCGGCATCGCGATGACGCCGGTCAAGTTCGGGATCTCCTTCACCGCGACGTTCTACAACCAGGCCGCGGCGCTCGTGCACGTGTACTACGCCGACGGCACCGTGCTGCTGAACCACGGCGGCACCGAGATGGGGCAGGGCCTCTACACCAAGGTGGCACAGGTGGTCGCGCACGAGCTCGGCGTCGGTCTCGACCGCGTGCGCGTGTCGGCCGCCGACACCGGCAAGGTCCCGAACGCGTCGGCCACCGCCGCGTCGAGCGGGAGCGACCTGAACGGCAAGGCGGCGCAGGCGGCGGCGCGCGAGATCCGCGCGCGGCTCACCGCGTTCGCGGCCGAGCGGTTCGGCGTGGCGCCGGAGGCGATCCGCTTCGCCGACGATCACGTCGAGCTCGGCGACCTGAAGCGCATCACGTTCGCCGAGCTGGCGAAGCTCGCCTACTACGCGCGGGTGCAGCTGTCGGCGAGCGGCTTCTACCGCACGCCCAAGATCCACTACGATCCGAGGACGCTGAAGGGCCGGCCGTTCTTCTACTTCGCCTACGGCGCGGCGGTGTCGGAAGTCGCGATCGACACGCTGACCGGCGAGACGCGGCTGCTGCGCGCCGACATCCTGCACGACGTCGGGCGCTCGCTGAACCCGGCCATCGATCTCGGCCAGATCGAGGGCGGGTTCGTTCAGGGCATGGGCTGGCTCACGAGCGAGGAGCTGTGGTGGGGCGCCGAGGGGCGGCTGATGACCCACGCGCCGTCCACCTACAAGATCCCGGTGGCGTCCGACGTGCCGGCCGATCTGCGCGTCGCGCTCTGGTCGCGCGGCGAGAACGTCGAGGACAGCGTCCACCGCTCGAAGGCGGTCGGCGAGCCGCCGCTGATGCTCGCGATCTCGGTGCTGCACGCGATCAAGGACGCGGTCGCGAGCGTCGCGGACCACGCCGCGAGCCCGCGTCTCGATGCGCCCGCCACGCCGGAGGCGGTGCTGCGCGCGGTCGAGGAGCTGCGCGCGCGGGCAGACGCGCGATGACGGCGACCGCGCCGCACGACGCGGCGGCGGGCGCACCGGCGGCCGGGCGGCTGCTCGAGCTGCGCGGCATCACGAAGCGCTACCCGGCGGTCGTCGCCAACGAGAACGTCGACCTCGCCGTCGCGCGCGGCGAGATCCACGCGGTGCTCGGCGAGAACGGCGCCGGCAAGTCGACGCTGATGAAGATCATCTACGGCGTCGTGAAGCCCGACGCCGGCCGGATGCTGTGGGAGGGCCGGCCGGTCGTCGTGGCGAATCCGGCGCACGCCCGCGCGATCGGCATCGGCATGGTGTTCCAGCATTTCTCGCTCTTCGAGACGCTGACCGTCGTCGAGAACGTCGCGCTCGCGCTGCCGGGCGCGCCGGACCTCGCCCGCCTCGCGCGCGAGATCGAGCGCGTGTCCGAACTCTACGGGCTGCCGGTGGACCCGCGCCGGCTGGTCCATTCGCTCTCGGTGGGCGAGCGCCAGCGCGTCGAGGTCGTCCGCTGCCTGCTGCAGAAGCCGAAGCTCTTGATCATGGACGAGCCGACCTCGGTGCTGACGCCCCAGGCGGCGCGCAGGCTCTTCGAGACGCTGCGCAAGCTCGCCGCCGAGGGCTGCAGCATCCTCTACATCAGCCACAAGCTCGACGAGATCCGGGAGCTCTGCCACCGCGCGACGGTGCTGCGCGCCGGAAAGGTGACCGGGCACTGCGATCCGCGCCGCGAGACCGCCGGGAGCATGGCGCGCATGATGATCGGGAAGGACCTGCCGCACTGCGAGCACGCGCCCGCGCGGGAGGGCGGCGTGCCGCGGCTCGTGATCGCCGGGCTCTCGCGCGGCGCGGACGACCCGTTCGGCGTCGACCTGCAGGACGTGCATCTCACCGTGCATGCGGGCGAGATCGTCGGCATCGCCGGCGTCTCCGGCAACGGCCAGCGGGAGCTGCTCGCGGCGATCTCGGGCGAGGCGCGGCTCGGCGGGAAGCTCCCGGTGCGGATCTGCAGCGTCGAGGCCGGGCGCCTGTCGCCGGGGCGGCGCCGCAGGCTCGGCATGTGCTTCGTGCCCGAGGAGCGGCTCGGCCGCGGGGCGGTTCCCGAGATGACGCTCGCCGAGAACGCGTTGCTCACCGCGCACCGCCGCGGCATGGTCCGGGCCGGCATGATCCGGTTCCGCGCGATGCGCGAGTTCGCGGCGCGCTGCATCGAGCGGTTCGGCGTCAAGTGCGGCGGGCCCGAGGCCGAAGCGAAGAGCCTGTCCGGCGGGAACCTGCAGAAGTTCATCGTCGGGCGCGAGATGCTGCAGGAGCCGAAGCTGCTCGTGGTGTCGCAGCCGACCTGGGGCGTCGACGTCGGCGCGGCCGCGTTCATCCGGCAGTCGCTCGTCGACCTGCGCAACGCCGGCGCCGCGATCCTGGTGGTCTCGGAGGAGCTCGACGAGCTCTTCGAGATCTGCGACCGCATCGCGGTCATCGCCAAGGGACGGCTCTCGCCGGCGCGGCGCGCGGCCGATTCCGACGTCGAGGAGATCGGGCAGTGGATGAGCGGCCTGTGGGAGGCGGACGACAACGCTCCGCCGCCTGCCGGCCACGGTTCGGGGGCGCAGCGTGCGGCTCGGGCTTGAAGCGCGCCCGGCGCCCTCGCGCACGATGCGGTTCGTGTCGCCGCTCGTCGCCGCGGCGCTCACGTTCGCGGCCGGCCTCGTGCTGTTCTCGGCGCTCGGCCGTGACCCGCTCGCGGCGTTCCACGCCTTCTTCGTGCAGCCGATCGACGACTGGAACGGCGTCGCGGAGCTGGCGCTGAAGGCCGCGCCGCTCATGCTCTGCGCGATCGGGCTGGCGATCGGCTTCCGCGCGGGCGTATGGAACATCGGCGCCGAGGGGCAGCTCGCGGTCGGGGCGATCGCGGCCGGGTGGCTCGCCGTCGGGTTCCACGGCGCCGGGAGCGCGCTGCTGCTGCCGGCCATGGTCGCGGCCGGGGCGCTCGGCGGCATGGCGTGGGCGGCGATCCCCGCGTTCCTGAAGACGCGGTTCAACGCGAACGAGATCCTCACCAGCCTGATGCTGGTCTACGTGGCGGCGCTCCTGCTGAGCTGGGTCGTGCACGGGCCGCTGC
Source organism: Burkholderiales bacterium (assembly GCA_023383795.1). Lineage (GTDB taxonomy): Bacteria > Pseudomonadota > Gammaproteobacteria > Burkholderiales > SG8-39 > JAABRB01. The sequence goes on along the minus strand of JAHDYJ010000072.1, from coordinate 15,716 downwards.
GCGATCCGCAGGGCTTCAACTTCCCGCAGTCGAAGGAGTTTCACGACGCGGCGCTCTACCCGCTCCTCCTCGAGGGCACGCGGCTGAACGCGGGCGTCTTCGTGGCCGCGGCGGTGGTCGCCGCCGGTTGGTGGTTCATGGAGCGCAGCTTCGGCGGCTACACGATGCGCGTGGCCGGCCTCGCCGACGCCGCTGCGCGCTACGCGGGATTCAGCGCGCGGCGCACGGTGTGGGTCGGCATGCTCGCCGGCGGCGCCGCCGCCGGGCTCGCCGGCGTGGGCGAGGTGGCCGGGCCGATCGGACAGCTGCTGCCGTCGGTGTCGCCCGGCTACGGCTTCGCGGCGATCATCGTCGCCTTCGTCGGCCGGCTGCACGCCGGCGGGATCGTCCTCGCGAGCCTGCTGATGTCGCTGCTCTATCTCGGCGGCGAGTCGGCGCAGATGACGCTCGACCTGCCCTCGGCGATCACCGGCCTGTTCCAGGGGATGCTGCTCTTCTTCCTGCTCGCGGCGGACGTCTTCATCAGCTACCGGCTGCGCATCGCCGCGCCCGCGCGCGCGCCGCGGGAGGCGGCCGCGTGACCGACCAGCTCGTCCCGATCCTGGTCGCCACGATCGCGGCCGGCACGCCGCTCGTCTTCGCAGCGCTCGGCGAGCTCGTGACCGAGAAATCCGGCGTGCTGAACCTCGGGGTCGAGGGCATGATGCTGGTGGGGGCGGTTGCGGCGTTCGCCGCGACGGCGGCGAGCGGCAGCCCGTGGAGCGGCGTGCTCGCCGGCGCCGCCGCGGGGGGCGCGATGGCGCTCGTCTTCGCGGTGCTGACCCTGACCCTGATGGCGAACCAGGTCGCGGCGGGGCTGGCGCTCTCGCTCTTCGGCGTCGGGCTGAGCGCGTTCGTGGGCAAGGCCTACGAGAGCGTGTCGCTCGCGCCGAGCCCGCCGCTCGCGATTCCGCTCGCCGCCGACCTCCCCGGGATCGGGCCGGCGCTCTTCGTCCACCAGCCTCTGGTCTACGTGTCGTGGGCGCTGTTCGCCGCAGTGGCGTGGTTCCTGTACCGGAGCCGGCCGGGGCTCGTGCTCCGTGCGGTCGGCGAGTCGCCGCAGTCGGCGCATGCCATCGGCTGTCCGGTGATCCCGATCCGCTACCTGGCGACGCTCTTCGGCGGCGCCATGGCGGGCGTCGGCGGCGCCTTCCTCTCGGTGTTCTACACGCCGCTCTGGGTCGAGAACATGACCGCCGGCCGCGGCTGGATCGCGCTCGCGCTGGTGGTGTTCGCGACCTGGCGCCCGGCGCGGGTCATGATCGGGGCGTACCTGTTCGGCGGCGTCACGGTGGTGCAGTTCTTCGCGCAGGGCGAGGGCGTGGCGGTGCCCGCGCAGTTCCTGTCGATGCTGCCCTACCTCGCGACGATCGTGGTGCTGGTCCTCATCTCGCGTAACATCAACACCATCCGGCTGAACGCGCCGGTGTCGCTCGCCAAGCCGTTCCATCCGGAGGTCGCCTGACGCGGGAGGCGTGCCGGCGCCCGCCGCCTCCCGACCCTCCCCTTCCGGCGGAGGGCAGGGCGGGGGCGAGGACGGGTCGGGACGCGGCGAACGCTGTTCCACCCCTCATGCAAGGAGACGTGCGATGAAGCTCGGGATCGTCTGCAGGATGCTTCTCGGCGCGGCTGCGGCTGCGCTGGCCGGCGCGGCCGCCGCGCAGGCGCCGCTGAAGGTCGGCTTCGTGTACGTCAGCCCGATCGGCGACGCCGGGTGGACCTATCAGCACGACCAGGGCCGCCAGCAGATGGAGAAGGCGCTCGCCGGCAAGGTGACGACGAAATACGTCGAGAACGTGCCGGAGGGCGCCGACGCCGAGCGCGTCATCCGCGAGCTCGCGGCGAGCGGGCACCGGCTCGTCTACACCACCTCGTTCGGGTACATGAACCCCACGATCAAGGTGGCCAGGCAGTTCCCGAAGGTGATCTTCGCGCACGCGACCGGCTACAAGAAGGCGGCCAACGTCGGCATCTACAACGCCCGCTTCTACGAGGCGCGCTACCTCACCGGCATCGTCGCCGGCCGGATGACCAAGTCGAACGTCGCCGGCTACGTCGCGGCGTTCCCGATCCCGGAGGTCCTGCAGGGCATCAACGCGTTCACGCTCGGCATGCGCAGCGTGAACCCGAAGGCCGAGGTGAAGGTGATCTGGATCAACTCGTGGTTCGACCCGGGGCGCGAGCGCGAGGCGGCGAACGCGCTGATCGCGCAGGGCGCGGACGTCGTCACGCACCACACCGACTCGCCGGCCGCGGTGCAGGCCGCGGAGGAGAAGAAGGTCTACGCCGTCGGCTACCACTCCGACATGTCGAAGCACGGGCCGAACGCGACCCTGACCTCGGCCGTGCACCTGTGGGGCGACGTGTACACCCGGATCACGCGCGACGTGCTCGCCGGGACGTGGAAGCCGACCGACATCTGGGGCGGCTTCAGGCAGGGCATGGTCGACGTCGCGCCGCTCAACAAGGCGGTTCCCAGGGACGTGGCCGACCTGGTGGCCGAGACGAAGCAGGCGCTGGTCGCGGGCAAGCTGCATCCGTTCCAGGGACCGGTGAAGGACCAGTCCGGCAAGGTGCGCGTGCCGGCGGGACAGGCGATGGGCGACGACAAGCTCGCGGTGATGGACTACTACGTGGAAGGGGTGCAGGGGCAGCTCCCGAAGAAGTAGTCATGCGTCGCAACAAGGCCGCGACGCATAACTCGCCGCGTTCGCGCATCGCGCACGGCGCGACGCTCAACGCGTGCGGGCCGCCTGCCGCGCGGCGGAATCGTTCATGACGCCCGAGACCACGGTACGCACGACGGCATTCCGCGGCGAGGTGCTGCACTTCCTGCGCGATCCGGGCGACGCTGCGGATCCGGCGGGTGCCTACGAGTACCTGGAGGACGGCGTGCTGGTGGTGCGCGACGGCCGCGTCGCGGAGGTCGGGCCGGCGCGCGACGTGCTCGGACGGCTGCCGGCGGGCACGCAGGTCGTCGACCGCTCCGGGAAGCTGCTGCTGCCGGGGTTCGTCGACTGCCACATCCACTACCCGCAGACCGACGTGATCGCCTCCTACGGCGAGCAATTGCTGGAGTGGCTGGAGAAGTACACCTATCCCGCCGAGCGCGCATTCGCCGATCCGGCGCACGCCGGCGCGACTGCGGAGTTCTTCCTCGACGAGCTCGCGCGCAACGGCACCACCACCGCGCTCGTGCTGGGGACCGTGCATCCGCAGTCGGTGGACGCGTTCTTCGCGGCGGCGCGCGCGCGGGGCATGCGGATGATCGCCGGCAAGTGCCTGATGGACCGCAACTGCCCGGACTTCCTGCGCGACACCGCCGAGAGCGGATACGGCGACAGCAGGGCGCTGATCGAGCGGTGGCACGGATGCGATCGGCTGCTCTACGCGATCACGCCGCGCTTCGCGGCGAGCTCCACCGAGGCGCAGCTCGCACGGGCCGGGGCGCTCGCCGCCGAGTTCCCGGACGTGTTCGTGCACTCGCACCTCGCGGAGAACCGCGCCGAGGTCGCGTGGGTGCGGCAGCTCTTTCCCTGGGCGCGCAGCTATCTCGACGTCTACGCCCGCAGCGGGCTGGTGCGCCCGCGCTCGGTGTTCGCCCACTGCCTGCACCTCGACGAGGAGGACCGGGCGCTGATGGCCGAGCGCGGCGCGCTCGCCGCGTTCTGCCCGACCTCGAACCTCTTCCTCGGGAGCGGGCTCTTCGACCTGCGCGCGGCGGACCGGGCCGGCATGGCGGTCGGCATCGCGACCGACGTCGGCGGCGGGACGAGCTTCAGCATGCTGCGCACGCTCGCGGAGGCGTACAAGGTGGCGCAGCTCGCCGGGCAGCCGCTCTCCGCCTTCCGGGCGCTCTACCTCGCGACCCTGGGCGGCGCGCGGGGCCTGCGCCTGGACGACCGGATCGGCAGCTTCGCGCCGGGCCGCGAGGCGGACTTCGTCGTGCTGGATCCGGCGGCGACGCCGCTCGCGGCGCGCCGGATCGCGCGCGCGCGATCGCTCGCCGAGCGGCTCTTCGCGCTGATGATGCTCGGCGACGACCGCTTCGTCGCCGAGACCTACGTGGTCGGGCGGCGCGCTTTCCGTCGCTGATCCGGCCGCCGGGGCGCCTGCAGGGATCTCCTACTCGAGCTTCGCTCCGGCCGCGAGCCAGCGGCCGAGCAGCGTGCGCTCCGCGTCGGTCATCTTCGTGAGGTTGCCGATCGGCATCGCCTGGGTGGCGATCGTCTGCTGGTGGATGCGCGCCGCCGCGGCCTTGATGTGCGCGGGTGAGTCGAGCCGGACGCCGCCGGGCGGCTGCTGGAATCCGGGGTAGGTGGGCTTCTCGGCGTGGCAGACGGCGCAGCGCTCGGCGATGATGGGCTGCACCTTCGCGAAGGGCACCGCGTCGCCCGCGGCGGCCGGCGCGCCGGGCGGCGCCGGCGCGATCGCCACCGCGAGGCCGAGCACGAGCGCCGCGGCGACCGCGGGCAGCGCCAGCACGTTGCGGCCGACGTGGCGCAGCACGAAGTACTGCCGGACGAGCGCGCCGGCCAGCATGATCACCGCGAGGATCGCCCAGCCGTGCGGGTGGCCGTAGGTCATCGGGTAGTGGCCGCTGATCATGATGAACAGCACCGGCAGCGTGAAGTACGTGTTATGGACGCTGCGCTGCTTGCCGACGATGCCGGGACGCGGGTCGGGCTCGCGGCCGGCGCGGATCGCGGCCACCATCCGCTTCTGGCCGGGGATGACGTGGAAGAACACGTTCCACACCATGATCGTGCCGATCAGCGCGCCGGTGTGGATGTAGGCGGCGCGCGCGCCGAACACCTGGCTGTAGCCCCACGCGGCGGCCGCAACCAGCACGAACATCAGGACGGCGAGCGCGAGCTCGTTCGAGACGGCCCGGCAGAGCGCGTCGTAGACGATCCAGCCGACGACGAGCGACCCCGCCGAGATCGCGATGGCCGCCGGCACCGGAAGATCCATCACCGTCCGGTCGATCAGGTAGGCCTCGGCGCCGAACCAGTAGATCAGCGCGAGCAGGCCCATGCCCGAGAGCCACGTCGTGTAGGCCTCCCACTTCGACCAGTGCAGGTTCTCGCTGAGCGGCTCGCCCCGGGGACCGGTCAGGAACTTCTGGCTCACGTAGAACCCGCCGCCGTGCACCGCCCACAGCTCGCCGTGCACGCCGCGCTCGACGTCGGCCGCCTTCTGCGGCGGCGCGAGCGACAGGTCGAGCATGACGAAGTAGAGCGAGGCGCCGATCCAGGCGACGCCGGCGACAAAGTGCAGCCAGCGCACGCCGAGGTTGAGCCAGTCGAGGAGGTAGGCTTCCATGGGCGCGCGTTACAGAATGGCGTGCGCTGCCGACTCGGGGGCTCTGCAAGGGGGCATCGCCCCCTTGCTCGATCGGGACAGCCAGCGCACGCCGAGATTGAGCCAGTCGAGGAGGTAGGCTTCCATGCGTGCGGACGCTCAGATCAGCGCGACCTCGATCGCGTCGCCGTCGCGGACGCCGGCGAGCGCGCGCGGGTCGCCCTCGATCCTGCCGAGCACGTTGACCGTCGTGACGAGGCGGCACTCGCCGCCCTGCGAGACGGGCGTCGGCCCGTAAGGCAGCGCGAGGGCGGCGCCCTCGACCCAGAAGCACACGGTGCCCGGCGCCACGACCTGCTGTGCGTCCGGCTCCTTGGCGACGCGGACCGGGAGCGAGAAGTAGACCTCCTCGCCCCAGGTGCTCGCGCGCGAGGTCGCCGGCAGCGCCGCGGCGACCGCCTGCGCGGTCGGCGTGTCGGCAAGCGCCGCGGTGAGCTCGCCCTTCGGCCACTTGATCCGGATTCGCGTCATGCGGTTCTCCGCGCCTGGAACGATTCGATGAACCGCAGCAGGACGCGCGCGCCGGTCCCGGCGTCCTCCGCGGTGATGCTCTCGTCGGGGTGGTGGCTGATGCCGCCCTTGCAGCGCACGAACACCATGCCGATGTCGGCGATGTCGATCATCGCCATGCCGTCGTGCCCGGCGCCGCTCGGCAGCTCGCGCACCGGCAGCCCCTCGGCGGCGATCGCGCGCGCGAGCTGCTCCATCAGCCACGGCGCGCAGGGCGCGGTGCCGCTCTCGTGAGTCTTCGCGATCTCGGCGCGCACGCCGCGGCGGGCGCAGACCGCCTCGATCGCCGCGGCCACGTCGCCCGCCGCCGCGACGCGATCGGCGTCGCGCGGCGAGCGGATGTCCACCGTGAAGCGGACCCGGCCCGGAATCACGTTGACCGCGCCCGGCATCGCGTCGAGGCGGCCGACCGTCGCGACCAGCTCGGTGGCGTTCGCCGCCCGCTTCTCGACGGCGAGCACGCACTCGGCCGCCGCCGCGAGCGCGTCGCGGCGCAGGGTCATCGGCACGGTACCCGCGTGCCCGGCCATGCCGTCGATCGTGACCGCGAGCCGCGTGGCGCCGTTGATGGCGGTGACCACGCCCACCGGCAGGTTCTCGGCCTCGAGCACCGGCCCCTGCTCGATGTGGAGCTCGGCGTACGCCAGGATCTCCGCGCGCGCCCGCGCCGCGTCGCCGATCCGCGCGGGATCGCGCCCGTAGCGGCCGAGCGCGTCGCGCAGGGTGACGCCGTCGCCGTCGGCGAGGTCGAGCACCCGCGGGTCGAGCGTCCCCGCGACGGCGCGGCTGCCGAGCAGCGTCGCGCCGAAGCGCACCCCTTCCTCGTCGCCGAAGCCGACGACCTCGACGGCGAACGGCAGGCGCACGCCGCGCGCCGCGAGCGCGCGCACGCATTCGATCGCGGTCACGACGCCGAGCATGCCGTCGTACTTCCCCGCGTCGCGCACGGTGTCGAGGTGCGAGCCGAGCATCAGGCAGGGGAGCCCGGGGGCGACGCCCTCGTAGCGGCCGGCGACGTTGCCCATCGCGTCGATGCGGGCGCTCATGCCCGCCTCGCGCATCCAGCCGGCCACGAGGTCGCTCGCCGCGCGCAGCTCCGGCGACAGATACTCGCGCGTGAGCCCGTCGGGCTGCGCCGAGCAGCGGGCGAGCGCCTCGATGTGCGCCATGATGCGCGCGCCGGAGACCGCGGCGGTCGCGCTCATCGGCTCACCGCCCGCGCGCCGCGACGAGGATCGCGCGGAAGTCGTTCACGTTGGTGAGCGTCGGCCCGGTCGTGACGAGATCGCCGAGCGCCGCGAAGAAGCCGTAGGCGTCGTTGTCGGCGAGCATGCGCTTCGCGTTCAGCCCCAGCGCCGCGGCGCGGGCGAGGCTGTCGGGCGCGAGCGCGCACCCCGCGTTGTCCTCGGTGCCGTCGATGCCGTCGGTATCGCCGGCGAGCGCGTGGACGCGCGGGTGGCCGTCGAGCGCCACGGCGAGCGCGAGCATGAACTCGGCGTTGCGTCCGCCGCGACCGCGTCCGCGCACCGTCACCGTCGTCTCGCCGCCGGAGAGCAGCACGCACGGCGGCGCCGCGGGCTGGGCATGGCGGGCCGCCTGGAGCGCGATGCCGGCGTGCACCCGCGCCACCTCGCGCGCCTCCCCCTCGATGGCGTCGCCGAGAATCACCGGCGCGACGCCGCCCGCGCGCGCGATTGCGGCCGCCGCCTCGAGCGCGAGCTGCGGCGTGGCGACCAGGACGGTGCGCGCGCGGGCGAGCCGCGGGTCGTCCGGCTTGGGCGTCTCCTCGCGCGCCGCCCGCAGATGCTCGAGCGCCGCGCGCGGCTCGGCGATCCCGTACTTGCCGAGCACCGCGAGCGCGTCGGCGAACGTCGTCGGATCCGGGACGGTGGGGCCCGAGGCGATGACCGACGGGTCGTCGCCGGGCACGTCCGAGATGGCGAGCGTGACCACCGCGGCCGGCGCCGCGGCCGCGGCGCGCCGCCCGCCCTTGATCGCCGAGAGGTGCTTGCGCACGCAGTTCATCTCGCCGATGCTCGCCCCGGAGGCGAGCAGGGCGCGGATGAGCGCCTGCTTGTCCTCGAGCGTGAGGCCCGCCGCGGGCGCCGCGAGCAGCGCCGAGCCGCCGCCGGAGATCAGGCACAGGACGAGATCGTCACGCCCGAGACCGGAGACCAGCGCGAGAACGCGCTCGGCCGCCGCGCGGCCGGCGGCGTCGGGCACCGGGTGCGATGCCTCGACGACCTCGATCCGGTCGCAGCGCGCCGCGTGCCCGTAGCGCGTGACGACGAGGCCGGAGAGCGGACCGTCCCAGTGCGCCTCGACCGCCTGCGCCATCGCGGCGGCGGCCTTGCCGGCGCCGACGACGACCGTGCGTCCGCGCGGCCGCGGCGGCAGGTGCGGCGGCACGCACTCCTTCGGAGCCGCCGCCGCGACGGCGGCGTCGAACATGCGCCGGAGCAGCGCCTGCGCCGCGCGCGTCATCGCCGCGCTCAGCCCGCGCCGCCCTTGCCGCCGAGCGCGAAGTTGGCGAGCTGCTCGAGCGCCCGGACCGTGCCGGAGTGGTCCCAGCCGGCGCCGCCGCTCGCCGCGCACGCGTTCATCAGCTGCTGCGTGATCGCGGTGATCGGCACCGAGAGCGCGAGCGCGCGCGCGCCGTCGACCGCGAGCGACAGGTCCTTGAGGTGCAGCTCGATGCGGAAGCCGGGGTCGAAGGTGCGCTTGATCATGCGCTCGCCGTGCACCTCGAGGATCTTCGACGAGGCGAAGCCGCCCATCAGCGCCTGGCGCACCTTGGCCGGGTCGGCGCCCGCCTTGGCGGCGAACACCAGCGCCTCGGCGACGAGCGCGATCGTGCCGCCGACGATGATCTGGTTGGCGACCTTGCAGGTCTGGCCGTCGCCGTTGCCGCCGACGAGCGTGATGTTCTTGCCCATCAGCTCGAAGAGCGGCTTCACCTTGTCGAAGGCCGCCTGCTCGCCGCCGACCATGATCGTGAGTGCGGCGTTCTTCGCACCGACCTCGCCGCCCGACACCGGCGCGTCTAGGTACTGGCAGCCGAGCTCGTTGATCCGCCGCGCGAAGCGCTTCGTCTCGATCGGCGAGATCGAGCTCATGTCGACCACGGTCTTGCCCTTGGAAAGGCCGGCGGCGACGCCGTCGGCGTCGAACAGCGCCTTCTCGACGTCCGGCGTGTCCGGCACCATCAGGAACGTCACCTCGGCCTGCGCGGCGACTTCCTTCGCGCTCCTGCAGCCCTTGCCCCTGGCCGCGAGCTCCGCGGGGACGCCGCTGCGGCTGTGCAGGCACACCTCGTGGCCGCCCGCGATCAGGTGTCCGGCCATGGGCTTGCCCATGATGCCGAGTCCGATGAATCCGAGTTTCATGCTGTCCTCCTGGTCGATCGGTGCTCAGTGAGAAAAGGCGCTTCGCGGGGCACTGCTCGGCGCGGCGAGCCGGCGCGCGGGGCGGGCCGGCCCGCCGCGCCTGCACACCCCGAGATGGCGTTCCGCGCTCACAGGTAGGGCTCGAGCCAGCGCAGGCCCTCGACGGTGGCGGTCTTCGGCTTGTACTCGCAGCCGATCCAGCCGTCGTATCCCAGGCGGTCGATGTGCCCGAACAGGAACGCGTAGTTGATCTCGCCGGTGCCGGGCTCGTGGCGGCCCGGATTGTCGGCGAGCTGCATGTGGCCGATGCGGCCGAGATTCGCCTCGATCGTGCGCGCGAGGTCGCCCTCCATCACCTGCATGTGGTAGATGTCGTACTGCAGCCGCAGGTTGTCCGAGCCCACCTCGTCGATGATCTCGAGCGCCTGGCGCGACCGGTTGAGGAAGAATCCCGGGATGTCGATCGTGTTGACCGGCTCGGTCACGAGCAGGATGCCGGCGGCCTTCGTCTTCTCCGCCGCGAACCTCAGGTTCTCGACCAGCGCCGCACGCGCCCGCTCGGGCGTCACGCCGGCCGGCGGGATGCCGGCGAGGCAGTTGAGCCGCTTGCAGCCGAGCGCGGCCGCGTACTCGATCGCGCGGCCGACGCCGTCCTGGAACTCGGCGCGGCGGCCCGGATGGCAGGCGATGCCGCGCTCGCCCTTCGCCCAGTCGCCCGGCGGCATGTTGTGCAGCACCTGGACGAGCCCGTTCCCGCGCAGCGCCTCGACGATCCGGTCCTTCGGGTAGTCGTAGGGGAAAAGGTACTCGACGCCCTTGAAGCCGGAGCCGGCGGCCGCCGCGAAGCGGTCCATGAAGTCGACCTCGTTATAGAGCAGCGACAGGTTCGCGCAGAATCTCGGCATCGATGCGTCTCCCGGTCTGGCCGGCGGCGGCCGGGCCGCGGCCGGCTATTGTCGCTCAAGCCGCCGACGGAGCGTGCCTCCGCCCGCATCGGGCGCGGCGCTCAATGCGCCGCCTGGCCGCGGAACGCCCACCCGGTGAAGCGCTTCTCCACCGCCGCGGTGATCGCGTACAGCAGGATGCCGAGCACCGCGAGCACGATCAGCCCGGCGAAGACGATCGGCACCTGGAACGAGGCCTGCGCGTCGAGCATGAGCTTGCCGATGCCCTTGTTCGAGCCGACGGTCTCGGAGACCACGGCGCCGACGAAGGCGAGCGTGATCGCCACCTTGAGCGAGCCGAAGAAGTAGGGGAACGAGCGCGGGATGCCGACCTTGCGCATGATGTCGAGCTTCGAGGCGCCGAGCGCGCGCAGCACGTCCTCGAGCTCGGGCTCGGTCGTCGCGAGCCCGGTGGCGACGTTGACCACGATCGGGAAGAACGAGATCAGGAACGCGGTCAGGATCGCCGGGATCTCGCCGAAGCCGAACCAGAGGATCAGCACCGGCACCACCGCGACCTTCGGGATCGAGTTGAATCCCACCAGCACCGGGTAGATGCCGGCGTAGAGCGCGCGGTGCCAGCCGACGGCGATGCCGAGCACGAGGCCGAACACCGTGGCGATCAGGAAGCCGGCGAGCGTGGTCCACAGCGTGACGAACGAGTTGTCGACGATCGGCGCGCGGTACTGCCACAGGGCGGCGAACACGTCCGACGGCGCCGGCAGGATGGTGAGCGGCACCTCGAACAGCCGGCACACCGCCTCCCAGACGACGAACAGACCCACGGTGAACGCGGCCGGCGCGCCGAACTTGATCGCGAGCTCGCGCGACTCCATCAGTGCCGTCCGATCAGGCTGCGCAGCTCGTGCACGATGTCCTGGAACGGCTGCGTGTAGGTGACGTCGAGGTCGCGCGGGCGCGGCAGGCTCACCTCGCAGCGCTTGACGATGCGCCCCGGGCGGCTCGACATGACGTACACCGTGTCGGCGAGGAACACCGCCTCGCGCAGGTCGTGGGTGACCAGCATCACGGTCACCTTCTGGCGCGCCTGGACGTCGCGCAGCGTGCACCAGAGCTCCTCGCGCGTGAACGCGTCGAGCGCGCCGAAGGGCTCGTCGAGCATCAGGATCTCCGGCTCGTGGATCAGCGCGCGGCAGATCGACGTGCGCTGCTGCATGCCGCCGGAGAGCTGCCAGGGGAACTTCTCGGTGAACCCCGCCAGTCCGACCGACTCGAGGAGCCTGCGCGCGCGGTCGAGATAGGCCGCGCGCTCGGTGCGCAGCCGGCTGCGGTGCGGCTGGACGATCTCGAGCGGCAGCAGCACGTTCTGCGCGGCGGTGCGCCAGGGCAGCAGGTTCGCGTTCTGGAACGCCATGCCGACCTTCTTCAGCGGTCCGGTGACCGGGCGCCCCTCCACCGTGAGCGTGCCGCCGAGCGGCGGGTGCAGGCCCGAGATCAGCCTCATCAGCGAGCTCTTGCCGCAGCCGGAGGGGCCGACCACCGCGAAGAACTCGCCGGCGGCGACCGAGATGCTGACCTCCTCGATCGCCTTGACCGCCTGCTCGGCGCGGCCGTAGGCCATCGACACGCGATCGAGTCGGATCAGCTCGTTCATCGGCGCTCTTCGCGGGCGGCCGGGGCAGGGGGAACCGGGCGCGCGGCCGGCGCCGCGCGCCGCGGCGCTACTTCACCATCCGCTGCTCGCGCGGCGGCAGGTACTGGCCGGTGAAGATGTCGGCCGCCTTCGGCTTGTTCGAGTAGCTGAACGCGATGCCGATCTGGTCGATCGAGCGCTCCAGGCGCTTCGTGTCGACCCCGCCGAAGCCGTTCTGCCGCACGTACGGCGTGACGAAGTTGCGCTCGATCGAGAGCTTGAGGCGCTCGAGCTCGACGTCGCGCTTGGCGATCGGATTGCGCTTCATCACCGAGTCGATCGCGCCGTCCGGATCGCGGATCGTCTCCTGGACGCCCCTGATCGTCGCGCGCACGAAGCCGGCGAGCTCCTTGCCGTTGAAACGCATGAAGTCCGGGTTGGCGATGATCGCATTGCCGTACAGGTCGAGCCCGTAGTCGCGCATCATCAGCACGACGATCTCGCTCGCCGGCACGTTCTGCGCCCGCAGGTTCATGAACGAGGAGAACCAGAAGCCGGTGATCGCGTCGACCTTGCCCTGCGCGAGCATCGGCTCGCGCACCGGGAAGCCGACGTTCTCGATCTTCACCTTCCCGGCGTCGATCTTGTTCGCCCGCACGAAGATCGGCCACTGCGCGTAGGCGCCGTCGGGCGCCGGCGCGCCGAGCACCTTGCCCTCGAGATCCTTCGGCTTGGCGATGCCGGTCTTCTTCAGCGTGATGATCGCGAACGCCGGCGCGTCGTAGACCATCATCACCGCCTTGACCGGGTTGTTGCGCGGCTCGTCGCGGTACTTGATGAGCGAGTTGATGTCGGCGAAGCCGACCTCGTAGGCGCCGGAGGCGACGCGGTTGATGCCCTCGACCGACCCGGCGCCGGGGTCGATCGAGACGTTCAGCCCCTCGGCCTTGTAGTAGCCCTTGTCGATGGCGACGAAGAACGGCGCGGCCGGGCCCTCGAAGCGCCAGTCCAGCGCGAACCGCACCGGGGTGAGCTTCTGGGCCGCGGCGGGCGCAGCGACGACGAGCGCGCAGAGCGCGCCCAGCACGATTGAACGGATGCGCATGGACGGAAAACCTCCTCGAGAGAGTGGCCGGATCCTCCGCGCGGCGCGCCTGCCGTCCGACCGCGGCAGGGCCCGTTCTGCTCCCCGTTGCGGACCGTCCGGGACGCCCGGAACGGTCCGACGGCGAGATTCTACTCAGTTGCAACCGGTCGAGGCGCCGCGCCCCTCGCGCGCGCGCCGACGCGGGGGCGTCGCGCCGGCCGCGCTCGCCGGCCGCGGCGGCCTATCTCCGCCTGCGCCGCCTCAGGTTGGCGGCGATGCGCATCCGCAGCGCGTTCAGGCGGATGAACCCGGCGGCGTCGGCCTGGTTGTAGGCGCCCGCGTCCTCCTCGAACGTCGCGATGGTCGGGTCGAACAGCGAGTCGGTCGGCGACGCGCGCCCGACCACGATCACCGTGCCCTTGTAGAGCTTGAGGCGCACGGTGCCGTTCACCGTGGCCTGCGACTGGTCGAAAAGCGACTGCAGCAGGCGCCGCTCGGGGCTGAACCAGTAGCCGTTGTAGATCAGGCGCGCGTAGCGCGGCATCAGGTCGTCCTTGAGCGCGAGCACCTCGCGGTCGAGCGTGATCGACTCCATGGCGCGGTGCGCCTTCAGCATGATGGTGCCGCCGGGCGTCTCGTAGCAGCCGCGCGACTTCATGCCGACGTAGCGGTTCTCGACCATGTCCAGCCGGCCGATGCCGTGTCTTCCGCCGATCGCGTTCAGCTTCTCGAGCACCCTGGCGGGCGTCATGCGCCGGCCGTTCACGGCGACGATGTCGCCGCGCTCGTAGGCGAGCTCGACGTGCTCGGCGCGCCCGGGCGCCTTCTCCGGGCTCACCGTGATGCGCCACATCGACTCCTCGGGCTCGTAGTCCGGGTCCTCGAGGACGCCGCCCTCGTAGGAGATGTGGAGCAGGTTCGCGTCCATCGAGTAGGGCGCGCCGCCGCCTCTTTTCTTCGATCCCGGTTTCTTGAAGTCGACCGGGATGCCGTGGTGGTCGGCGTAGCGCAGGAGCTTCTCGCGCGAGGTGAGGTCCCACTCGCGCCAGGGCGCGATGATCTTGACGTCGGGCATCAGCGCGTAGGCGCCGAGCTCGAAGCGCACCTGGTCGTTGCCCTTGCCGGTCGCGCCGTGCGAGATCGCGTCGGCCCCGGTGCGGCGCGCGATCTCGACCAGGTGCTTCGCGATCAGCGGCCGCGCGATCGAGGTGCCGAGCAGGTACTCGCCCTCGTAGACCGCGTTCGCGCGGAACATCGGGAACACGAAGTCGCGGACGAACTCCTCGCGCAGGTCCTCGATGAAGATCTCGCGCACGCCGAGCATGCGCGCCTTCCGGCGCGCCGGCGCGACCTCCTCGCCCTGGCCGATGTCGGCGGTGAACGTGACGACCTCGCAGTCGTAGACGTCCTGCAGCCACTTCAGGATCACCGAGGTGTCGAGCCCGCCCGAGTAGGCGAGCACCACCTTCTTCACGCCGGTCTCGCCGCCCGGCGCGCGCGCCGGCTTGCGCTTGCTCTTCGTCTTTGCCATTCCTCTCGCTCTCGATGGATCGGGCGGCGCGCTCAGCCGCCGACGCGCCCGAGCAGCAGGTACTCGATCAGCGCCTTCTGCGTGTGCAGCCGGTTCTCCGCCTCGTCCCAGACCACGCTCTGCGGGCCGTCGACCACCTCGGCCGCGACCTCCTCGCCGCGGTGCGCCGGCAGGCAGTGCATGAAGAGCGCGTCCGGCTTCGCCGCGCGCATCATCTCGGCGTCGACCTGCCAGTCCTGGAACGCGCGCTTGCGCTCGGCGTCCTCGGCCTCGAAGCCCATGCTGGTCCAGACGTCGGTGGTGACGAGGTCCGCTCCGCGCACCGCGTCCATCGGGTCCGGAAACTCGCGGTAGTGGCCGGTCCCCCGCAGCCCGGCGCGCGCCGGCTCGACCGCGTAGCCGGGCGGCGTCGACACCTGCACCGTGAACCCGAGCGTCTCGGCCGCCTGCAGCCAGGTGCTGCACACGTTGTTCGAGTCGCCGATCCACGCGACGGTCTTCCCCTCGATCGAGCCGCGGTGCTCGGTGTAGGTGTAGATGTCGGCCAGGATCTGGCACGGGTGGAACTCGTTGGTGAGGCCGTTGATGACCGGCACGCGCGAGTGGCGCGCGAAGCGCTCGACGATGTCCTGCTCGAAGGTGCGGATCATGACGATGTCGCACATGCGCGAGATCACCTGCGCGGCGTCCTCGACCGGCTCGCCGCGGCCGAGCTGCGAGTCGCGGGTGTTGAAGTAGATCGCGAAGCCGCCGAGCTGCTGCATGCCGGCCTCGAACGAGAGGCGCGTTCGCGTGCTCGCCTTCTCGAAGATCATCACCAGCGTGCGGTCGGCAAGCGGCCAGTAGCGCTCGTAGCGCTTGAAGCGCTCCTTGATCCAGCGCGTGCGCGCGAAGACGTGCGCGAGCTCGTCGCGCGAGAAGTCCCTGAACTGCAGGAAGTGCCGCGGCGCGGTCACGGGAGGGCGGCCGGGCTCAGTCGGCGGCACGGGCGAGGAACCCGCGCACGAGCGGCGCGAGCCGCGCCACCAGCTCGGCCGCCTCGCCCGCGCTGATCACGAGCGGCGGCAGCAGCCGGATCACGCGCTCGGCGGTCACGTTGATCAGCAGGCCGGCGGCGAGCGCCTCCTTCACGAGCGCGCCGCACGGCCGGTCGAGCTCGACGCCGATCATCAGCCCCTTGCCGCGGATGTCGGCCACGCCGGCGACGCCCGCGAGCGCCTCGGCGAGGCCGGCGCGGATCCGCTCGCCCATGGCCGCGGCG
>JAHDYJ010000071.1 GCA_023383795.1 Burkholderiales bacterium | reverse complement strand
AACGTGGCTCCAATATGCCGAAAAACCCCGGCTCCTTTATGCCGAAAGGTGACACATGGGGCTCCTCGCCGGTGGCGGGAGCCATTCTCTCAAGTTACGGCTGGTCCGAAGAACCTGGGCAGGTCACTTTCGCGCAGTGGATCACATAGAGTATCGGTGTGAGGATTGCGGGGCTATGGTGGGTGACTTCCAGATGCCGCTCCAAGAGATCGAGAGCAGAGTTATGCGGCACATTCAGAAGAATCTCCGCACCGGAGCATGGGCGGAGGTCGTGAACGCCCAACAACGCGCTGCAGCGGACGCGCCGCAAGCGGCGCGCCGCTGAGCGCGAGCGTTGGGCGTCAGAGTGGTCGCCCTAAACAATCATGCAAGCGAAGTTGAAGATTACCGTTGATCGCAGTGCGGAACGAATATTGGCGAATCGTTCGGACCGATTGACGCCGCGCGACGCCCCAATGCAGTTGACTCCATACGAGCGATCGATCCACTTCCTTCGCGGAGTTCACTCGCGAGCAGCTATCGCACTACCGGCGTTCTATCTCTTCCTTGGCGCCAGCGCCGAGAGCAAAGAGCCATACCCCATCGAGGGATATCCGGGTGTTGTCTTCAAGCACGTGATCGAGCACTCCTCGATCAGCACAGTCTCGTTATCCTGTAGGAAAATATTTGATCATAGGGCTGGACTTACCGGCGCGTCGTTCGCAAAGTCGCCTGACGTGGTTGTGGCGAAGGTGGCCGAGCATTGGGCTACAAAATCGAGTCGCCCGCTCGAAGACGCGATGGCGGCTCTCGAGTTCCTCAGATCGATTTTCCGGGAGTGCGCGAAAGCAGACTCAACGCTATTGAAGGAGTCCACTGCGCTGAGCCGCAGGATTGGTCTCCTGAAACAGTACGCGAACCGATCCGCCGCGCATCTTTCACTGGAGGATTATGAGTTCTCCCTCCTCGACTGCGCCCACCTGGTGGCTGCTATGACCGTAATCGGAGAGATCATCCGTAGCTTTGACGACCCAATGAGCCAGTCGGACTATTTCGACGAAATAGATAATGCTGGACTGAGGGCGGCCATTCACCTTTTTCCCGGGATGCCCAACCTGCGTCTCTTTCGGAGTATATCCATCGAGACGCAATCCCGACTCTGCTGGGAATGGGGCTCCGATCGCGGGCGACATATGCTTCTTGAGGAATTGCCTTACGCAATCGGCTGGTTCTAGGAATCCTAGAATGACACCCAACAAACAGTCCGACGGGACGGCTGCAAGGGCGCTTCGCTTGCTTCCAGTTTGCTCATCGCTCCGCCCTTCGCTGGCTTCTCAACTGTAGCGTTGGGCAGAAAGCAGGGGAGGACAGAATGTCGCTTACGCGATGCAAAGACTGCGGGGGCTCCGTCAGCAAATCTGCGAAGGCGTGTCCGCATTGCGGGGCCCCGGTAAAGCGTCGCGGCGTAATCTCCTCTCTCGCTAGACTTTTCATTATCGTATTCTTGATCATCCCCTTAGGCATCGCGATATTCTTGGCTGTGTACGATTCGCGAACTAAGGAGTCTCCGCCAGCGGCTACGGAGATCGCAACGCAACCGCGTGGGCAGCCGGCTACCAGTTGTTCGCTCAGCGATATCAGCATTAAGTCCATGAAGGTCCGCTTCGTCGATGAATGCAGGGCTTCGCCGTGCATCTATCTGAAGGGAGTTGCGGTTTTGACCAATGCTTGCTCTGTGCCTATTGGTGTACAGATCAAGATAATCGGCTACGACAAATCTGGCTCTCCCATGGCGACCCGAGAATTGTGGCCAGCGAGTACCTCGAACATCTCTCCTGGCGATTACACCTTCTCGTTAGACCAATGGCTCGACTATCAGCCTGGAATGGAGTCCGTCGAGCTCATTCCAGTTCGGGTAAGGCAGTGGCGCTAGCACGCGATGATCGAAGATCCGTGCCGTTGGTCTATACCGGATAGGCCGATTGGCCCAACCTTCAGTTGCACCGGACCTGCTTCAGCAGGCTTCGCCTGCTTACGCGGGCCGGTGAACTGAGGCGTTGAACTAAACCGCTTCGCGGTGGAAGTTCGCCACTTCGGCGTTTCCGGCTGAAGTTCTCCGAAGTCAGTTGAGTCTCGAGCACGGCAAGGCTGCGTGCGGGGCGGGTCTGTGCCAGCGTGAGTTGCGGGGATGTTCCCGCACTCACCTGAGGAGACACGCGATGAGCCCGTTGCGCAAACAGCTGGAAGCCCAGAACCGCTCTTGTTCATCTCTTGTCCGGACAGTAGTGCGGTGTGATTTGGAAAGACGGAGACCTGCCCGGCGAGTCACGCGCACCGCTTGCAACCCGCGCGCGTTACGCAGGTCGTTGAAGCCGACGATCCCTTGCGGATCGCGCTCGCCGACATCGGAACCGCAGCTGCGCGGCGAACGGGTGGCCGAGGTGCGGCTCGGCGCGCGCCAGCCCGGGTTCGAATCCATGGTGCCCGACCTCGCCGGGCGATGCCAAGCTCGCCCACGCCCGGCTCCGCGTGCACCTCTACGCCGACGACGTCGTGCCGCAGGTCAGGCCAGCGCTCGCACGACGTGAGGCTCGGAAGCCCCGAAAATGTCGGCGGGTCTTACAAGCGCTAGGCGAGCCTCAGAGAAAGAAACCACTTTTCAACGGCCTGCTGTGCCGGTGCGAATCTTGCTGGCTCGCCTCTAAGGGTTCTTACAACCCGGGGGTGAGCCATGCCTCTCGCCTTCCTTTCTCGTTCCGCACCCGTCGGGCTGGGGAAGAGGTTGTTCCTCCGGGTCGCGCTGGCGTTGGCCGTAGTCACGTCTGGACATGGCCACGCAATGCCGATCGTCTTCTCGGACGGAATCTTCGATCTGAGCGACTGGGAGCTCAGCGTCGAGTTTCACGGTACGGGAACCACCGGATTGGGCATCGTCAGCAAGGTCCCAACGGGTGGCAACCCGGATGAGTATCGGCGGGTTTCGGCGATCCTGAACCCAGGCCCCGGTCCAGTCAGTTCCATTGGGGTCAGGTCCACCTATTTTCCCATGACCTACGACCCGTCCGTCATGGGCGCAATTGCGACAATCGACTTCGCGATCGATGGGCTTCGACCCGTAGGCCAGGCAGACAGCGGAGAGAGCGTGGCCCCCATTGTCGTTCAGGGAGGCGTCTACTATCGGGGGCCCAGCGAACCGATGCCAGGATCGGGGGCTTGGACCTCGCATGATCTTCTGGGTCTGACCGAGACCAGCTTCTTCGAGGTCGGTGCCCCGACCTCGCACCCGGATTTCTCGTCGGCCGGAGCGGTTATCCGTTTTGGCTGGATCTTCTCGATATCGGGGTCGGCCGGGGAGGTCGAACGAATCGCAGGCTTCGACAACTGGAGCATGACCGTGAACTCGATCTCGGTCGGAGTTCCCGAACCCGGCTCGCTCGCGTTGTTCGCCCTCGGTCTCGTCGGGCTCGGCTTCCTGCGGCGCCGGCGTAGCTCGTCCCCTCGGCGCGCCCGCGACGCGGCCTCGGCGCTCCTGGCCGCACTCCGGGTCGTCCCGAATGGCAGAACGCATTCTCCCGCGGGCGACGGGCGACGAGGAGACTCGAAAACGAATCCCGAGCGGAGCGAGTGTGTCTCCCGGCTCGGCCATGCCCCATCCCGATCCGGAGCATCGCCATGAGATTCACCCATCGGCTCATTCTTGCGGCGGCCGCCGCCTTCGCGGCGCTGCCGGCGCACGCGCTCGTCATCGACGATTTCGAGGACGGCACCCTGT
Organism: Burkholderiales bacterium; assembly: GCA_023383795.1. Taxonomy (GTDB): domain Bacteria; phylum Pseudomonadota; class Gammaproteobacteria; order Burkholderiales; family SG8-39; genus JAABRB01. The sequence goes on along the minus strand of JAHDYJ010000071.1, from coordinate 19,083 downwards.
TCTTCGCGACGCCCGGCTCCGGCGTGGTCGACGGCGCCGGCATCGTCGGCGGCGAACGCGACATGAGCGGGGGCGGTTCGTTTGCCGTGACCGGCTTCTTCTCGTCGAACCTGGGCGGCAACGGGCTTCTGGTCATGGAGCAGCGGATCCCCGCCTTCGAACCGCCCCACAGCTTCAACGCCGTCTACGACGGTAACGACGACAACCCCGCCGCCCTGCCGTTCGTCGCCGACCTGAACAAGGTCGATCTGACCGACGGCGGCGCGAGCGACGCGATCCGTATCCGGGTCGTGGAGAACTCGACGGAGATGCGCCTGGACGTCACCCTGGGCGAACAGAAGCCGGCGAACCAAGGCTCGCAGACCGAGACCACGTTCGCCGGCTACTCGCTGGTGGTGCCGGTGGTCCTTGCGCCGACGGATTTCTATCTGCTCTTCGCCGACTTCGCCAATCCGGGATGCAACTCTCTCTTCTGCGTCGATACCAGCCCGCTGGACTTCACGCAGGTTGACTACATCGGCCTCGAGTTCTTTCGCACGCTGATTCCCTCGGCGCCGGCGTTCGACACCATGTCGGTCGAGATCGTCGATACGGCGTCGGTGCCGGTGCCGGAACCCTCGACCGGCCTGCTGCTGACCGCGGCGATCCTGATCCTGGGCCATTGCCTGCCGCGGGTAGGCCGGCGTTCGAGGGCGGGACACCGGGGGTCGGCGCAATAGTTGGGACGCGAGGGAGCCACGAGGCGCCTCGGCCTTGTCGGGCTCTCGCTAAATGCTCGACGCTCGATTCCCTCACCCCCAGCCCTTCTCCCGGAGGGAGAGGGGAGCTTCGCGCGCAAAGCGGTTTGTCGACCTCTTTCCGGACCCCCAGTAGTTCCGGAGTCCGCGCCGTGTGCGGGATGGCGTCGTCGCGGCGATCACCGCGACCGGCGGGCCTCTTCGACAACCGCGATTTCTTCGGGTCCGGATCGGATTGCACGGCCGATCCGTGGACCCCGTCTTCGAGCCCCGGCGTCACATCCTGCAGCGCCAATGCGTCTCATCGCCTGGCCGCGGTCAGCAGCAGCTCGTTCGGACCCTCCCAGCCGTCGGGAGTGTCGAACTCGCCGAGTCTTTGCTCCATCTCGGCCCATGCCGCGGCGGCGGCCCCGGCATCCAGCTTGCCGAGGATCTGCTGGATCGGGCTCGCCGAGGCCCGGATGAACTCGAGATAGTGCCTCGCCGACGGGAGCCTGAACGGAGCGTCGATCCTGGTGCTCGCGACATCATTGAACCCGGCGGCCCGGAACATCCCGTCGAGAAGGCCCGGCTTGCCCAGGCTCAACAGGCCGCCGGGCTGGTAGGGATCGCGCCCGGGCAGCCCCGCGTGCCTGAGCGCGGTCGACAGCAGGATCGTGATGCACGGGTTCGCCTCGGGCTTCGAGAAGACCAGCGTGCACACGCCGCCTCCGGGCTTCAGCGCGCGATGCATCTCGCGCAGCCCCTGGGCCGGATCGGGAAAGAACATCAGCCCCAGCCGGCATACCGCCGCGTCGAAAGTCGCGGCCTCGACCGGCAGCTTCTCGCCATCCGCGGCCCGCGTCTCCACGTTCCGGAAGCCGGCGCGCTGCGCATTGGCCCTCGCGAAGTCCAGGATCGCGGGCGACAGGTCCGTCGCGAGCACGAAGCCTTCGGGTCCCACGAGCGCCGCGATGTCGAGCGTCTGGTCGCCGGCGCCGGCGGCGACGTCGAGGACGCGCGCGCCGCGTCGCACGCGCGCCATGTCGAGCATGGCGTCGGTGGCGCCGCGCAGCCAGGCGCGGATCCGGGGCGTGTGATCGTTCCAGCCGCGGGCGGCTTTCTCCCACTGGTTCCTGGTCGCGGTCTTGAAGGCCTGCGGGTCGAATGCGGTGGCGGTGTCCATGGCGTGCTACTCTCCCTGAAAAGACGTGCGGAGAATCTAGCCGCCGCGCCCCGCCGCGGGAAGCCGCGAATCTGCGGGACGGGGCCGCGATAACGCATCGGCCGCGCATGTTCGACTGGGACGACCTGCGGTACTTTCTCGCCGTTGCACACCATCGCAGCACGCACGCCGCTGCGCGCGCGCTCAAGGTGAACCAGTCCACGGTGAACCGCCGGCTCGCGGAGCTCGAGCGGCGCATCGGGCGCGCGCTGTTCAAGCGCCTCCCGACGGGCTACCGATTGACCGCGCTCGGCCAGGACATGGTCGCCCACGCCGAACGCGTGGAGCAGGCCGTGCTCGCGTTCGAGCGGCATCTCGAAGCCTCGCAGCGGGAGGCGGTCGGCGTCATCCGCGTGACCTGCCCCGAGCCGCTGGTCTACCGCATCACGCAGTCGTCGCTCCTCGACCGCTTCCACGCCAGGCACCCGGGGCTCCGGGTGGAGTTCGTGATGAGCGACAGGTATCTCGATCTCGCCAAGGGCGAGGCCGACGTCGCTCTGCGGTCCGGCGATACGCTCGACGGCGAGCTCGTGGGGCGCAAGATCGCCGACTCGTACTGGGCGGTCTACGCCGGCCGCAGCTACATCGAGCGCCACGGCAGGCCGGCCCGGGTCGAGGACCTCGAGCGCCACGCGCTGATCGGGTTCGACGAGTCGATGGCCGACCATCGGGCTGCAAAGTGGCTGCGCCAGGTCGCACCGAATGCGAAGATCGTGGCGCGCAACAACAGCGTTCTCGGGCTGCTCTACGCCGCGAAGTCCGGGGTCGGGGTCGCGCCGTTGCCGACCGCCCTCGGCGACGAGGAGGCCGATCTCGTCCGCGTGCTCGGCCCGATTCCGGAGCTCGCGCGCATCTGGCGCCTGCTCACCTCGCCCGAGCTCCGCCGCACCCCGCGCGTGTCGGCCTTCTTCGACTTCATCGGCGACGAGATCGAGGCGCTCCGGCCGATACTCACCGGATAGGCCGGTGCGCAATCATTCCGACGATGCGTAGCGTCCGACCGCGAGCGTTCAGGCGTCGCTGATGCCGCGCGACATCACCCCCGGCTGGCGGTTCGTTTCCATCGGCGTCGAGAGAGCGGACGTCTCGCTGGACGGGGTCGATCCCTGGATGCACGAGCGCGAGTGGACGAGGACGGACGAGGGCCCGATAACGGTCGCCCACCCGAGCTATCCTGCCGAGCGCCACTCGATGGACGTCTACGAGGTCGTCCTTCCGGATCGGACGATTCGGTTTGCGGCCGGCGAGTTCTCGAACGGAGTCTGGGGTTTCTATGTGCCCGAGTAGAGGTCGATCCGTACGTCAACCGCGCGCCGGCGCCCGGCAAGCAGTTGCGGCGGACCGTGATGCACGTTGAGCCGGCGCCCGCGCGCGACCCCGCGCACGGCCGCCGGCGACCTCCAGCCTCATAACGGAGCGACCGATCATGCGAATCGAAGGCAAGTGCCACTGCGGCAACCTCCGCTACGAGCTCGACTGGCCGGGCGACGGAGCCGGCATCGCCGCCCGCGCCTGCAGTTGCAGCTTCTGCACCAAGCACGGCGGAAGCTGGACCTCGCACCGGGACGCGGCGCTCGTCGCGGAGGTGCGCGACGCAGCGCTCGTCTCGAAGTACAGGTTCGGAACGGGAACCGCCGACTTCCACGTCTGCGCGCGCTGCGGCGTGGTGCCTTTCGTGACCTGCGCCCTCGACGACGGGTTGTATGCGGTCGTGAACGTCAACACGTTCGAGAACCTCGACCGCTCCACGCTCGCTCGAACGGCGACCAGCTTCGACGGCGAGGGCACCGGCGAGCGGCTCGAGCGTCGAAAGCGGAACTGGATCCGGAAAGTGCGGATCCCGGGCGGCTAGCCGGCATCGGCTTCTTCGGTCAACCAGCACGAGAGCACATGGCCAATCCAACCTACCCCGTCGCCATCGTCGCCGCCGAGGCGCCGCCGAGAGCGAAGGCGTCGAACTACCCGGAGCCCTTCGCATCGCGGATGGCGGGCCGGCGCAAGCACCCGCTCGGCGACCTCTTCGGCCTCTCGAACTTCGGCGTGAATCTCACGCGGCTCGCACCGGGGGCGGCGTCGGCGCTGCGCCACGCGCACACGAAGCAGGACGAGTTCGTCTACGTGCTCGAGGGACACCCGACGCTGCACACCGACGAGGGCCGGACGCGGCTCGCCCCGGGCATGTGCGCCGGGTTCAGGGCCGGCACCGGCAACGGCCACCGGCTGATCAACGAGACCGACGCCGAAGTCGTCTACCTCGAGGTGGGCGACAGGACGCCCGGCGACGAGGGCAGCTACCCGGACGACGACCTCAAGGCGATGCTGGTCGACGGCGGGTGGACGTTCGTGCACAAGGACGGCACGCCCTACTGACCTCGCCCGGACGCGACGGAGGACCTTCATGGAGCCGCGCATCAGCCTCGTGACGCTGGGCGTCGACGATCTCGAGCGGGCCATCCGGTTCTACGAGCACTGCCTCGGTCTGCCGCGGCTGAAGACGCCGCCGTCGGTCGCGTTCTTCGAGCTCGGCAGGACGTGGCTCGCGCTGTGGCCCCGCGAGAGTCTCGCCGCCGATGCGGGGCTCTCGCCCGCGGGTTCCGGATTCCGGGGATTCTCGCTCGCGCACAACGTCCGGTCTCCCGCGGAGGTCGACGCGCTGCTCGCGCACGCGGCGAGGTTCGGCGCGACGGTGGTCAAGCCCGGGCACGCGACGGACTGGGGCGGCTACTCCGGATACTTCGCCGACCCCGACGGGTTCCTCTGGGAAGTCGCGCACAACCCGGACTTCCCGCACGTGTGAGCGCGCGCCCCCCGCGATGAAGCCGACCGTCTACCACATCCCCGTGTGCCCGTTCTGCCAGCGGCTGGAGATCCTGCTCTCGCTGAAGGGACGTCGCGACGCGGTGGACTTCCGCGTCGTCGACGTCACGCGCCCGCGGCCGGAGTGGCTGCTCGAGAAGACGCGCGGCACAACGTCGCTGCCGATCCTCGAGATCGACGGCGGGCGCATCGTCAAGGAGAGCCTGGTCATCCTGCAGTACCTCGACGATCTCTTCCCGGAGCGCCCGGTCGCGCAGCGCGAGCCCTACCGGCGGGCGGTGGAGAACATGCTGACGCGGATGGAGGCCGAGTTCTGCGCTCGCGGCTACGCCTGGGTGATGAACCAGGATCCCGGGCGCCGCGCGGCGTTCGAGGAGGCCGTGCTCGAGCGCTACGGCGAGCTGAACGACTTCCTGCTCGAGCATTCCCCGTCCGACCCGTTCCTGTTCGAGGCGTTCGGGTGGGCGGAGACCGTCTTCACGCCGCTCTTCGCGCGGTTCTGGTTTCTCGAGTACTACGAGGATTTCCGCCTGCCCGCCGGACCGCGCTACACGCGCGTGCGCCGGTGGGTCGACGCGTGCCTCGCGCACCCGGCGGCGCAGCAGGCGACGAAGGAGGAGATCGTCAAGGTCTACTACGACTACGCGAAGGGCGCGGGCAACGGCGCGCTGCTGCCCGGCCGCCGCCGGTCCTCGTTCACGCTCGAACCGGACTGGCGCGCCCGGCCGTGGCCGCCGAGAGACAAGTACGCGCACAGCGCGACCGACCGGGAGCTCGGCCTCTGACCGCCGTTGCCGGCCAGGCGCCGGCCGCCGGGTCACGGCGCCGGGCCGCTCGTCCGGCGGCGTGCCCGGCGCCCCCGGCGCGGGTTTATGATTGCGGGCGGTTCCTGCGTCGCAACGGCAACGTGCTCCCCCGGGGAGGCCCACCATGACCGACGATCCGTTCTACCACGACGGGATGCGGCAGCTGCAGGACGCGCGCGAGACGCGCGCGATCGCCGACCGCCTGACGCAGGTCACCCTGCGCGAGGCGTTCACCGCGGACGATCGCGCCTTCATCGAGCGCTGCGCGATGTTCTTCCTCGCCACCGCCGACGCCCAGGGCCGGCCCGACTGCTCGTACAAGGGCGGCCTGCCCGGATTCGTGCGCGTGGTCGACGAGCGCACGCTCGCGATCCCGGACTACGACGGGAACGGCATGTACCGCTCGTGGGGCAACATCCTCGTGAACCCGCACGTCGGGCTGCTCTTCCTCGACTTCGAGAGCCCGAAGCGCCTGCGGGTGAACGGCACGGCGCGGATCGGCGCCGACGATCCGCTGCGCGAATCGTTCCCCGGCGCCGTGTTCGTCGTGCGCGTCGCGGCCGAGCGGATCTTCCCGAACTGCCCGCGCTACCTGCACCGGATGAGGCTCGTCGAGCACTCGGTCTACGCGCCGCGTCCGGAGTACACGCCGCCGGTGCCCGCGTGGAAGACGTTCGAGGCGTTCCGCGACGCGCTGCCGGCGCGCGACCGCGCGGACGAGCCGCGCGAGCCCTGAGCCGCGCGCGCGCAACCGACCGACGCAGGAGGCACGCATGGCGATCCGACTGTATTCCTGGCCGCGCAGCTCGGGCACGCGCGTCGCGTGGGCGCTCGAGGAGCTCGGGCTGCCCTACGAGTACGTCGAGCTCGACGCGAAGCAGCGCGCGCACCTTGCGCCGGAGTATCTCGCGGTCAACCCGCACGGCAAGGTGCCCGCGCTCGTCGACGACGGGAAGCGCTATTTCGAGTCGGCCGCGATCCTGCTGCACCTCGGCGACACCTACGGCGTGGCGAAGAACCTGTGGCCCGCGCCGGGCGGCCAGGCGCATGCGGACGCGCTCTGCTGGACGGTGTGGGCGAGCGCCGAGCTCATGGCCTACATGATGCAGTACCTGTACCACGGCCTCGACACGCCGGTCTCGTACCGCCCGCAGGACCGCAGCAAGGCGGCCGCCGGCTACTGCCAGTCGCAGCTCGCCCGGCAGCTCGCCGCGCTGGAGGCGCAGCTCGACGGGCGCGACAATCTGTTCGGGGCGTTCTCGCTCGCCGACGTCGCAGCGGGCAGCGTCCTCGCGCTGGGCGCCGCGCTCGGCCTCGAGCTCGCGCAGTACCCGCGCACGGCGGCGTGGTGCCGGCGCTGCACCGAGCGGCCGGCGTTCAAGCGCGCGCGCTAGCGAAGCGCTGCGCAGCGCCCGAGCCCGCCGGGCTTGCGCGCAGGATCGATGCAGGCGCGCTCGAACGGCACGCGCTTCCCGGTCGGCGCGATCCCGATCGGGCGGCAGGCGCCGAGGTCATTCCCCGTACACGTAGGTGAGCACGCCGTCCTCCACCCGGGTGGGCACGACCAGCGCGTGGGCGCAGGTGCCGCGAGGACCGCTCACGACGTCGCCGCTGGCGGCGTCGAAGCGCGCACCGTGCCACGCGCACACGAGCTGCCCGTTGTTCAACTCGAGCGGCCCGCCCAGATGGGTGCAGGTATTGACCACGGTTCTGGGCTGCCCTCCCACCTTGTACACGAGCGCCTCGCGGCCGAAGAAATCGATCCTGGCGGCACCGGAGCCCGGAATGTCGGCGAGCTTGCAGAGCGGAGCTTTCATTGGCGGGTCCTTTCGACAGAGCGCGGTTGAACGGTAGTTGCAGTTGCAATCATAGTTGATTCTAGTTGCAATTGCAACTAGAATCTGCAGCCATGGCCGCCAAAGCCCCAAGTCCCCGTTCCGAAAAGGAATCCGACCGGAGCGCCGATGGAGTGTGGCCGCTGTTCCTGACCGCGCATGCGGTCCTGGTCGAGCGCGTCGAGGCACGTCTGGCCCAGGCCGGCCTGCCGCCGCTCACCTGGTATGACGTCCTGTGGGCGCTCGAGCGCGCGGCCGGCGGACGGCTGCGCCTCTCCGATCTGGCCGAGCGCATCGTGCTCTCGCGCAGCAACGCGACGCGCCTGATCGACCGTCTCGAGGAAGCGGGGCTGGTCGAGCGCGAGCGCTCGGAAGAGGACGGCCGGGGCGCTTACGCGGTCCTCACCCCGGCGGGAAAAGCGCTGCGGGCGAAGATGTGGCCGGCTTACAAAGCGGCGATCTCCACCCTGTTCGCGTCGCACGTGCGGCCTGCCGAGGCGCGCACGATGAGCGCCGTCCTGCGGCGCATCCTCGACGCGGCGCGCCGCTAGCCGCTCCCCGGGGGCGCGAATCCCCTGCTCGCAAAGGCAGGGCGTCAGGCCCCAGGGAGCAAGCGCGGCCGCGCCGGCGGCTGCGTGCGCGCCGCGGCGCTAGCGCGGGTCGTCCGCGGGATCGACGTACTTCACGTCGAACGGCCCGACGCCGTTGATCTGCACGACCGACTCCTTCTCGGCCCACAGGTAGTGCGGCATGCCGGCCGGCAGGTGGACGAAGCTCGCCGGCGGCAGCGTCTTCAGCGACGCGCGGTCGAGCCTCTCGCCGGACGAGATCGCGACGCCGCCGGAGATGACGGTGACGAACTCGTCCTTCGAGTGGCGGTGCGGCGGGATGACGAAGCCGGCGGGGAACTTGAGCCGCAGCACGAACGGCCCCTCCTTGCTCGGGTGGCCGAGCAGCGCGGCGGCCTGCGCGCCCGGCGGCAGCGACGGCGGCGCCGCGCCCCACTTGACGGCGTCGGCGGGCACCACGGTGTGGTGCGCGTCGGCGGCGTGCAGGTGCGCGGCGGCGCCGAAGCTCGCGGCGACGGCGAGCGCCGCGGCGGCGATCGGGTGCGTCGGATGCTTCATGGTCTGGTCCTTTCGTTGAGAGTGCGTGCGCCTCAGCGCCGCGTGATCACGGTTTCGAGGTACTCGGCGGGCACGACCATCGCGCCGTCGCCGGCGCGGTTGAACTGGTCGACGAGCGCGAGCAGATCGCGCTCGAGCGCGGCCTGCGCCGCGGGCTCGAGCGCGGCGAAGGTCTTGAGCACCGGGCCGTAGTAGGTGCGGAAGACGTCCAGCCAGTGCGCCGCCGAGCGGTAGCGGAACACGAAGTTGCGCGGCGCCGCCGCGATCGAGCTCGCGTGCGGCTCGAACAGCTCGGCGAGCCGCGCCCGGCTGCCCCACAGCGCCGGCGATCTTGCGCCCGCCGGCGGCGGAACGTGCCGGCCGATCGTCTTGAAGAGCTGGCCGATGAAGCCCTCGGGCGTCCAGTTGGCTAGGCCGATCCGGCCGCCGCGCCTGCACACGCGCAGGAGCTCGGCGGCGGCGCGGTCCTGGTCGGGGGTGAACATCACCCCGAAGGTGGACACGACGACGTCGAAGCTCTCCTCGGCGAAGGGCAGCGCCTCGGCGTCGGCCTCGCGGAACTCGATCACGAGGCGGTCGGCGGCGGCGCGCTCGCGCGCGCGCTCGAGGAGCGCGGGCACGTAATCGGTGGCGACGACGCGGCACCAGCGGCGGGCGGCCGCCAGGGCGACGTTGCCGTTGCCGGCGGCGACGTCGAGCACGCGCTCGCCGGCGCGGACGTCGAGCGCCTCGCAGAGCTCCTCGCCGACGATCTGTAGAGTGGTGCCGATGAGCGCATAATCGCCGGCCGACCACGCCGCCTGCTGGCGCGCCTTGAGCGCCTTGAGGTCGGCCGGGGCGGCATGCGGACGGGTCTGGGTGGAAGTCGCGGTAGCGGTGTCCATGGTCTGTCTCCGGTGTTTGGGTGGAGCGCAACCGTAGCGGCCAGGCGTGGGAGCCAGCGTGGAAATGCCCGTGGAATCTGATCGGCGGAGCCGGCCGGGCGCCGGACCCGCGATCGAGGTGCGCCTGCTCGGGCCCATGGCGATCAGCCGCGACGGCGCGCCACTCAAGCTGCCGGCCTCGCGCAAGGCGCGGGCGCTCTTCGCCTATCTCGCCCTGGCGCCGCTCCCGCAAACGCGGAGCCAGCTCTGCGAGCTCCTGTGGGACGTCCCCGACGACCCGCGCGGCGAGCTGCGCTGGTGCCTGAGCAAGATCCGCAAGCTGGTGGACGGCCCCGATCGCCCGCGCGTCCACACCCGCGACGACACCGTCCGCCTCGATCTCGCGGACTGCGCCGTCGACGCGATCGAGGTCGCCCGCGCCGCCGACGAGGGGATCGCGACGCTTCCGCCCGGGCGGGCGCGAGCGCTCGCGACGCTGTTCGACGGCGACTTCCTGGAGGGCATGGAGACCGACCGCAACCCGGCCTTCGCCGCATGGCTCACCGGGCAGCGCAGGCGGTTCCGCGGCTGCCGCACCGCCCTGCTCGAGCACCTCGCGAACGGCGCCGGCGACGACGAGGCGTTCGGCTACCTCGAGCAGTGGCTCGCGCTCGTGCCGTTCGACCGGCACGTGCACGAGCGGCTGCTCGGCGCGCTCGCGCGCCGCGGCCGGATCCGGGAAGGCGAGGAGCACCTGGCGGCGACCGTCCGGATGTTCGAGGCCGAGGGCCTCGATGCGCGGCCGATCCGCGACGCCTGGCTGGCGGCACGGGCGAAGGGGACCGCCTCGCCGGCGATCGCAGCGGCGGGCGACGGCGCGATCCTGGCGCTCGCCGAGAACGCCGGCGACGGCCTCGTCGCCGCGCCCGCGCGCCGCGCGTCCATCGCGGTGATGCCGTTCGTCGACCGCTCCCCGGCGCCCGCCGCGCGCGGCGGGCCGGCCGACGCCCTCGCCCACGACGTCATCACGCGGCTCGCCAAGCTGCGCAGCATGTTCGTGATCGCGCAGGGGAGCGTGTTCGCGCTCGCCGAGCGGCGCGTCGGCGCCGAGGAGGCCGGCCGCATGCTGAACGTCGAGTACGTCGTCAGCGGCTCGGTGCGCAGCCACGGCGGACGCCTCGCGGTGACAGTCGAGCTCGCCGAGACGCGCACCGCGCGGATCGTCTGGGCGGAGAGCTTCGACCGCGAGCTCGACGACGCGCTCCTCGTGCTCGAGGAGATCGGCAACCGGATCGTCGCGGCGGTGGCGAGCGAGATCGAGATGCTCGAGCGCAACCGCGCGATCCTGCGGCCGCCGAGCTCGCTCGACGCGTGGGAGGCGCATCACCGCGGGCTGTGGCACATGTACCGCTTCACGCAGGCCGACAACGCGCGCGCGCGGCGCTTCTTCGAGATGGCGGTGCGCCTCGACCCGACCTTCTCGCGCGCCTACGCCGGCCTCTCGTTCACCCACTTCCAGGACGCCTTCCAGGGCTGGACGGCGCGCGAGCCGGAGATCGACAAGGCGTTCGAGGCGGCCGCGCAGGGTCTGATGGCCGACGACCGCGACCCGGCGGCGCACTGGGCGATGGGCCGGGCGCTCTGGCTGCGGGGCAGCCACGACCAGTCGGTGACCGAGCTCGAGCGCTCGGTCGACTTGAGCCCGAACTTCGCGCTCGCGCACTACAACCTCGCGTTCGTGCACGCGACCGCGGGCGATGCGCGCGCCGCGATCGCATCCTCCGACCTCTCGCGCGAGCTGAGCCCCTTCGACCCGATGCTCTTCGGCATGCTCGGCGCGCGCGCGATTGCGCTGGTGCGCCTCGGCCGCTTCGAGGAGGCGGTCGAGTGGGCGGTCAAGGCGGCCGCCCGGCCGAACGCGTTCGCGCACATCCGGGCCATCGCGGCCTACAGCCTCGCGCTCGCCGGCGCGATCGACGAGGCGCGCACGTATGCCGCCGCGGTGCGCCGCGCGCTCCCACAGTACGGCATCGCCGATTTCCTGCGCGCCTTCCGCTTCGACCCGCAGGGCGAGGCGCTCTTCCGCAAGGGCGCCGCGCGCGTCGGGATGGAATAGCGCAGGCCCGGCCGGTTCGCGTGCACGCCGGCAAGGAGAAGCGACCATGACAGATACCGCCGCACCATCGGCGCCCGAAACCTGGCCCGCGCTGCCGCTCGCGGCGTGGGAGGACACGCGCGCCACGCTGCACCTGTGGGCGCAGATCGTCGGCAAGGTGCGGCTCGCGCAGAGCCCCTGGATCAACCATTCCTGGCACGTCACGCTGTACGTGACCGCGCGCGGGCTCACCACCTCGCCGATCCCGCACGGGGAGCGGTCATTCGAGATCGAGTTCGACTTCGTGAGCCATCGGCTCGTCGTGCGGACGAGCGACGGCGCGAGCGGCGGCTTCGACCTGCGGCCGCAGCCGGTCGCGGCGTTCTACGCGAGCCTCATGTCGGAGATGAGGCGGCTCGGCCTGCCGGTGGAGATCCACCGCAGGCCGAACGAGGTGCCCGACCCGATCCCGTTCGACGAGGACGAGCTGCACTGCTCGTACGACGCCGAGTACGCGCATCGCTTCTGGCGCATCCTGGTCCAGGCGAATCGGGTGCTCACCGACTTTCGCGCGCGCTTTCTCGGCAAGTGCAGCCCGGTGCACTTCTTCTGGGGCGCCCTCGACCTCGCCGTCACGCGGTTCTCGGGGCGGCGCGCGCCGCCGCACCCCGGCGGGGTTCCGAACCTGCCGGACTGGGTGACACGCGAGGCCTACTCGGAGGAAGCCAGCAGCTGCGGATTCTGGCCCGGCGGCGGACCGGTGCCCTACCCCGCGTTCTACGCGTACGCATATCCGGAACCGGCGGGATTCGCCGCGGCGCCGGTCCGGCCCGACGGCGCGTTCTACAGCGACGCGCTTGGCGAGTTCATCCTGCCCTACGACGTCGTGCGGCAGGCGGCGTCGCCGGACCGGACGCTGCTCGAGTTCCTGCAGACCACCTACGCGGCCGCGGCGGACCTCGCCGGGTGGGACCGCGCGGCGCTGGAGCGCGATCGCGACCCGAGGCCTGGGGCCTGATCCCGCCGCGCCGGCGTCGGGCGCGCCCGACAAGGGCTCACGCAACCGACGTCGAGCGCCGCCGCGCGCACCGCGCACGACGATCGGCGGGCGCCGCAGCCCTTGCGCCGCAACGCAAGGCGCGTACACTTTTCGCAACGCTGGTCGCAACCGGCGAGAACGAGACCGCGGCACACGAGCCGACGGCAACGCCCGCGCAACGCAGATGGCTGGGAGAGCCCGATGCCCGATTCGACGCCAGCGACGGGGTCGCATCGCCCCGGGAACGACGGGCGAACTTCCGCCGGAAGCGATCTTTCCCAGCCAAGCGAGGCGCGCGCGCGGGCAGGCGCGATCCTCGGCTGGCTGTGGGCGTTCGCCCTGATCGCCCTGCTCGCGTACGACATCTGGATGCAGACGCGGCCCGATCAGGCGAGCGCGGACCGCCAGCTCCTGATCTGGGGCGTGCTGCTGGGGCTCGCGGTGATCGGTCCCTGGTACCTGATCCGCACGCCGGCGGCGGAGCGCGCGCTGCGCACGATGCCGCTGGCGGTGCTCTGCTATCTCGCGGCGAGCGTGCTGGTGTCGGACTGGCACGCGGACACCCGGTATGCGGTCCTGCTCTTCGTCGCCGCCGGCCTCGCGGGCTGCGCCGGCATGATCGTCGCGATCGCCGGCAGAAATCGCTAGCCCGGGTTTCTCACAGGGGATCGAGATGATGGCGAGGCGCCCGCGAGGGTCGGCGCGCAAGCGCCGACGTTGCGAGCGAGCTTGGGCTCGGCGGCCCGGGGCAATACCGGGCGTATTGCCCCGGGCCGGCATGCCCAAGATCGCCGCAGCGCGCACGCCAGCGCTCGATCAGTCCGGCACATGAAGCGCTTCGAACCGAACTCGTTCAATCCCCTGTTCAAGCATGCCTTCCAGCGATAATCGCGGCGGCCCTGTGAGAAATCCTGGCTACGGCGTGCCCACCTGCGGCGGACCCGCGTCCACGTCGGACCGCGCCGCGCCCCGGAGCAACAGGACGCCCGCCAGCGAGGCGAGCAGCGAGGCGGCGAGCACCGCGAGCTTCGCCGCGGCGAAATCCGACGCCGCCGGAAACGCCTGGCCGGCGATGAAGAGCGACATCGTGAACCCGATGCCGGCGAGCGCGCCCGCCCCGGCCACCTGCCGCCAGGAGTACGCGGCCGGCTTGACGGCAAGCCCGGCCCATACGGCGAGCGCCGAGGCGAGCACGAAGCCGAGCGGCTTGCCGAGCACGAGGCCGGCCATGATCGCCGCGATCAGCGGCTCGTGGCCGTGCAGCACGTCGATCGTGATGGGCACGCCCGCATTGGCGAGCGCGAAGAGCGGCAGCACCACGTAGGTCGAGCGCGGCGCGACGTGCCGCAGCATGCGGGCAGCCGGCGACTCAAGCCGGTCGTGGATCGCATCGAGCCCGCGGAGCGCCGCCGCCGACGGGCCATGGCGCAGCGCCTCGCCGCCGTAACGCGCCTCGTCGGCCAGGATCGCGTCCGCCTGCGCCATCAGCGTCCGGTAGTCCGGCGGCGGCCGCGTCGGGATGAAGAGCGCGAGGATCACGCCGGCGAGGGTGGCGTGCAGGCCGCCCGCGTGCACGCACGCCCACAGCGCGATGCCGAGCATGAGGTACGGCGCGACGCGATACACGCCGGCGCGGTTGAGCAGCGCGAGCGCCACGACGAGCGCGGCGGCGGCGCCGAGATAGCCGAAGTCCAGACTGCCGGAATAGAACGCCGCCACCACGGCGATGGCGCCGATGTCGTCGACGATCGCGGCGGCGGTGAGCAGCACGCGCAGCTCGACCGGCACGCGCCGGCCGAGCATCGCGACGAGCGCCACCGCGAAGGCGGTGTCGGTCGCCATCGGCACGCCCCAGCCGCGCGACCACGGCCCGTGCGGCACCAGCAGCACGTAGAGGAGCGCCGGCACCGCCATGCCGCCGACCGCGGCGGCGATCGGCAGCGCCGCGGAGCGCCGGCCCGCCAGGCGGCCGACGGTGAGCTCGCGCTTGATCTCGAGGCCGACGACCAGGAAGAAGACCGTGAGCAGGCCGTCGTTCACCCAGTGCCGCAGCGACATCCGGAACGCGCCCTCGCCGAGCACGAAGCCGAACGGCTGCGCCCAGAACGCATCGAAGCCCGCGGCGAGCGCGGTGTTCATCACCACCATCGCGACGACGGTCGCGAGGAGCAGCAGCACGCCGGCCGAAGGCGCCCAGCTCGCGAAGTCGAACGCCGCCGCGCGCACCCGGTGGCCGAGCGAGCCGTGCAGCGCGTCGGCGAACGAGCTCTCGTCCCAGGCGCCGTCGTAGCGCCGGCCGCTGATGAAGAAGGTGGGCGTGTACATCACGCCGCTCGCGCGCGCGCTCGCGACGTCGGCGTCCACCCGCGCCCGCGCCCGGCGGGCGATCGCGGCGGCGCGATCGGGGTCCTCGCGCTCCAGGCCGAGCGCGTCGGCCACCGCGCGCAGGTCGTCCTCGTTGAGCGACTCCGACCGCGTCATCAGCGCGACGTGCGCCTCCCAGAAGCGCTGCGGGTCGGAGGCCGATTCGGCGAGCTCGGCGGCGCGGCGGGCGAGGTCGCTGCCGGTGACCGGGCGGTGGCGGAACACGTAGCGCAGGCGAGCGCCGAACCGGTCGCGCAGCTCGGCGATGCGCTCGTTCACCTCGCGGCAGTACGGGCACGCGTAGCTGCCGTACTCGACCAGCGTCAGCTCGGCGCCGGCGGGGCCGAGAACGTGGTCGTACGCCTCGTCGACCGGGCGATCGAGCCGGTTGCGGGATTCTTCCTGCGACATTGGCGCTCCGCCGGCGAGCGCCCCCGCCAGCCCGGCCGGCAGTGTATAGCGCTTCGGCGCGCCGCATGCCGCGCCGGGCCCGGGCGGCATCCGGCGCACGGCGCACGCAACGTCGCGCGGCGCGCGCGGGCCGCGCCGGCGGCACGGCCCGGCGCCCGCTCGCGACGGTCCTGCGGACGGGCGGCGCCTGCCCTTAGCGCCGCGCGAGGAGCTTCGCCTGCACCTCGTCCATCTTGGGCGACCAGGCGCCCACTTCCTTGTAGAACTTCACCGCGCCCGGGTGATAGGGAATCGTCGCCTCCTCGTCGACGAAGCGCTCCTTCACCCAGTCCCTGAGCCGCGCGTGCAGCGGGAAGAGCTCCTCGTTCTTCTCCCACAGCACCTTCACGATGCGGTAGGCCGCGGTCTCGGACAAGCCCTCGCCCGCGACGAGATAGAACGGGTACTCGGCGACGTACAGCGGCTCGACCACGCCCACGCGCGCCTTGGCGGGCTCGAGCTTGCGCGGCGACGCCGGGAAGTGCTCGCGGAAGCGGGCCCACGCCTCGGGCGAGGGATCGAGCGCCACGAACCGCGCGCCCTTCTTGGCGTCGAGCTCGGCGATGATCCCCATGCCGACCGCGGCCGAGGCGGCCACGTCGGCCGAGCCGTCCATGACCGCCTGGATGCCCTTGTCGGGCCCGCCGGCCACCGCCACTTCCTTGAACTCGCCGGTCTTCACGCCGCAGTTGGCCATCATGGCCGCGCCCTGGGCGGTGATGCCCGCGCTGCCCGTGTAGCGGCTGACGACGCGCTTGCCCTTGAGGTCCGCGCAGCTCTTGACGCCGGACTCGGCGCTCGCGAGCGGCCCGAGCCAGTTGCGCGTGCCGGACGTGAGCAGCAGGATCGGCGCGCCCTTGCCGGCGAGCGCCTTCTCGTAGCCGGCGTCGGCCAGGCGGCCGTGCAGCGCGTCGTAGTTGTTGAGCACGCCCATGTGCACCTCGCCGGTGGCGATCTGCGGCAGCCACTGCGTGGGCCCCGCGCTCGGCATGACCTTCACCTGCGTGTCGAGGTGGGTGCCGATCACCTTCGCGAGGCCGATGCCGGCGGCGTTCAGCACGCTGCCGACGCCGTGCGTCGCGAGGTTCATCACTTTCGGCATGTCCTGCGCCGAGGCGAATCCGAGCGGCGCGGCGGCGAGCGCCGCGACGAGGGCCGCGCGCGCCGCGAGCGACCGATGGCGAGCAGACGGTGTGGTTCGCATTTCCTACGCCTCCTTTGTTGCCCTGGTTGACGGTCCTTCGAAACGCGGGGCGGGCAGCGCCCTGCGGTACTCGAACAGCAGGATCGGGACCGCGAGCGCGAGCCCCGCGACGCGCGTCTCCCATCCGGGGAAGAACATCAGCAGCGCCGCGGCGCCGAGCAGCACGCGCGCCGGCCACGCGAGCCGGCGGCGCCAGTAGCCCTCGAGCGCGACGGCGAGCAGCACCACCGCCACCGCGGCGTCGAAGAGCGCCCACGCGATCGCGCCCGGCGGGCCCATCAGCGCCATGCCGGGCTTGTAGAGGAAGATGAACGGCACGATGTATCCGGCCAGCGCGAGCCGGATCGCCTGCCAGCAGGTCGCCACGAACGACGCGCCGGCGATCGACGCCGCCGCGTACACCGCCAGCGCGACCGGCGGGGTGAGGAAGGAGAAGTTGCCGAAGTAGAAGACGAACAGGTGGGCGAGCAGCGGCTCGACGCCGGCCGCGACGAGGGCGGGCGCCATCAGGACCGCGACCAGGATGTAGCACGCGGTGGCGGGCATGCCCATCCCGAGCACGACGCTGGCGAGCGCCGTGCACAGCGCGAGCAGCAGCAGGCTGTTGCCGGCGAGCGCGACCAGCGTGTCGGCGAGCGACACGCCGAGGCCGCTGTAGGCGACCAGCCCGACGATGAATCCGGCGGCGGCGCAGACCACCGTGATCTGGACCATGGCCTGCGCGATGCCGACGCACAGGGCGAGGAGCCGGCGCGGCAGCAGGGCCTGCCGGCCGCCGGCGCGGAAGAGCACCAGCACGACGTTCGCCGCACACGCGTAGAGCGCAGCCTTCGCCACCTCGGTGTTCATGAAGAAGATGCTCGCCACCAGCACCACGATCGGCACCAGATAGAGCCAGCCCTCGCGCAGCGCCGGGCGGACCGGCGGCAGCGCCGCGCGCGGCAGGCCCTCCAGGCGCTCGTGGATCGCGCGCAGGTCGATCTGGATGAGCAGCGTCGCGTAGTAGACGAGCGCGGGCACGAGCGCGGCGAGCACCACCGCGCCGTAGGAGATGCCGAGGAACTCGGTCATCACGAAGGCGGCCGCGCCCATCACCGGCGGCATGAGCGCCCCGCCGGTCGAGGCGACCGCCTCGACCGCGCCGGCGAAGGTCGGGCTGTAGCCGGTGCGCTTCATCAGCGGGATCGTGATCACGCCGGTGCTCGCGACGTTGGCGACCGCGCTGCCGGAGATGCTGCCGAAGAGCCCGCTCGCGACCACGGCGGCCTTGGCCGGCCCGCCGCGGTAGCGGCCGGCCGAGGCCTGCGCGAGCCTGAGGAACACCTCGCCGCCGCCGGTCGCGAACAGCACCTGCCCGAACAGGATGAACGCGAACACGACCAGCACCGCGATGCGCAGCGGCGAGCCGAGCAGCGAGTCGGTGCCGAGGAACAGCAGGCTCACCAGGCGCTCCCAGCCGAGGCCGGTGGTCGCGAACGCGCCGGGGAAGTGGGCGCCGAAGCGCCCGTAGAGCACGAACGCGAGCACGATCAGCACCAGCGGCCAGCCCGCCACGCGGCGCGTGGACTCGAGCACGATGGCGATCGCGAGCACCCCGAGCAGCGTCCGCTCGGCGCTGAGCAGGCCGATCGTGTCCATGATGCTCGGGTACCACACGGCGATGTACACCCCGAGCGCGAGCGCGGCGCCGGCGAGCGCCCAGTCGTACCAGGGCGTCGCGGCGGCGGCCTCGGCCTTCGCCGACGCGCGGCAGGTGATGAACGCGAGAGCGGTCACCAGGCCCCAGAACGCGCCGAGGTACTGCTGCGGGAAGACCGACACGCCCGCGACCTGCATCGGCAAGTCGAGGACCGCGACCAGGCCGAGCGCGGTGATGAGCACGCCGAGCGTGCTCTCGACGACGCGCCGGAAAGCCGGGTGCGGGGGTTGCCCGTCGCTCACTGCCCTTGCCCTCCTTTCCCCGGATGCCGCCTTCTCGCGCGGGCGGCTTCCTCCGAGCGCACGCTGCGGCCCGCGCCGCTAGCGCTTGCGAATCAGCTGGTGACCTGGCCCTCGAAGTTCTCGAAGTTGGTGATCCGGGGCGGCTCGCCGTCGAGCCCGAGCTCGTTCCACCGCGCGCAGACCGACTCGTAGACCTCGCGCTTGAGCAGGCTGCGGCGCGCGAACGACTTGATGTGCTTGTATTCCTTGCAGGCGTTGATGATGCACTTCGAGCCCCACGGCCGGATCTCGGGCGGGTTCTGGCTCGGGTCGAGGTAGGTGCTCCAGGTCTCGCGCAGGATGTCGATCGACTGCGCCGGCCGCGAGCGCGTGACCATCGCCCACGCCACGTCGCCGAGGTCGGTCGGATCGACGTCGTCGTCCACCACCACGACGTACTTGGTGAAGTAGGCGCCGCCCATGCACTGCGCCGCGAGCGCGCCCACCTGCGCGGCGTGGCCCGCGTATTGCTGCTTGATCGACACCACCGTCATGCCCCAGCCCGCGGCCTCGGGCGGCGACCAGACGCCGCGGATGCCGGGCACGCCCATCGCGTTGAGGT
>JAHDYJ010000070.1:9269-23004 GCA_023383795.1 Burkholderiales bacterium | reverse complement strand
TTCTGCTTGCGGCGCTGGCGGCGCCCGCGGCGCGCGCGCAGTCGAGCCCGGCCATCGTCGGCGCCGCCGAGGCGGCCGCCGCGGCGCGCGTCGAGGCGCTGCTGCGCTCCGGCGCGAGCCCGGCCTCGCGCGCCCCGGACGGCGACACCGTGATGCACGTCGCCGCCGGCCGCGGATACGCGGACGTGGTGAAGATCCTGCTCGCGCGCAACGCCGACGTGAATGCGCGCGGGCGCGAGGGCGACGCGCCGCTGCATCGGGCCGCTGCGGCGGGCGACGCGAACATGGCGGCGCTGCTGCTTGCCCGCGGCGCGACGGTCTACGCACGGAACGCGCAGGCCGAGACGCCGCTCTACGTCGCCGCCGAGCGCGGCCACGCCTCGGTCGTGCGCCTGCTGCTCGACCGCGGCGCGGACCCGACCGCGCGCACCGCGAACGGCGAGGTGCCGCTGCACGCGGCGGCGATGGCCGGCAGCGGCGCGATCGTCGACGCGCTGGTCGCGCGCCGCGCGGCGCCGGGCGAGGTCAACCGCGACGGCGAGGCGCCGCTCTTCTGGGCGGCGGCGACCGGCGCGCTCGAGGCCACGCGCCGGCTGCTCGACAACGGCGCCGATCCGAACGCGCGCGACCGCCGCGGCAACACCGCGCTGCACGGCGCGGCGGACGGCGGCTACGGCGAGGTGGTCGATCTGCTGCTCGCGCGCGGCGCGCGCGCGGCGGTGCGCAACGGCGACGGCAAGACGCCGGCCGACGTGGCGCGCGCCCGCGGCTACGAGTCGATCGCGCAGCGGCTCGCGCGCCTGGCGGGCGCCCGATGAGCGCAGCGAAGGCGGCGATCGTCACCGGGGGCGCGCAGGGCATCGGCAAGGGCATCGTCCTGCGCCTGCTGGACGAGGGCTGGCGGGTGACGATCGCCGACACCGACGCCGAGGCCGGCGCCGAGACGCTCGCGGAGGCGTCGCGCCGGCCCGGCGGCGCCGACCGCGCCCGGTTCGTGCCGACGGACGTCGCCGACGAGGCGGCGGTGGCGGCGTGCGTGGCGGCCGCGCTCGCTCGCTCCGCGCGCCTCGATGCGCTCGTCAACAACGCGGGCCTCGCGCGGGCGCCGCGCGTCCCGGTGGAGCGGCTCGCGCTCGCCGACTGGAACCGCATGCTCGCCGTGAACCTCACCGGGGCGTTCCTCTGCGCGAAGCACGCCGCGCCGCACCTGCGCCGCGCGCGCGGCGCGATCGTGAACGTCGCCTCGACCCGCGCGCTGCAGTCCGAGCGCGACACCGAGCCCTACTCGGCGTCGAAGGGCGGCCTCGTCGCGCTCACTCACGCGCTCGCGGTCAGCCTCGGTCCGGAGGTGCGCGTGAACTGCGTGAGCCCCGGCTGGATCGACACGAGCGGCTGGCAGAAGGCGTCGCGGCGCGCGCCGGCCGCGCTGAGCGCGGACGACCACGCGCAGCATCCGGTCGGCCGGGTCGGCACGCCCGAGGACGTCGCCGCCGCTGTCGCCTTCCTGCTCTCGGACGCGGCCGGCTTCGTCACCGGCCAGAACTGGGTCGTCGACGGCGGGATGACCCGCAAGATGATCTACGCGGAGTGAGTCGATTCGGCCGCAGAGACACAGAGCACACGGAGAAGTCCTCTGTGAACTCTGTGTCTCCGTGGCAAGCCTAGCCCTCGACGATCGGCTGGAAGCGGCCGAACTCCTGGTCGATCACGTACTCGGTGTCGCCGATCTCCAGGCGCCGCGGCCACTCGCCGAAGAAGCGGCGCAGCGTCTTCACCACGTCCTCGATGCTGCCGGTCTCGAACTCGCCGCACATCGCCGCGAGCTGGATGAGCTCGTAGTAGTCGAGCGTGTAGCGCGTGGCCGCCTGCAGCGCGAACGGCTTGGTCGAGTCGAAGTCCGGGTTGAGCGCGAAGAAGCGCTCGGCGAGCCGCTGCGCGTACGCAGGATCGCTCACCCAGCCGCGGTCGGCCGCCGGCGCCTCGAGGCGCTCGAACGCGTCGGCACTGATCAGGAAGCACACCTTCATGCTGGGCGGGTGGTCCCGGCTTCGTTGGCGGCGAGAGGTCTCCCGGCCGGGATTGTGCCGGGAGTAGGGCGCCTGCGCCACCCGGCGGCCGGGCGCCGTGTGCGCTCCTCCCGCCCCGGCGGCAGCCGCCGGGGCCGCGACGTGGCAGAATTTCACGGATGAGCGCAAGCACCATCGTCTCGGTCGAGCAGCTGCGCGCGCGCGTCGGGAGCGAGATCGCGGTGAGCGACTGGCTCGAGGTGACCCAGGCCCGCATCGACGAGTTCGCCGAGGCGACCGGCGACCGGCAGTGGATCCACGTCGACCCGGAGCGCGCCGCGCGCGAGTCGCCCTACGGGCGCACCGTGGCGCACGGCTTCCTGACGCTCTCGCTCCTCGCGCACCTCTACCAGGAGACCGTCACGGTCACCGGGCTGCGGATGGGCATCAACTACGGCTTCAACCGCGTGCGCTTCACCGGGCCGGTGCCCTCGGGCGCGCGCATCCGCGCGCGGTTCCGGCTCGCCGCGCTCGAGGACATCCCGAACGGCGTGCAGATGACCTGGGACGTCAAGGTCGAGTGCGAGGGGGCCGAGCGGCCGGTGCTGGTGGCCGAATGGCTGAACCGGCGGCAGAACTGACCTCCCCGGCGCGCCGCGAAACCGCGTCGCACCGTCGCGCTATACTGCGCCGCCATGTCCGAGCTCGTCGCCGCGCTCGCGATCGCCGCGATCGGCTGGCTGTGGTACGACTCGATGCGTGCGCGCGAGCGGGCGCTCGGCGCCGGCCGGCAGGCATGCGAGCGCGAGGGGTTGCAGTTCCTGGACGAGACGGTGCAGATCGTGAAGGTGCGCCCGGCGCGCAACGGCGAGGGCCGGCTGGTGCTGCGGCGGACGTATCGCTTCGAGTTCAGCGACGACGGCATGCATCGCAGGGACGGCACGATCGTGATCATCGGAGCGGAGCTCGAGTCGCTGGAGCTCGAGCCGTTCCTGGCGCAGTAGGCAGGTAGAGCGGGTTTCATGGGAACGACGAAGTGGGTCGAGGGCACCGTGGTCGACCAGACGCGGTGGACCGACAAGCTGTTCTCGCTCCGCGTCGAGGCGGATCTCGGCGCGTTCGAGGCGGGCCAGCACGCAACGCTCGCGCTCCCGGTGAACGGCGAGCTGGTGACGCGGCCGTATTCCTTCGTGAACGCGCCGAAGGAGCGCCCGTGCGAGTTCCATTACGTCGTCGTTCCCGAGGGCCCGTTCAGCGCGCGGCTCGCGCGGCTCGAGGCCATGGACGTCGTGTTCCTGGCCCCGGCCCCCTCGGGCCTCTTCGTCCTGTCGAGCATCCCCGACGCCGAGATCCTCTGGCTGCTCGCCACCGGGACGGGCATCGGCCCGTTCCTCTCGATGCTCAAGACCGACGCGCCGTGGCGGCGGTTCGGGCAGATCGTGCTCGTCCACTCGGTGCGCCACGCCGACGAGCTCGCCTACCGCGACGCGGTGGCGGCGCTCGCCCGGCGCTACCCGTCGCAGCTGCGCGTCGTGACGCTCACGAGCCGCGAGGAGGTCGCCGGCTCGCTGCCCGGCCGCATCGCCGAGACGATCGAGGACCGGCGGCTGGAGAAGGCGGCGCGGCTCGAGCTCTCGCCCAAGACGTCGCAGGTGATGATCTGCGGCAGCCCGAAGGCGATCGGCGACATCACCGAGGCGCTGCGCCCGCGCGGGATGCGCCGTCACCGCCGCCGCGAGCCGGGTCACATCAGCGTGGAGAACTACTGGTGAGCGCCGCGTCGCGGCGGCAGCGGTGGCTCCGCCGGGCGTCGGTCGGCGCCCGCGCGCTCGCGCTGGTGGCGCTCGCCGCGCTCGGCGGGTGCGGCAGCGTCGTGCGCGTCGCCTACAACAACGGCGATTTCGCGCTGCGCATGGTCGCGAACGACTACTTCGACCTGAGCGCCGAGCAGGCGAGGCTCTTCGATGCGCGCTTCGCGCGGCTGCACGAGTGGCACCGCCGCGAGGAGCTGCCGCGCTACGCCGCGGCGCTCGAGGACGCCGCCGGGCGCGTCGCGCGCGGCGTCACCGCCGAGGACGTCGCCTGGGCGATCGGGACGGTGCGCGCGCGCTACCGCGCGCTCGTCGCGCGCGCGATCGACGAGGCGCTGCCGCTCGTCGCCGCGCTCACGCCCGACAATCTCGCCGCGCTCGAGCGCAAGCTCGAGTCCGGCAACCGCAGGTACGCCGCCGAGTACCTCTCGGCGGACGCCGCCGCGAACGAGCGGGCCCGCGCCGACTCGATCGCGGGGCGATTCGAGGAATGGCTCGGGCGGATCTCCGCCGAGCAGCGGCGGCTGATCGCGGCCTACGTGCAGGCGCAGCCGCGGCACCTCGCGCTGCGCTTCGAGGACCGCACGGCGCGCCAGCGCGAGCTCGTCCGGACGCTCGGCGCGCGCGACGATCCGGCGCTCGTGCGCGAGCGGCTGCGCGCGCTCCTCCTCGACTACGAGTCGCGCCGCGCGGACGAGTACGCGCGCTCCTCGGCCGAATGGCAGCAGCGCCTCGCCGGTCTGGTCGTCGGCATCGCCGCGAGCGCCACGCGCGACCAGCGCGACCACGCCGCCGGACGGCTGCGACGCTACGCCGCGGACTTCGTCGCGCTGGCGGCCGAAGGGAAGGCCGGCGGCGATCAGTTGGCAGTCGGCAGTGAATCGGCGTGCACTGCCGACTGCCCGCCGTCGTTTCAGATCACCCGCTTCTGCGCGCGCAGCCGCGCCTCGAGCGCCTCGACGAGCGCGCGCACGCCCTCCATCGTCGGGTTCAGCGCGAGGGCGCGGCGCAGGTGCTCGAGCGCCTTCCGGTCCTCCCCGAGCCGCAGGTAGATCTGGCCGTAGCCGGCGAGCGCGCCGAAGTGATACGGATTGCGCCGCATCACCTCGTCGCAGTCGGCGAGCGAGCGCCGGTAATCGCCGCGCAGGAACAGCGCCGTCGCGCGCTTGTTCCAGCCTTCGGCGAAGTCCGGCCGGCGCTCGATCACCTGCGTGAAGGTCGCGACCGCGGCGTCGAGCTCGCCGCCCTGCATCTCGGCCACGCCGCGGGCGAGCAGCGCGTCGGTCGCGTCGTCGCCGGAGCGGCTCCAGATCGCCCAGATCGCGCGCTCGGCGAGGCCGCGCACGAGCGGCGCGTCGTCCTCGCGCAGCCGCTCGAGCAGCGCCGGCACATCCTGCATCTCGCCGCTCCGCGCGAGCGCGAGCGCGGCGTGGACCCGCGCCGCGGGGTCCGCGGCGGCGATCGCGGCGAGCGCCGCGCTGCGCTCGGACGGCTGGGCAAGCGCGGCGCCGTGCAGGCCCGCGATCAGGAACAGGCGGAAGAGCGCGTTGCGCATCGCGGCGGATCGGGGCGTCCGGGGATGGCGTAGCACTCTACGCCGTTCGCGGCGACGGGGCGCGGCGGCGGCCGGCCGCGCTCGGCGAGGGGAAGGCGGCCGGATGTCCGGGTCCCCCGCCCGCGCGTCCGGCGGCGGTTTGCCCTAGACTGCGTCCCTCCACTCCGCCCGGAGGTCGGCCATGTTGGCACTCCTGTGGACCATCGTCGTCGGATTCGTCGTCGGGCTGATCGCGCGCGCGATCATGCCCGGCCGCCAGGTGATGGGCATCATCATGACCACGCTTCTCGGGGTCGGCGGCGCGGTCGTCGCGGGCTTCGCCGGGCAGCTGCTGGGCATCTACCGGATGGGCGAGCCGGCCGGCTTCGTCGGCGCGATCGTCGGCGCGTTCGTGCTGCTGTTCATCTACGATCGGCTGCGGCGCTGATCGCCGCCGCCGGCGCGGCGTCGCCCCCGGGCGCCGGGCGTCCCATCTCTTATAATCTGCAGCTCTGGGTGCGCAGCACCCTCGCACGCCGTTCCCACGCCGAGCCCAAGTGATCGCCGCCAAGAAGAACGTCGCCGTCCTCGCCGCCTGCCAGGCGCTCCTCTTCACCAACAACGCCACGCTGATCGCCCTGAACGGGCTGGTCGGCTTCGCGCTTGCAGCCGACAAGCGCCTCGCGACGCTGCCGGTGACCAGCTGGGTGGTCGGCGGGGCGCTCACCACGTACTTCGCGTCGCTGCTGATGAAGCGCATCGGGCGGCGCGCGGGCTTCACTGTCGGCGCGGCCGTCGGCATCGTCGGCGCGCTGATCTGCGCGTGGGCGATCTACGTCGGCGACTTCTGGCTGTTCTGCTTCGGCGCCGTCGTCTTCGGCGCCTACAACGCCTTCGGCCAGTACTACCGGTTCGCGGCGGCTGACGCCGCGCCGGTCGACTTCCGCAGCAAGGCGATCTCGCTCGTGATCGCGGGCGGGCTGGTCGGCGGCCTGGTCGGCCCGACCCTGAGCCGGTGGACCCGCGGGCTGCTGCCGACGGACTTCCTCGGCGCGTTCCTCGCGCTGATCGCGATGCTCGTGCTCGTGATGCTGGTGCTGCGCCTGCTCCACATCCCGCCGCCGCGCCCGGGCGAGGCGAAGGAGGGCGGCCGGCCGCTCGGCGAGATCGTGCGGCAGCCGGCCTACATCGTCGCCGTGATCGGCGCGGGCCTCGGCTACGGCATCATGAACCTGCTGATGACGGCGACGCCGCTCGCGATGGGCGTCTGCGGGCATCCGTACGGCGCCGCCGCGACCGTGATCTCGTGGCACGTCGTCGCGATGTTCGCGCCGTCGTTCGTCACCGGCGACCTGGTCCGGCGCTTCGGCGTGCTGAACGTCATGATGGCCGGCGTCGCGCTCAACTTCGCGTGCGTGGCGATCGCGCTCGCCGGCGTGGAGGTCGCGAACTTCTGGTTCGCGCTGGTGCTGCTCGGCATCGGCTGGAACTTCCTGTTCGTCGGCGCGACGACGCTGATCACCGAGACCTACCGGCCGGAGGAGCGCGCCAAGGCGCAGGGGGCGAACGACCTGGCGATCTTCCTGATCATGGCCGTGTCGTCGTTCGCTTCCGGCGTCGTGCTGGAGGCGCGCGGCTGGGAGATGCTGAACTACCTCGCGCTCCCGTTCGTCGCGGCGATCGGGATCGCGGTCGCCTGGATGATGCTGCGCCGCCGGCGCGCGCCGGCAGCCGCGTAGCCCGGCGGCCCGCGGGCGCCGGCGAGGAGAGTCGATGACGGCTCCGGAGGCGCGATGACGCTGGACCCGCAGCAGGGCCCGCGGCTGGACCCTCAGGCGGCGGCGGTGCTCGAGCGCGCGGCGCGCGCAAACCTCCCGCCGTACGCCGGGCTCGGCGCCGCCGCGGCGCGCGCGCTCTACCGCGAGACGCGCGCGCAGCTCGCGCCGGCGCCGCCCGAGGTGGAGCGGGTGGAGGATCTGCAGGCCGCCGGCCCGGCCGGGGCGATCCCGGTGCGCCTCTATCGCGCGCTCGGCGCCGCGCCGGAGGAGCGCCTGCCCGCGCTCGTGTACTTCCACGGCGGCGGCTGGACGATCGGCGATCTCGACACGCACGACGTGGTGTGCCGGGAGCTCGCGAACCTCGCGCGCTGCGCCGTCGTCTCGGTCGCCTATCGCCTCGCGCCCGAGCACAAGTTCCCGGCCGCGGTGGAGGACGCGCTCGCCGCCACGCGCTGGGTGGCGCGCATGGCCGATGCGCTGGGGCTCGACGCGGCGCGCCTCGCGGTCGGCGGCGACAGCGCCGGCGGCAACCTCGCCGCCGTGGCCGCGATCGCGCTCCGCGACGCCGGCGGCCCGCCGCTCGTCGCGCAGGTCCTGATCTACCCGGCGACCGATCTCGCGGCCGACGCGCCGTCGCACTTCGAGTTCGCCGAGGGCCACATGCTCACCCGCGAGTCGATCGGCTGGTTCACCGGCAACTACCTGCGCGATCCCGCGGACGCCGCGGACTGGCGCGCCTCGCCGCTCAGGGCGCCGGACCTCGCACGCCTGCCGCCCGCCTACGTGGCGACCGCCGGGTTCGATCCGCTGCGCGACGAGGGCCGCGCCTACGCCGACCGGCTGCACGCGGCCGGCGTGAGCGTCACCTACGAGTGCTTCGAGGGCATGATCCACGGCTTCGTCACCATGGGCGGCGTGATCGCCGCCGCCCATCACGCGCTCTACCGCGCGGCGACGGTACTGCGGCAGGCGTTTCTGAAGTGAGGAGCGAGGCGCGGGGAGCGAGGAGCAATTCCCCGGCCCGCCGGGCGCGAGTGGCCGCGCCGCGTGCGACCGTTGACCAGTCGCGAATGCCCGTGCGCGCGCTGACGGTCCATCTCGCACGCTCGTTTCCTCGAACGGAATCCCGGTGTTGGCGCTCTTCAACGGCCTGCTGACCTACATCGGCAGGCACGGCGCGCTCTTCCTCGCTTTCGGCGTGCTGGTCGGGCTCGCGTTGCCGGACCTCGCCGCGATCGCGCGTCCGCTGCTGCTGCCGGCGCTGCTCGTCCCGCTCACGATCGCGCTGCTGCGCCTGGACTGGCGCCTGCTCGGCGACGCGGTGCGCCGTCCGGTGCTGATCGCCGTCGTCACCGCCTGGACGCTCGTGGCGAGCCCGCTCCTCATGGCGCTCGTGCTGCGGCCGACGCCGCTGCCGCCGGCGCTCGCGAACGCGATCATCCTGATGGCCGCGGGCGCGCCGGTCACGATGTGCGCCACGATCAGCCTGATCCTGCGGCTCGACACGGCGCTCGCGGTGGTCGGGATCGTATTCGCGACCGCGCTGATGCCGTTCACGCTGCCGGCGATCGCGCTGCCGCTGCTGGGGCTCGAGCTCGACATCGACCTCGGCACGTTCGTGCTGCGCTTCGTGCTGATGGTCGGCACCGCGTTCGGCGTCGCGCTAGCGGTCCGCCGGCTCGCCGGCCTGGAGCGGCTCGCGCGCCACGCGCACGCGCTCGACGCGACCGCGGTGCTCAGCCTGCTCGTCTTCGCCGTCGCCATCATGGACGGCGTCACCGCGGCCGCGCTCGAGCGGCCGGCCTACGTGCTCGGGACCGTCGCCGCGGCGTTCGCCGCCAACCTCGGGCTGCAGCTCGCCGGCACGCTCGCCTTCCTCGGCCTCGGCATGCGGCGCGCGCTGACGGTCGGCCTGCTGACCGGCAACTGCAACATGGGGATCATCCTGGTCGCGCTCGCCGACAAGGCCGACTTCGACACGATCATGTTCTTCGCCCTCGGCCAGATCCCGATGTACATGCTGCCGGCGCTCCTGCGCCCGGTCTACGCGCGCCTGCTCGCGGGGCGTCCGTGAGCGGCCGCGCCCCGCCCGGCGGCTGGCGTAGAATGCGCCGCAGGAGACACCGCAGAGGGCCGACATGAACGCTCCAGCACCCGCCGGGCGCACCGTCGCCCGGCTCGCCTGCCCGCACGACTGCCCCGACACCTGCGCGCTCGAGGTGACGGTCGAGAACGGCGTCGCCGTCGAAGTGAAGGGCGGCGACATGCCGTTCACCCACGGCGTGCTCTGCACGAAGGTCGCGAAGTATCTCGAGCGCACCTACTCGCCCGAGCGCGTGCTGCACCCGCTGAAGCGCGTCGGCCGCAAGGGCGAGGGGCGCTTCGAGCGCATCTCCTGGGACGAGGCGCTCGACACGATCGCGGCGAAGTTCAAGGCGATCGCGGCCGAGGATCCGCAGCAGATACTGCCTACGAGCTACGCCGGCACGATGGGCCTGGTGAACTACGCCGGCATGGACCGGCGCTTCTTCAACCGGCTCGGGGCGACCCAGCTCGAGCGCACGCTCTGCTCCTCGGCCGGCAAGGCCGGCGTCAAGATCACGCTCGGCAACTCGGTCGGGACGAACGTGGAGCACGCCGTCGAGGCGAAGCTCATCCTGATCTGGGGCTCGAACCCGATCGTGTCGAATCTGCACTTCTGGACCCGCTGCCAGGAGGCGAAGCGCCGCGGCGCGAAGCTAGTGATCATCGACCCGCGCCGCAACGAGACCGCCGAGAAGTGCCACCAGCACGTCGCGCTGCTGCCCGGCACCGACGGCGCGCTCGCGCTCGCACTGATGCACGTGATCATCGGCGAGGGCCTGCACGACCGCGAGTACGTCGCGCGCCACACGGTCGGCTTCGAGCAGCTCGCCGGGCGCGTGAAGGAGTGGACGCCCGAGCGCGCCGCCGCGGTCTGCGGCATCACGGCGGGCGAGATCGTCGCGCTCGCGCGCGAGTACGCGGCGACCCGGCCCGCGCTGATCCGGCTGAACTACGGCATGCAGCGCTGCCACGGCGGCGGCGCCGCGGCGCGCGCGATCACCTGCCTGCCGGCGCTGGTCGGCGACTGGCGGTACGCGGCGGGCGGCGCGGTGCTGTCGACCGCGGGGTTCTACGGCCTGAACCACCAGGCGCTCGAGCGTCCCGACCTCGTCCGCGGCAACCCGCGCACGCTGAACCAGTCCGCGCTCGGCGACGCGCTCACCGCGGCGCGGCCCCCGGTGAAGGCGATCTACGTCTACAACAACAATCCGGTCGCGGTGTGCCCCGACTCGCGCAAGGTCGTCGCCGGCTTCTCGCGCGATGACCTCTTCTGCGTCGTGCACGACCTCTTCCTCACCGACACCGCCGACTACGCCGACATCGTGCTGCCGGCGACCTCGCAGCTCGAGCACCACGACATCCACCAGTCCTACGGCCACATCTACGTGCTCGGGAGCCAGCCGGCGATCGCGCCGGTGGGCGAGTCGAAGCCGAACGCGGAGGTCTTTCGCCTCCTCGCGAAGCGCATGGGCTTCACCGACGCCTGCTTCGACGACGCCGACGAGGACCTCTGCCGCCAGGCGCTCGAGTCGCCGAACCCGGCCCTGAAGGGCATCACCTGGGACGGGCTCAAGGCGAACGGGTGGCAGCGTCTGACGCTCGCGGACGCGCCGTTCGCGAACGGCGGCTTCCCGACGCCGTCGGGCAAGTGCGAGTTCTACAGCGAGTCGGCGGCGAGGCAGGGGCTCGATCCGCTCCCGGCCTACGTGCCGCCGTACGAGGGGCCGACGAGCAACCCGGAGCTTGCGAAGCGCTACCCGCTCGCGTTCATCTCGCCGCCGAACCGCCACTTCCTGAACAGCTCGTTCGCGAACCTCGAGTTCGCGCGCCGGGAGGCGGGCGCGCCGTCGCTCGAGATGCACCCCGACGACGCGCGGCCGCGCGGCATCGCGGACGGCCGGCGCGTGCGGATCTTCAACGACCGCGGCGAGTTCACCGCGATCGCGCGCTTCAACGGCCGGGCGCGCCCCGGGGTGGTCAACGCGCCGTCGGTCTGGTGGCGCAAGCTCTCGCCCGACGGCCGCAACGCGAACGAGGTCACCTCGCAGGCGCTCGCCGACATGGGCGGCGCGGCGACCTTCTACGACTGCCTGGTCGAGGTCGCGGCGGCCTGAACCGGAGCGATCGGCAGCGCGCGGCGCGCGGCCGCCACGGCGCGCGCGCCGCCGAGCACCAGGAGGTCGAGCACGCAGTAGAACGCTCCGGCGGCGAGCGGCGGGTTGGCGCTCGTGAGCCCGAGCCACTCCTCGCGCGGCCGCCACGTCCAGCAGCCGAGCGCGGTGCCGTAGAGCTCGAGCGCGAGCGCGAGCCAGAACACGACGACGTAGAGCCGTCGCTCGTCGCCGCTCCGCGCGAGGAGCAAGCACGCCGCGAGCAGTGCCGCGAGCGCGAGGTCGATCGTGGCGATCCCGGACCACGCGGCCGCAGCCGCCCACGCCGCGGCGGCCGCGAGCGTCGCGCCGGCCGCGCCATGCGGGAGCGGGCGCGCCGCGAGACGCAGGCCGACCCACATGACGAGCACGTGCCCCGGCGGCACGAACGGCGGGACGTTCCCCATCCGGTAGTCGTAGAGTCCCCAGCCGAGCGAAAGGAACAGCTCGCCCGCGGTCGCCAGCGCGAGGCATGCTACAAGGCGCGCGCGCAGCGGCGCATCGGCTCGCGCGATCAGACCGAGGGTGAACGCCCAGACGGCCGCGCTCACGGCGAGCTGGCCGGCGACGCCGCCGAGCACGTCGAGCGGGATGCCGAGCACGATCAGCAGCAGCGGGACCGCGACCGCCGCGGCGCGCGCGGGCCGACGTTGCGGGACGGCGCGCACGCGGAGCCTCACCTCGGCCGGCCGAGCCGCCGGTAGAGCGCCCAGAGCCACGCGCCGAGCGCCGCGAGAAACGCGCCCATCGTCCAGCCGAGCTTCGCGCCCGCGAGCGCGGGCGCCGCGGCCGCGTGCGCATCGAGGATCAGCCAGTGCACCGCGGCGCCGAAGAGCGCCATCAGCGCCCCGAGCCGGCACGCGTGCGTCGCGAGGAAGTCGAGCGTGGCGGCGCGCCGCTCCGGCGCGAGCCAGTGGTCGCGGTTCGGCAGGTTCACGAGGCGCGGCCACCGGCGCGGCGCGAGCCCGACGGCGGCGGCCACGAAGAGCGGCAGCCCGACGTCGAACGCGAGCGAGAACGCGAGGTAGCCGCCGCGCGTCATCCAGCCGTTCGGCCGGCCGCTCGCGTCGAAATGCGTGGCGACGACCTCCGGCAGCCGGTCGACGGTCGCGACGAGGAACGCCGCCGTGCCGGCGAGGACCGCGGCGAGGATCAGGCACGACGCGCGCGGCATGCGAACCCCGCCCCAGGCAGCGCGGCGCCTGGCCCGCGCCGTCGAGCTCTCGCTCGCTCACAGGGTCGGCGCCGAAGCGCGCGCCCCGGCCCTGACGGGCGCCTCGCCGTCATCTCGATTTCCTGTGAGACACGCGGGCCAGGCCGTGACGATTTCCCGGAAGCTCGGCGGTTCGCCGCATCACCCATTACCCATCACCTATCACCCATTACCCGTCACCTTGCCCCGCATCGCCTTGATGCGGCTGCGCCGCGCCTTGCCCTCGAGGCGGCGCTCGCGCGAGGCGCGCGACGGGCGGGTGGCCTTGCGCTTCTTCGGCGCGACCGCGGCGCTTCGCACCAGGGCGCGCAGGCGCGCGAGCGCGTCCGCCACGTTCTTCTCGCGCGTGCGGAACTGCTGCGCCTTGATCACCACCACGCCGGTGCGCGTGATGCGCTGGTCGGCGCGCGCGAGCAGGCGCGCCTTCAGCTCGTCCGGCAGCGACGACGCGCGGATGTCGAAGCGCAGGTGCACGGCGGAGGAGACCTTGTTGACGTTCTGGCCGCCCGCGCCCTGCGCCCGCACGGCGGTGAGCTCGATCTCGCTCCGCGGGATGGCGATCGCGCCCGAGACCTCGAGCGCGGCGTCCGCTGCGTCGGCCACGCCTACTTCCCCGCGCGCCCGAGCTCGGCGAGCTGCGCGAGCCACTTCTCGCGCCGGGCCGCACCGCCCTCGACGGTCCCGAGCAGCGTCTCGCGCACCGGGCCGATGCCGCAGAACCTGAGGATGTTGCGCTCCAGGCTCTTCAGGCTGTGCGCGCGGAAGAACCACCGGTAGACGAGCGCCGGCATGCCCATCGTGATCACAACCCGCGCGCTCCGGCCGGCGAGCAGGCCGCGCGGCAGGCCCTTCTCCGACTCGCCGAGCGCGAATCCCGGGCGCAGCACCTGCTCCAGGAAGCCCTTCACGAGCGCCGGCATCGTGCCGAGCCACAGCGGGTACAGGATCACGAGATGCTCGGCCCAGGCGATGGCCTCCTGCGCCGGCGCGAGCGACGCCGGCGCCTTGCCCGCCCGCCAGTCCTCCTGCGTGCGCAGCAGCGGGAAGTCGAGCCGCGCGACGTCGATCACGCGCACCTCGCGGCCCGCGGCCTCGGCGCCCTTCGCGTAGGACGCGGCGAGGGCGTGCAGCACGCGGTTGCCGCGCGCGTCCGGATGG
>JAHDYJ010000070.1:0-9259 GCA_023383795.1 Burkholderiales bacterium | reverse complement strand
CGGCGGCTGCGCTACGTCGCCTTCGACGGCGGCGGCGTGGCGGCCTTCTCGAAGGTCGCCACGCCCGCCGGCGGCTCGAGCCACGGGTGCTTCGAGCGCGTCCAGGTGTGACGCTCGACCGCGAACCACTTCGGATCGTCGAATGCCCCGGCCGAGATGCCGCGCGCGCCCGGCCACAGCTCCGCGGTGTGCGTGACCGGCGTGCCGCAGGTCGGGCAGAACTCGATGCGCAGCCAGCGCCCGCTCTCGTCGGAGCGGTGCTCGTACCGCGTGAGCGGCGCGCCGTTCAGCTCGACCTCCTCCGCCTTGAAGTAGGCGTACAGGCCGAGCACGCTGCCGGTGCGGCGCTGGCAGAACGTGCAGTGGCAGGCGCTCGTGCGGAACGGCTGTCCCCGGGTGCGGAAGCGCACCGCGCCGCACAGGCAGCCGCCTTCGTGGGTCTCGCTCATCGCCGGCTCCTTCCGTGTGATGTCCGCGCTAGCCGCGCCGCTCGAGCGCGAGCCGCAGCCCCAGGCCGATCAGCACCATGCCGCTCGTCCGGTGCAGCCAGACGAGCGCCTGCGGGCGCGCGCGCAGCCACGCCGACAGGCGCCCGGCGAAGAAGCCCACCGGCCCTTTCACGAGGAACGTGAGCGCCGCGAACGCGGCGCCGAGCGCGGCGAGCGCCGCCGTCGGGTGCGCGCTCCCCGCCGGCACGAACTGCGGCAGGAACGCGAAGTAGAAGAGCGCGACCTTCGGGTTCGAGAGGTTCGAGAGCGCGCCCTGCAGGAAGAGGCCGCGCGCCGGGCGCTCGCCGGCGCCGGCGAGCGCGAGCTCCGCGCGTCGCGCGAGCAGGAGCTTCGCTCCCAGGTAGACGAGGTACGCCGCGCCGGCGAGCTTGAGCCCGAGGAACAGCGCTTCGGAGGCGCGCAGCGCCGCGCCGAGCCCGAGCGCCGCGAGCAGCGTGTGCCCGAGCAGCCCGACGCTCACGCCGGCGGCGGTCGCCACCCCGGCGCGCGCGCCGTGCGCGATCGAGCGCGACATGACGAGCACCATGTCCTGCCCGGGGGCGGCGATGATCACGAGCGAGGTGGCGAGGAAGACCAGGAGCTGGAGATCGCCCATGGCCGGCAGGATGCCGCAATCCGGCGGCGCCGTCACGCCTCGGCCGGAGCGCCGCGCCCGGCCCCCGGCAGCACGGTCGTGAAGAAGGGGATTTGCACGGGGCTCGCCCCTCGTTCGTGCGGTCCCTCACGCCAGCGGGAGCACTCCCGCGGCTCCGCGGGACGTTCTAGACGTGCCCCCACTCCGCGTAGGTCTCCTGGTTGTAGAAGCTGAGCGGCCCGCGCGGCGGCTTGGCGTGGTCGAACTGGTTCGCCGCGTCGCGCAGCGGCTCCTCGCGGAACGGGATGTGGATCACCCGCGCGGTCAGCTCGCGGATGCGCTTGGCGAGCGCGGCCGGCCAGAGCGGCTCGAGCGAGGCCGGATCGAGGATGTGCTCGAAGCCGAGATACGCGGCGATGATCGGGATGCCGCAGTCGTCCACCGCGTAGCGCACCTCGAGCGGGATCCAGTCGTTGTCCTCGCGGGTGGTCTGGCCGACGATCAGGATCATGTTCCGTGCGCCCTGCAGCCGCGCGCGCAGCAGCCGCTCGGTGCCGGTGCGCAGGCGCACGTCGCGGATCGCCGCGGCCTTCTCGTGCGCGTTGGTGAAGCTGAAGTCGTTGTCCTCGCGGACGCGCCAGACCTTCAGCAGGTTGTGATAGTGGATCTCCGGCTCGACCCGCTCGCGGGCCGGGTTCGCGTGGAACGCGACGTAGGTGCTGCTTCGCTCAGCCATGTCCAGTCGTGTTGTCGGTGTGTGGCCGCCGCCGCGCCGCGATCGGGCGGCGGGGCCCGCGGTCCGGCAGAGGCGGCGGCCGCGACGACCTCGCGCGGCCGGGCGGCGCGCCGGCCGATCGGTCGCCGCGCATGCCGTTAGCATACACTCGAGGGCGCGTCCCGTGGCGTGGCCGCCCGCGCCGGCGGGCGCGGCGGAGCAGCGCGAGCGCGGGCCGCAAGGTCAGCCCAGGAAGAGGAGGACGATCGCCACCGCGACGGCGCCCCCCAGCACGGCCGCGGCGAGCAGCTTGCGCTCGCGCGCCCTGCTCTCCGGGGAATCGGGTGCCCACGGCGGGATCCCTGGCACCTCGGCGTGCTGCTCGTGCCCGCACGCCGCGCACTTCAGCACCATCGCGCCGC
This sequence comes from Burkholderiales bacterium, assembly GCA_023383795.1. Classification (GTDB taxonomy): domain Bacteria; phylum Pseudomonadota; class Gammaproteobacteria; order Burkholderiales; family SG8-39; genus JAABRB01. Next base: position 7,039 of record JAHDYJ010000070.1, on the reverse strand, counting down.
CTTCCGGCGCGGCCGGATCGGGGTGCAGCCTGCCGTGTCCGCACTTCGGACATGGTGCGTCCGTCATGTCGGCTCCTCCGCCCCGCCATGGTCGCACCGACCGGCCCGGCGAGACGCGGCACTACGTCACTTTGCGTTCGTAACCGGGCAGCACCGCGGCGGCCGCGCGCCAGATCACGCCGTCAGCGTCCGCGTACGCGGACTCGACCGCGAGCACCGTCCCGTCCGCCAGCGTGATGCTGCCCGCCGCCGCCCGGCTAGAAGCAGGTGCGGTCGCAGGCGAGCGCGCTCCCCCGCGCGGCGACGACGGTCGCCTCGGCGCGGTCGCAGTGGTACTCCTCGAGGTACAGGCGGCGGGTGGGATGCATGGCGGGCGGCATTGTCGCCGGTCGGGCGGCTTGCTTCGAAGGGCTCACGAAGTCTCCAGCGCGGCCTGGCGGATCGCGACGCGCCGCGCGAGCCGCGCGCGCCGGCCCGCCGCCGCCGACGCCGGCGGCGGCGCGCCGCCGCGCAGCGCCGCCATTGCCGTGCGCTTCGCCGCGACGTACTCCGGATCGCCGTAGCGCTCGAGCAGCGCCTGGAACGCCGCGTGGCGCGCGCGATCGAACGGCGTCGGCCGCCCGCGCGCGTCCTGGATCGGGCTCGGCGGATGCAGCTCGAGGCAGGGCACGAGCCCGGCGGGCAGCGCGAGGTTCGCCGAGTGCGTGCGCCCGAGCCTGAGCAGCCGGGGCAGCAGGTGCGTGTGCGGCCCCTCGGGCGAGCGCCCGTCCGGCGGCGGGATCGGCTGGCAGACCTCGATCCGTCCGAGCGGCGAGACGAACACGCGGTGCGGATTCAGCGCGGCGATGATCGGCAGCGCGGGCGCGCCGTCGCCGAGGAGCGAACGGCCGCACCATTCGCGCAGCCGCCGCACGTGCGACTCGTCGCGCACGCGCACCAGGCAGTCGCAGTGCGGCGCGCCGACGCCGAGGTCGAAGAGGATCGCGCCGCGATCCTGCGCGCCGAGCGCGCCGCGGTCGGGGCCGAGCTCGGTCAGCACGCGCCGCACGGCGCCGCGCGCCGACGCGCCCGGCAGGCAGAACGCGAGCCCGTGCGCCCACGCGTCGGGCGCGGCGAGGGGGCGCTCGTAGGCGACCGGGACGACGCCCGGGATCAGCCTGATCGCGATGGCGCCGCGCGCGGTCGCGACGCCGAGGCCGTTCGCGCTCGCCGGCTCGTCCTCGGCGCGGTGGAACTCGGCGAGCGCGCCGAACGTGCCGATGCTCCAGCCGCTCGCGGCGCTCGCAAGATGCGCGCGCACGAGCGCTTGCAGATCGTGGTCGGGCGGCTGGGAGGCCATCGCGGGGATTCTGACAGATCCCCGCGGCGGCCCGCCTACTTCGGCCTCGGCTCGGTGAGCGTCGGGCCGTAGTGGACCGCGTCCTCGGGCGGCTTCGGCTTCACGCTGCGCTCGAGCTCGCGCAGCTGGTAGTCGTGCTGCAGCCGCTGCTCGGAGCGCTCGCGCGCGTAGCCGGTGATGCCCGGCGGCAGCGGCTCGGGGCCGGCGCCGCCGTCGGTGAGCGCGCGGCGGCTGCCGGAAGCCTCGTAGTCCTGGAGCTGGCGGCGGTGCAGATCCGCCTGCCGCTGGCGCTGCTGCAGGTGCAGCAGCTCCATCTCGCGCCGCACCGCCGGGTCGCCGCCGCTCGCGTGCTCGATCTCGTGCGCCTGCTGCGACTGGCGCAGCCGCAGCGCGAATTCCTCGGTGCGCTGGTCGATCAGCAGGCTGCCGCGCTGGGCGTCCGGCGCGATCTGCGCCGCCGCGGGCGGCGCGCCGGCCGCGAGGACGAGCGCGACGCGGACCGCGGCGCGCGCGAGCGCGCGGCGGGCGAGGCGGGGACGGTCAGGGCGGCGCATTGCGGAAGACCTTCGCTACGGCAAGTGTGACCCGCCGCGCGCCGCAAGGTTCAGCGCCGCAGCCGGGCCGATTGGGCCGGGCCGGCCGCTCGGGTATGATCGGCGGCCGTGGCGGGTGCGCGCGATGCGGGGCGCGGCCGCCGGCGCACCGAAAGGAGGGCGGCTTGGCGAAGACCGTCGACTACTACTTCACCACCATATCGCCGTGGAGCTTCCTCGGGCACGAGCGCTTCGCCGCGCTCGTTGCGAAGCACGGTGCGACCGTCAACGTGAAGCCGGTCGACTACGGCAGGATCTTCCCCGCGTCGGGCGGGGTGCCGCTGAAGCAGCGCGCCCCGCAGCGCCAGGCGTACCGCCTGGTCGAGCTCCGGCGCTGGCGCGACCACTTCGGCGTCGCGATCAACATCGAGCCGAAGCACTTCCCGGTGCCGGCCGACGGCGCGGCGTGCCTGATCATCGCGACCGACCTCGCGCACGGCGCGGCGGCGGCGATGGACATGGCGCTCGCGCTGTACCGGGCGTGCTGGGTCGAGGAGCGCAACGTGTCCGACGCCGCGACGCTGCGCGCGGTGGCGCGCGAGCAGGGCCGCGACGCCGACCGGCTGCTCGGCGACGCGGCGGCGCAGGCGGCGCGCGCGAAGTTCGACGCCTACACGCAGGAGGCGATCGACCGCGGCGTGTTCGGCGCGCCCACCTACGTGATCGACGGCGAGCCGTTCTGGGGGCAGGACCGGCTCGAGTTCGTCGCGAAGGCGCTTGCCGCGTGAGCGCCGCGGTGCGCGAGGCGCGGACGCGCGCGAGCGGCGGCGCACCGCGCAGGCGCGGTCGGCGCGCGCTCGCCGCGGCGGCCGCGCTCGCGCTCGCCGCGTGCGCGGCCGACATGCCGCGCGAGACGCGCTTTCCGGACAAGATCGTCTACCGGTGCGACGGCGGGCGCACGTTCCAGGTCGAGCTCGCGCCCTCGGGCGAGACCGCGCTGCTCACCGTCGACGGGCGCGCCTACCGCCTGAACAAGGTGCCGAGCGCCGCGCAGCGCAAGTACAGCGACGGGCGCAACTCGCTCTGGCTCGACGGCCAGAGCGCGCTGGTGGAGATGGGCTTCACCGCGTTCGCGCGCGGCTGCGTGAGCGAGACGCCGCTCTCGGACGAGGCGATGCAGACCCGGCCGCTGTTCGGCAAGGACCCGTGGTGGCGGTAGCGGCACGCGGGTGACCCCGGGCGGCGACGTGGGCAAGCCGTTCCGCGGCTGGGTCGTCGTCGGCGCGTCGTTCACCGCGCTCGCGGTCATCTTCGGCGTCGCCTACGCCTTCGCCTCGTTCTTCGCCTCGTTCGAGCGCGAGTTCGCGGCGCCGCGCGCCGACGTCTCGCTCGTCTTCGCGATCGCCGGCTTCGTGTGGTTCGGGCTCGGCGCGGTCACCGGCACGCTCGCCGACCGCCTCGGCCCGCGGCCGATCGCCGTCGCCGGCATGCTGCTGCTCGCGCTGGGGCTCTTCGCCGCCTCGCGCGCGCAGACGCTCGCGCAGGTCTACGTCACCTACGGGCTCGGCTGCGGGCTCGGCGTCGGGTTCGTCTACGTGCCGGCGATCGGCGCAGTGCAGCCGTGGTTCCGCAAGCGGCTCGGCCTCGCCGCCGGCATCGCCTCGGCCGGCATCGGCATGGGGACGCTCGTCACGCCGTACGTCGCGGTCGAGCTGATCGACGCGCTCGGCTGGCGCGGCGCGTTCGCGGCGCTCGGCGCGTTCGTGCTCGTCGTCGGCGTCGCCGCGGCGGGGCTGCTCGAGAACGACCCGGCGCGCCGCGGGCTGCATCCGGACGGCGCGGCGGGCGAGCCCGGGCGCGCGCCGCCGAAGGCGGGGCTGACGCTGCGCGAGACGCTGCGCACGCGCGTGTTCTGGATCTTCTACGGCTCGCTCGCGCTCTGCACCATCGGACAGGCGATGCCGTTCGCGCATCTCCTGCCCTACGCGCTCGATCACGGGCACGCGAAGGAGTTCGGCGCGATCCTGATCGGCCTCGTCGGCGTCGGCAGCGTGCTCGGGCGCTTCGTGCTCGGCGGTTTCGGCGACCGCGTCGGGCGGCGCGAGATGCTCACCGGCGTGTACGCCGCGATGGCGGCGCTCTTCGTCGTGTGGGCGCTGTCGGAGAGCGCGTGGGTGCTCGCCGCGTTCGCGCTCCTCTACGGCGTGAGCTACGGCGGCTTCGTCGGCACCTGCCCGCCGCTCGCCACGGACTACTTCGGCCCGAAGGCGATCTCGGGCATCGTCGGCGTGCTCTACACCGGGGCCGGCATCGGCTACCTCGTCGGGCCGCTCGCCGCCGGCGCGGCCTACGACCTGCGCCAGAGCTACACGCTGCCGATCTTGGCCGCGGTGGTGCTGCTCGCCGCGGCCGCCGCGCTGAGCCGCGCGCTGCCGCCGAGCGGGACGCGCGTGCAGGCGGCGGCGCGGGCTGCCTGAGGCGCGCGGCTCGCGGCGCGCGCTCGCCGGCCCGCAGCGCAGCCGCCGCCGCTACTTGCGCTCGGCCCCGCCGGGTCCGACCTCGACGCCTTTCGACTTGAACGGGCCGGCGCTCGGACCCTTCGCCTCGACGCCGCCCGGCCCGACCTCGGCCGAGAGGACCTTGAAGGGACCGATGCCGATCTTCGCCTCGGCGCAGCCGAAGCCCGCACCGGCGACGACGAGCACTGCAAGAATTCGGGCGATTTCGGAAATGTGGCGCATGTCGGTGCCTCCGGCATTGACCCATCGAGCATACGCCGCCGGTCCGCGCGGATCCGGCCCGCGGCACCGCGGACGTGAAATCGTTCCGCCGCGATCGGCGCTGTCTGCGCGGCACGACGGCCGCCCGCGGCGGCGCGGCACGGCGGCGCGCCCGATCGGCGCGCGCTACGTGCCCGCGGGCCGCATCGAGTTGGTGACGACCTGCGCGCTGAAGGCGACGCGCTTCGCGAGCGCGCGCAGCCGCGCCGGACTCACCTCGGCCGCGGGCACCGTCAGGCTGAGGCTGCCGATGACGCTGCCCTCGGCGTCCATGACGGGCGCGGCGATGCCGGTCACGCCGGGGGTCACCTCGCCGTGCGTGACGCAGTAACCCTGCCGGCGGATCCGCCGCAGCGATTCCTGCACCTGCTCGAGCGTCGCGCCCATTCCGGTGCGGCGGAACTCGCGCGGCTGCGCCGCGTAGAGCGCGGTGAGCTGCGCCGGCTTGAGATGGGCGTGGATGACGCGCGAGGCCGCGCCGCGCGCGAACGGCATGCCGCGGCCGCGCTCGTAGCCGCTGCGGATGCCGTTCACGCCCGCTTCCTGGTGCACGCACAGGACGCGGCCCTTGTAGTGCCGGCACAGCAGCCCGATGCCCGGGACCTCGCGCACCAGCGCCTGCAGCACCGGACGGCCGTTGGTGATCAGCGGATCGCTCGAGCGCATCTCGTAGTCGAGCTCGGCGATGCGCGGCCCGAGCGTGTAGCCGACGTCGGGCAGCGAGGTCACGAGGCCCGCGTCGGCGAGCACGCGCAGATAGCGGTAGAGCGTGGATCGCGGGCAGCGCAGCCGCGCCATCATCTCCTCGGGCGTCCAGCGCAGGCGCTCCTCCTCGAACAGATCGAGGATGCCAATCATTTTCTCCAGGCTGCTGCGCCGCACAACCGGGCGCTTCGACGGTCGCCCTTTCGACGAATGTGGCCTCCGGATTTGTCTCATATCACGGGACTCTAACATCGCCCTGGATCGCTGGGGACAAATGTGGTCCATTCGCAGGAATTCCCGAACTGTGAGACTGAGCCGATGGACCAGAGGGTCAAGCAGCAGGCGCAGCCGTCGTCGCGAAAAGCCGCGCGGCGGCCGATCCGGGACCTGCGCGAGTGGCTCGCGCGCGTGGACGCGATGGGCGAGCTCGTCCGCGTTCGCGAGCCGGTGGACCGCGACGAGGAGATGAGCGCGATCAGCTACCTCGTCGCCAAGCAGCATCCGTCGCCCGCGGTGCTGTTCGAGCGCGCGAGCGGTTTCGAGAAGAGCCCGATCGGCGCGCAGCTCCTCTGGAACATTCTCGGCCCGAGCATCCGCCGGATCGCGCTCACCCTCGAGGAGCCTCCCGACACGCCCACGGTGGAGCTGATCCGGCGCGTGAAGGACAAGCTCAAGCAGCGCATCGCGCCGCGCGAGGTGTCGCGCGCGGACGCGCCGGTGTACGAGAACACCGTGACCGGGCGCAAGATCGATCTCGGCGCGCTGCCGATCCCGCGCCACTGGCCGCTCGACGGCGGCCGCTACGCGGGCACCGGCGACGCGGTGATCACGCGCGATCCCGACAGCGGCTACCTCAACGTCGGGACGTACCGGATGATGATCCAGGGGAGGTCGGCGGCGGGCCTCTACCTCTCCCCGGGCAAGGACGCGCGCCTGCACATCACGCGCGCCTGGCAGCAGGGCAAGGCGATCGAGGTGGCCGCCGCCTGGGGGATCGATCCGGTCTTCATGCTGGTCGGCTCCCAGACCTTCCCGAAGAACGTGTCCGAGTACGAGTACGCCGGCGGCATCAAGGGCGAGCCGATTCCGGTCGTGCGCGGCACCACCACCGATCTCCTGATCCCGGCGAACGCCGAGCTCGTCGTCGAGGGCATCATCCGGCCCGACTCGGTGAAGTCGGAAGGGCCGTTCGGCGAGTTCCCGGGCTACTACGGGCGCCCCGAGGCGGGCTGCCCGCTGGTGGAGATCACCGCCGTGCACCACCGCACGAAGCCGATCCTGACCAACGCGTTGATGGCGGACTACCCGTCGTGCGAGCAGAGCGGCTTCTTCTCGATCATCCGCTCGGCCAAGATCTGGGACGACCTCGACAAGCTCGGCATCCCGGGCATCTGCGGCGTCTACTCGCATCCGGCGGCCGCGGGCGGCTTCGGCATGACGATCATCAGCATGGAGCAGCGCCACGCCGGCCACGCCGCGCAGGCGCTCGCGCTCGCCGCGCAGGTTCCCGGCGGCGCCTACTACACCAAGTGGATCGTCGCGGTGGACGAGGACGTCGATCCCACCGACATCGATCAGGTGATCTGGGCGATGGCGAGCCGCTGCAATCCGATCGACGATATCGACATCCTGCGCAACACCTGGAGCACCTGGCTCGACCCGACGCAGAACCCGCCGGAGAA
>JAHDYJ010000069.1 GCA_023383795.1 Burkholderiales bacterium | reverse complement strand
TTGCCCCTTGTATATCCCCGCACGAACAAGGGGCCCGAGGGAAGGGTTGGGACCCGTCCCTTCCCAACCACCCCTTGTAGATCCCCTCTTTCGCGACCGCATTCGCATTTTGAGATAGGTTCTAGAATCGGGCGCGTCACCCCCGGGAGGACGCAATGACCCAGGACGAGCTGAAGGCCGCGGTCGCGCGCGAGGCGATCGAGCACGTCGTCGAGGACGCCGTGGTCGGCGTGGGCACCGGTTCGACCGCGAACTTCTTCATCGACGAGCTGGCGAAGATCAAGGGCCGGATAGCCGGCGCCGTGGCGAGCTCGGAGAAGACGGCGGCGCGGCTCAAGGGCCACGGCATCGCGCTCCACGACCTGAACGCCGTGGGCGACCTGCCGGTCTACGTCGACGGCGCCGACGAGGTGACCGAGCACCTGGCGATGGTCAAGGGCGGCGGCGGCGCGCTCACGCGCGAGAAGATCGTGGCGGCGGTCGCGCGCAAGTTCGTCTGCATCGCCGACGGGAGCAAACTCGTGCCGGTGCTCGGCAGGTTTCCCGTGCCGGTCGAGGTGATCCCGCTCGCGCGCTCCTACGTCGCGCGCGAGCTCGTCAAGCTCGGCGGGCAGCCGCAGCTGCGCGAGGGCTTCGTCACCGACAACGGGAACGTCATCCTGGACGTGTCCGGCCTCGAGGTCCTGAATCCGGCCGAGCTCGAGGCGCGGATCAACAACATCGTCGGGGTCGTCACCAACGGGCTCTTCGCGATGCGCCCGGCCGACGTGCTGCTGCTCGGCACGGCGCAGGGCGTGCGGACCATGCGGCGGGGGTGACGAATGCGCGCCGGCGGCGGCCGGCCCCGGGGCTGTAACGCGCCGTTCGGAGTGCTATGCTAGCCCGAGCGTCTGCTCCCGAGGTTCGCGATGGCCGAGCACCACACTTCGAAACAGTTCGACGCCGAGCTCGAGGCGGTGCGCACGCGCGTGCTGCAGATGGGCGGGCTGGTCGAGCAGCAGATCGTGCGCGCCGTGGACGGGCTCGCCTCCGGCGACCTCGCGGCGATCGAGCGGGTGATCGCCGACGATCACCGGGTCAACTCGGCCGAGGTGCAGCTCGACGAGGACTGCAGCCACATCATCGCGCGCCGGCAGCCGGCGGCGAGCGACCTGCGCCTGCTGATCGCGGTCATCAAGACGATCACCGATCTCGAGCGCATCGGCGACGAGGCGGAGAAGATCGCGCGCATGGCGAAGCTGATCCACACCGCCGAGCGCATGCACCTGCCGCGCGTCGAGGTCAAGAACGCCGCGACGCTCACGCTCGCGATGCTGCGCAAGGCGCTCGACTCCTTCGCGCGGCTCGACACGAGGGCGGCGTTCGACGTGGTGCGCCAGGACGAGGCGGTGGACGCCGAGTTCCGCGGCATCCTGCGCCAGCTGATCACGTTCATGATGGAGGATCCGCGCACGATCAGCCGGTGCCTCGAGGTGCTGTTCGTGGCGAAGGCGCTCGAGCGGATCGGCGACCATGCGAAGAACATGGCCGAGTACGTGATCTACATGGTCGAGGGCCGCGACGTGCGGCACCTGAGCGAGGCGGAGATCGCCGAGGCGACCGGCCGCTGAGGACCGGAACCCGTCTCGAAATGCGAATGCGCTCGCGAAAGAGGGGATCTACAACGGCGGCTGGGTAAGGAAGGGTCCCAACCCCTCCCTCGGGCCCCTTGTTCGCAGGACCTCAGTCCGGGAAGAGCACGACCGCGATTCCGAGATCGCTTCTCTATGGCTTCGGGGGGACGTACCCCGCGGGGCGGTCGACGTTGCCGCCGAAGAAGTACTGCTCGGTCTGCTCCATGAGGTACTTGCGCGCCTTGGGGTCGGCCAGGTTGAGGCGGTTCTCGTTGATCAGCATGGTCTGATGCCTGATCCACTGCTGCCACGCTTCCTTCGAGACGTTCTCCCAGATGCGCTTGCCGAGCTCACCCGGCACCGGCGGCAGGTCGAGCCCTTCGGCCTCGCGCCCGAGCTTGATGCAGTTGACCGTTCTCGCCATATCCCGTGCTCCGACCGCGGAATTATCCACTGCCTATTGTAGCCGCTGGGTGACTGGATCTCGCGCGCGCCTCAGCGCAGCGTCTTGACGAGGACCTTCGAGCGGCGCTGCCAGTTGTAGAGGCCGCGCTTCTCCCTGGGCAGGGCGCCGACGCCGTCGGCGGCGAAGCCGCGCTCGATGAACCAGTGCGAGGCGCGCGTGGTGAGCACGAAGAGCTTCTGCATGCCCATCGCGCGGGCGCGCACCTCCAGCGCCTCGAGCAGCTTCTCGCCGTAGCCGCGCCCGCGGTACTCCGGCCGCACGGCGAGCGCCGCCAGCTCCACGCTTTTCGCGCGCGCGAACGGGTAGAGCGCCGCGCAGCCGAGGATCATCTGGTCGTGCTCGATCACGAAGAAGCGGCCGATCTCCTGCTCGAGCCGCTCGCGGCCCCGCCGCACGAGCGTGCCCTCCACCTCGAGCGGCTCGATCAGCTGCAGGATGCCGCCGACGTCGTCGATCGTCGCCGGTCGCAGCCGCTCGAGCTTGTCGGCGGTCAGCATCGTTCCCGAGCCTTCGTGGGTGAACAGCTCGATCAGCAGCGCACCGTCCTCGCCGCGGCTCACGACGTGGGCGCGGGCGACGCCGTCGCGCACCGCGCGCGCGGCGCGCGCGAGGCAGCGGCGCGTCTCGTCGGACAGGTGCCTGCCGCGGCCGAGCAGCCGCTCGGCTTCCTGCGCAGTGAGCTCCGGCAGCATGCGATCGTCGCGGTCGACGACCGGCGCGTCGGACAGGAACACCAGCTTGTCGGCCCTGAGCGCGACCGCGGTCGCGAGCGCGACGTCCTCCATCGCCAGATTGAACACCTCGCCCGTCGGGGAGTAGCCCAGGTTCGAGAGCAGCACGATGCGTCCGTGATCGAGCGCCTCCGCGATCGTCGCCGAGTCGATGCGCCGGACCTGCCCGGTGTACTGGAAGTCGACGCCGTCGACGACGCCGATCGGCTGTGCGACGATGTAGTTGCCGGCGGCGAGGCGGATCGCCGCGCCCGCCATCGGCGAGTTCGGCAGACCCTGCGAGAACTGCGCCTCGATCTCGACGCGCAGGACGCCGACCGCCTCCTTGACGCACTCGAGCGCGACGGCGTCGGTGATGCGCATGTCCTGGCTGTAGCGGGGCGCGACGCGCCGGCGCTTGAGCTGGCGGTTGATCTGCGGGCGCGAGCCGTGCACCAGCACCAGGCGGATGCCCGCGCTGTGCAGCAGGTTGAGATCGTGCGCCAGACCGACGAAGCGCCCGTCGGCGAGCACTTCGCCGCCGAACGCGACCACGAAGGTGCGGCCGCGGAACGCGTGGAAGTACGGCGCGACCGAGCGAAACCAGCTGACGAAACGCGAATCCGACTCGAGCGGCATGGCGGCAGACCGTGTGGGGCGCGCGCGGCGCGGGCAAAGCGCGGATTCTACGGCACTTTCTGCGGCGCTTCGCGCAGGGCCGGCGGCGGCCGCGTCAACGCCGGATGCGGCTGGCGCGTTGCGTGGGGGGGACGAGACGGCCTCTTTGCAACCGACGCCCAGGCACAAACCTCGCGGGAGCGAGCTCTTGCAGAGTGCGCGAGCCTCGATCTGGGCTAGACTGCTCCGGAAGGAGAGAACGATGCAGACGCGAATCTCGGTGCGACTCCGCAGGCTGGCTGCGGCGCTCGGCGCCGCCGCGGTGATCGCGCCCGCGCACGCGGCCGACGCCACGGCGGACGACTGGAGCACCTTCAGCCGCTTTCTCTCGATTCTCCAGGTCGTCATGCAGGCGGCGGCCAGGGAGGATGCGACCGAGTCGCAGCGCGCGATGGAGGACATCCTCGGCGGCCGCAACGCCGAGGCGAACGAGCTCGCGAAGGAGCTCTTCTCCGAGGTGCCGCCGGCCGAGCGCGACAAGATGATCTCGATCGGGCGCACGCTGCTCGAGTTGCAGCAGAAGGAGGCGGTGGCGGCGCGGCGCGCGGGCGGCGAAAGCGCCGCGATCCGCGCGCGCAAGGATCTCGCCGATATGGGGCTCACCTACTACGACAAGCAGCAGTTCCTCGACGCGGTCAGGCGCGGCGACCTGATCGCGGTGCGCCTCTTCCTGACCGGGCGCGGCGTCGATGCGAACGCGACCGACGTGTGGGGCGCGAGCGCGCTCGACCTGGCGAAGCGCAACGGCAACCCGGAGCTCGTCGCGCTGATCGAGGGCGCGGCGAGGAAATAAGCGAACAAAGTCGGCAGTCGGCAGAGCGGCCGGGGTAGAGAGCGCGGCATCGCTCCGACCACTGCCAACTGTCCACTGCCCACTGCCAACTTTCTTCTCAGCAATCCCCCCACAGCGCCTGCAGCGCCGCGAGCGCGGCGAGCGGCGCGGTCTCGGTGCGCAGGGTGCGCGGACCGAAGCGCACCGGCACGAACCCGGCGGCGAGAGCGAGGCGCCGCTCCTCGGGCGCGAGGCCGCCTTCGGGGCCGATCAGCACGTGCACCGGGGACGTCGGCGCGAGGTGGCGCAGCCGCGCGTCGGCGTCCGGCGAGAGCAGCAGCCGCGTTCCGGCTTCCGGCGCGGCGGCGGCGAACTGCGCGAAGGACAGCACGGCGGCGAGCTCCGGAATGCGGTTGCGACCGCATTGCTCGCAGGCGGCGATCACCACGTTGCGCCAGTGCGCTTCGCGCCGCTCGAGCCGCTCCGGAGCGAGGCGCACGACCGACCGGGCGGTGACGACGGGCCGGATCGACGCCACGCCGAGCTCGGTCGCCTTCTGCAGGACGAGATCCATGCGGTCGGCGGCGCAGACGCCCTGGACGAGATGGGTCTGCAGCGGCGACTCGCGGTCGACGGCGACGCGCGTGCGGACCACGGCTTCGACGCCGCGCTTGCCGACGGCGGCGAGCACCGCCGCCGATTCCGTACCGTCGCCGTTGAAGAGCGTCAGCGGGTCGCCGACGCGCAGCCGCAGCGCGGTCGCGTGCCGCGCGGCGCGCTCGCTCAGGCTCACCGTCGCCCCGGGCGACAGCGGCGCTTCGCAGTAGAGACGGTGAGCGCGCGGCGCGGGCGCACCCGCGGCGGCGGCCCTGCGGGAAGGTGACGAAGGCGGCATGCTAGAATTGTAAGAGTTGCGCGAGCCCGCGGCGTCGCGTGCCGCGAGCGCCGCCGGCGACGCCACGCTCGGACGCCACCGCCATGGCCGCCCAATCCACAGTCTGCGAGTTCGGCTGGAAAGCCGTCGACTTCGACCTCCCCGGCGTCGATGGCAAGCGCCACAGCCTGGCGACGGCGCGCGGGCCGAACGGCCTGCTCGTCATGTTCATCTGCAACCACTGCCCCTACGTCCAGGCGGTGCGCCCGCGGCTCGTGCAGGAATGTCGCGAGCTCGCCGGGCTCGGCATCGGCAGCATCGCGATCAATCCGAACGACCCCGCCGACTATCCCGAGGACTCGTTCGACAACATGCGGCGCGTGGCCGACGGGTTCGGCTTCCCGTTCCCGTACGTGTTCGACGCCACGCAGGAGGTGGCGCGGGCCTACGGTGCCCAGTGCACGCCGGACTTCTTCGGCTTCAACGCCGGCCTCGAGCTGCAGTACCGCGGCCGTCTCGACACCTCGCGCAAGGAGCTCGTCCCGGGCGCCCGGCGCGAGCTGTACGAGGCGATGGCCCGGATCGCGCGCACCGGGCGCGGACCGGCGGAGCAGACGCCGTCGATCGGCTGCAGCATCAAGTGGAAGCGCGGCTGACGTCGCGGGCATGATCGACGCGCTCGTCGAGGCGGTGCGCGAGGTCGGCCGCACCGAGATCCTGCCGCGCGCCCAGCGCGTGCGCGGCGAGCGCAAGCGCGACGGCAGCCTCTTCACCGAGGCGGACACGGCGGCGCAGGCCGCGCTGATCCGGCGGCTGCGGCGGGTGCACGACTGTCCGGTCATCGGCGAGGAGATGACGCGCGAAGCGCAGCGCGCCGCGTGGGGGCAAGGCGCCGGCCCCGCGTGGTGCGTCGACCCGATCGACGGCACCACGAACTTCCTGCAGGGCATCCCCTACTACGCGGTGTCGGTCGCGCTGATCGAGCACGGACGCGCGCGGCTCGGCGTGGTGTACAACCCGGCGATGGACGAGACGTTCCACGCCGTCGCGGGCGCGGGCGCCTTCCTGGACGGCGCGCGGATCGCGCCGCGGCCGGCGCCGGCGCGGCTCGCCGACGCGATCGCCTCCGTCGAGCTGAAGCGCATGCCGCGCGCGGCGGCGCAACGCCTCGCGCGCGAGCTACCGTGGTACTCGTACCGGAATTTCGGCGCCGCGGCGCTCGACTGGTGCTGGCTCGCCGCCGGGCGCTTCGACGTGTACCTGCACGCGAGCCACATGCTGTGGGACTACGCGGCCGGGGCGCTGGTCCTCGCCGAGGCGGGCGGCGTGATGTCGACCTTCGAAGCCGACGACTTCTTCGCCGGCGAGCCGTGGTCGAAGCCGGTGCTCGCCGCGCGCGACCCGCGCCTGTTCGAGGAATGGCGCCGCTACGTCCGCGCGCGGCTTGGAAGCCCGCGTGCGCGCGCGGCGAGGACGGCGCGGGCGGCGCCGCGCCGGTCGCGCCGGGCATGAGCGGGGAAGCGGCCACGCTCCCCGCGATCGAGGTCGAGGGGCTCGTCAAGCGCTTCGGCCGCGTCGAAGCCGTGCGCGGGATCTCGTTCGCGGTCGCGCGCGGCTCGACGACCGCACTTCTCGGCGGCAACGGCGCGGGGAAGACGAGCACGCTGTCGATGCTGCTCGGCGTGCTGCGGCCGAGCGCCGGTACGGTCCGGATCCTCGGCGAGGACGTCGGCCGGCACCGCTATCGCGTGCTGGCGCGGATGAACTTCACCTCCCCGTACGTCGATCTGCCGAAGAGCCTGACCGTCGAGGAGAACCTCAAGGTCTTCGCGCGGCTCTACGGCGTGCCGCGGCTGCGCGCACGGATCGCCGAGCTCGCCGCCGAGCTCGAGATCGGCGACTTCCTCAAGCGGTCGTACGGGACGCTTTCCGCCGGGCAGCGCACGCGGGTGTCGATCGCGAAGGCGCTGCTGAACGCGCCGGACGTGCTGCTGCTCGACGAGCCGACCGCGTCGCTCGACCCCGACGTCGGCGACCGCGTTCGCGCGCAGCTCTCGGGCTATCAGCGCGCGAGCGGCGCGACGCTGCTGATCGCCTCGCACAACATGCCGGAGGTGGAGCGCATGTGCAGCGCGGTGCTGATGATGCGCGCCGGCCGCATCGTCGACCGCGGCTCGCCGGCCGAGCTCATCGCGCGCTACGGCCGCCGGACGATGGAAGAGGTGTTTCTCGACGTCGCGCGACGCGCCGAGCCCGCCGAGGCGGCCGCATGAGCCCGGCGGCGGCGCTGTCTGCGCAGCGCATCTATGCGATGGTGCTGCGGCATCTCTACCTGCTGCGCAAGTCCTGGGTGCGCCTGGTCGAGATGGCGTACTGGCCCACCATGCAGATGGTGCTGTGGGGCTTCATCGCGCAGTTCCTCGCGACCAACTCGTCGTGGGTGGCGCAGGTGCCGGGCGTGCTGGTCTCGGCGCTGCTCCTGTGGGAGATCCTGTTCCGCGGCCAGCTCGGCTTCTCGCTCTCGTTCATCGAGGAGCTCTACGCGCGCAACCTCGGCCATCTCTTCGCCAGCCCGCTCAGGCCCTGGGAGCTCGTGGCGGCGATGATCCTGGTCTCGCTGGTGCGCACGCTGATCGGCGTTGGCACCGCGGCGGCGCTCGCGTGGCTGCTGTACGCGACCTCGATCTTCGACCTCGGCGTGCCGCTGGTGGCGTTCTTCGCCAATCTGCTCGTCACCGGCTGGGCCGTGGGGCTGATGGTCTCGGCGCTGGTGATGCGCTACGGGCTCGCCGCCGAGAACCTCGCCTGGGGCGCGATCTTCGTCGCCGCGCCGCTCTCCGGAATCTACTATCCGGTGTGCGTGCTGCCGCCGTGGCTGCAGGCGGTCGCGTGGTGGCTGCCGACGAGCCACGTGTTCGAGGGCATGCGCGGGGTGCTGATCGATCGGGCGTTCCTGTGGCACGAACTGTGGAACGCAGTGGCCCTGAACGCGGTCTACGTGACGGTGGGCGCCGGAGTGTTCCTGGCGTCGTTCGAGGGGGCGCGCAAGCGCGGCAAGCTGGTCCAGATCGGCGAGTGACCGCATCGTGCCGTGGACGCGAGAGGAGATACGCGATGTTGCACAGCATTCGCCGGCGCGCCGGATTCGGGAGCGTGGTCCTGCTCATCCTCGTCTTCGCGGCGGGCGCCGCGGCGGCAGGCGAGGCCGACATCGTCGATGCCAAGGCGCGCCGGGGCGCCGACGGCACGTACGACTTCGACGTCACCGTGCGCAGCAACGACCGCGGCTGGGACTACTTCGCCGACGCGTTCGAGGTGCTCACGGCCGACGGCAGGCTGCTCGGCCGACGGGTGCTGCTGCACCCGCACGAGAACGAGCAGCCGTTCACGCGCGAGCTCTACGGCGTGCGGATCCCGGACGGCGTCGACCGCGTGGTGATCCGCGCCCGGCACAAGCCGAAGGGCTACGACGGCAGGACGCTCACGCTGCCCCTGCCGAGGTAGCCCGCCGCGTCGCCGGACGCGACGCGCCCCGGGCAGCTCCGCGGGAGGGGTTCGCCCGCGTGAACGGGAGTCGCGGGGAGCGTCGTTGCGACGCTCGGACGATCGACCGGCGTCGGCCCGCTACATCGTCGCGCCGAGGACCCACGGCGCGAACTCGTCCTCGCCGAACCCGAGCGCCTCGCTCTTCGTCCTGCGGCCGGATGCGGTCTCGAGGATCAACCGGAAGATCCGCTCGCCCGCCTCGGCAACCGTCTCGGTGCCGTCGACGATCGTGCCGCAGTTCACGTCCATGTCGTCTTCCATGCGGCGGAACATCGGCGTGTTGGTGGCGAGCTTCAGCGACGGCGCCGGCTTGCAGCCGAACACCGAGCCGCGCCCGGTGGTGAAGCACACGACGTTCGCGCCG
The DNA here is from genome assembly GCA_023383795.1 of Burkholderiales bacterium. Lineage (GTDB taxonomy): Bacteria > Pseudomonadota > Gammaproteobacteria > Burkholderiales > SG8-39 > JAABRB01. The sequence goes on along the minus strand of JAHDYJ010000069.1, from coordinate 14,052 downwards.
CCGGCGACGTGCCCGGTGACCGACACCGGGTCGTAGCCCGGCGTATCCATGAAGACGAAGCCCTTCTTCGCGACCGTCTCGCCGTAGAGATAGACCTCCTCGAGGTTCGTCGTTCCGCCCTTGGCGGCCGCGCCGAGCGACTTCTCGAGGATCGTCGTCAGGCCGCCGGCCTTGTTGCCCGGCGTCGGGTTGTTGTCCATCTCGTTGCCGTTGCGCCGCGTGTAGTCCTCCCACCACCGGATGCGCGCAAGCAGCTTCTCGCCGACCTCGCGGCTCGCCGCGCGCCGCGTGAGCAGGTGCTCGGCCCCGTAGATCTCGGGCGTCTCCGACAGGATCGCGGTGCCGCCGTGGCGCACGAGCAGGTCGGCCGCGGCGCCGAGCGCCGGATTGGCCGAGACGCCCGAGTAGCCGTCCGAGCCGCCGCACTCGAGCCCGAGGACCAGGTGGCTCGCCGGGACGGTCTCGCGGCGGACGCGGTTCGCCTCGGGCAGCAGCGCCGCCACGCGCGAGATCCCCTCCCGCACGGTCTTCGTCGTGCCGCCCTGCTCCTGGATCGTGAACGCGTGCAGCCGCTCGCCCGCCTTCAGGCGCTCGGCCGCAATCAGCGGCACGATCTGCGCCGCCTCGCAGCCGAGCCCGAGCACGAGCACCGAGTGGAAGTTCGGATGGCGCGCAAACCCGCCCACCGTGCGCCGCAGGTACGCCATCGGCTCGCCCTCGGACGCCATGCCGCAGCCGGTCTTGTGCGTGAGCGCGACGACGCCGTCTACGTTGGGGTAGTCGTCGAGCCGATTGCGGAAGTGGTCGGCGATCATGCGCGACACCGTCGCCGAGCAGTTCACGCTGGTGAGGATGCCGATGTAGTTGCGCGTCGCGACGCGGCCGTCCTCGCGCACGATGCCCTCGAACGTCGCGCGGGGCTCGATGTAGTCGACCGGCTTCACCTCCGAGCAGAACGCGTAGTCCTTCTCGACGGAGCCCATCACCAGGTTGTGCACGTGCACGTGGTCGCCCGGCGCGATGTCGCGCGAGGCGAAGCCGATGATCTGGCCGTAGCGGCGCACCGGCGCGCCGGCGGCGACCGCGCGCACCGCGATCTTGTGGCCGGCCGGGATGCGCGCCGTCGCGCGCACGTTCTCGCGCGTCACCAGCGTGCCCTCCGGGATCTGGACGCGGGCGATCACCACGTCGTCGGCGGGATTCAGCCGGATCGTCAGGTCGGCGCTCCGCAGCATGCCAGGCCTCCGCTCAGTGATTGTCCTTCGGCACCGCCGCGCCGCTCCCGCCGACCAGGAAGTCGAGGTCGGCGCCCTGGTGCGCCTGCAGCACGTGATCGACGTAGAGCTTGTAGTACCCGCGCCCGGGATGGCGCGGCGGGCCCGCCCACCCGGCGCGGCGCCGCGCGAGCTCCGCGTCGCTCACCGCGAGGTGCAGCCGGCGCGCGGCGACGTCGAGCTCGATCACGTCGCCGTCGCGCACCACCGCGAGCGGGCCGCCGGCGGCAGCCTCCGGCGCGCAGTGCAGCACGACCGTGCCGTAGGCGGTGCCGCTCATGCGCGCGTCCGACACCCGCACCATGTCGGTGATGCCCTTGCGCAGCACTTTCGGCGGCAGCGGCATGTTGCCGCACTCGGCCATGCCGGGGTATCCCTTCGGGCCGCAGTTCTTCAGCACCATGACGCAGGTCTCGTCGACGTCGAGCGCCTCGTCGTCGATGCGCCGGTGGAAGTCCTCGATGTCCTCGAACACGACGGCGCGGCCGCGGTGCACGAGGAGCGACGGCGTCGCGGCGGACGGCTTGATCACCGCGCCGTCGGGCGCGAGGTTGCCGCGCAGCACCGCGATGCCGGCGGCCGGCTTGAACGGCCGGTCGAACGCGCGAATCACCGCGCGATTCCAGCACGGCGCGTCCTTCACGTTCTCCCAGATCGTCTGCCCATTGACGGTGAGCGCGTCCGCGTGCAGCGCGCCCGCACGGCCGAGCTCGCGCAGCACCGCGGGCAGGCCGCCCGCGTGGTGGAAATCCTCCATCAGGTGGGTGCCCGAGGGCTGCAGGTCCACCAGGCAGGGCAGCCCGGCGCCGATGCGATCGAAGTCCGCCAGCTCGAGCGGCACGCCGATGCGGCCGGCGAGCGCGAGGAGATGGATCACCGCATTGGTCGAGCCGCCGATCGCCGCGAGCGCGCGGATCGCGTTCTCGAACGCCGCGCGCGTCAGGATCCGCGACATCGCGACGTCGTCGCGCACCAGCGCGACCGCGCGGCGCCCGGCCATGCGCGCGAGCACGTTGCGCCGCGCGTCCACCGCCGGGATCGCCGCGTTGCCCGGCAGCCCGATGCCGAGCGCCTCGACCATGCACGCCATCGTCGAGGCGGTGCCCATCGTCATGCAGTGCCCGTGCGAGCGGTGCATGCACGACTCGGCCTCGAAGAAGTCGGCCTCGCTCATCCTGCCCGCGCGCACCTCCTCCGACATCTGCCACACCCCGGTGCCCGAGCCGAGCTCGCCGCCGCGGAACCTGCCCGAGAGCATCGGGCCGCCCGAGACGCCGATCGCTGGCAGGTCGCAGCTCGCCGCGCCCATCAGCAGCGCCGGCGTCGTCTTGTCGCAGCCGAATAGCAGCACGACGCCGTCGATCGGGTTGGCGCGGATCGACTCCTCGACGTCCATGCTCGCGAGATTGCGGAACATCATCGCCGTGGGCCTGAGCAGCGTCTCGCCGAGGCTCATCACCGGGAACTCGAGCGGGAACCCGCCGGCGTCGAGCACCCCCATCTTCACGTGCTCGGCGAGCGTGCGGAAGTGCGAGTTGCACGGCGTGAGCTCGGAGAACGTGTTGCAGATGCCGATCACCGGCCGGCCGTCGAACTGGTCGTGCGGCACGCCGCGGTTCTTGACCCAGCTGCGGTAGATGAAGCCGTCGCGGCCGGTGCGGCCGAACCAGGACTGGCTGCGGAGCTTCTTCGTCATTGTCGGGCGCCTCTCACTGGGTCCCGGATTGTGCTCTTGGGACGGCCAGGACTGTTGCGCGGGAGGCGGGGCGAGCCCTGCGAAGGTCGCGTAAACCACCCGTGCACAGTTCGGCGGTGCCAGCGTCACCGGTTCTCGCAGCGGGACCCGTAGGAGGGGCTTGCGGCCGCAGGCGCCGCGGGCGCTCCTTCGGATGCGCGTTCCAGTCTGCCATTCCTAGCCCGCGAACCGCGGCTCGGGAATGCCGCGGATGCCGAGGCCGGTGATGCGGAAGAGGGCGCCGGCGCCGAACTGCGGCTTCATCTCGGCGCGGAACATGTCGTGCACCGCCGGGTGCTTCACGCGCGCCATCGAGGTGACATAGATCTCGTCGAGCTTGTCGCCGCCGAAGGCGAGGCTGGTCACGTTGCGTACCGGCATGCCGATGCGCCGCTCGACCGTCCCGTCCGGCGCGTAGCGCACGAGCTCGCCGCCGATCACCTGCGCGTTCCACATGCAGCCCTCGGCGTCGACCGTGGAGCCGTCGGCGACGCCGGGATCGTCCTTGGTGGTGGCGAACACGCGCTTGTTCGACACGGTGCCGCGCTCGATGTCGTAGTCGTACGCCCAGAACTCCTGCTGGAAGGTGTCGGCGAAGTAGAAGGTCCTGTCGTCGGGGCTCCAGCACGGCCCGTTCGAGCAGATGATGCCGCGGTCGAGGAGCGTCACCTTCATGTCCGGGTCGAGCCGCCACAGGCCGCAGATCGCGAGCTCCTCCTTGTCGTCCATGCCGCCGGCGAGGAAGCGGCCGCGCCGGTCGCACTTGCCGTCGTTCAGGCGCGTGCGCGGCTCCTCGGCGTCGACGAGCGCGATCAGCTCGATCTTGCCGGTGCCGAAGTCGAAGGTGTAGAAGCCGTCGTCGAGCGCGAGCACGGCGCCGCCCCCCTTGCGCAGCGCCATCGCGCCGACGTCGTGGTCGAGCGACCAGTGCTCGACCTTGCCGGTGCGCGGGTCCATGCGCCAGACCGAAGGCCTGCCGACGCGCCGGCCGGTGCCGTCGACCCAGTAGAGGCGGCCTTCCTCGACGTCCCAGATCGGACCCTCGCCGAGGTGGTTCTCGCACGCGAGCACGCATTCGATCCTGTAGGTCATCCAGCGCTCCTCCTCGGTTTGGCGGCGCGTCGCAGCTCAGTACGTCGCGCGTCCGCCGGAAATGTCGAACACGCCGCCGGTCGAGAACGCGCAGTCCTCGCTTGCGAGCCAGCAGACGAGCGCGGCGATCTCGTCGACCGTGACGAAGCGGCCCATCGGGATCTTCGAGAGCATGTAGTCGATGTGCTCTTCGGTCATCTGGTCGAAGATCGCTGTCTTTGCGGCAGCCGGCGTCACGCAGTTCGCGAGCACCCCGGTGCGCGCGAGCTCCTTGCCGAGCGACTTGGTGAGCGAGATCACGCCCGCCTTGGAGGCCGAGTAGGCCGCGGCGTTCGGGTTGCCTTCCTTGCCGGCGACCGACGCGACGTTGACGATGCGCCCGTAGCGCTGCCTGACCATGTGCGGCACGACGAACCTGCAGCACAGGAACTGGCCGGTGAGGTTCACGCGCAGGACGCGCTCCCACTCGTCGATCGGATAGTCGACCGTGGGCGCGTTCGCGCCCGAGATGCCGGCGTTGTTGACGAGCACGTCGATGCGGCCGAGCGCCGCGGCGGCCGCGCCGGCGGCGCGCTCGACCCCCGCCGGGTCGGAGACGTCGACGACCTCCGTGGAGAGCGGCCCTTCCAGCGCGCCGCGTGCCCGATCGAGCTGCCCGGCGTCCCGGTCCCAGATCCGCACCGCCGCGCCCGAGGCGAGCAGCCGCCGGACGATGGCGAGCCCGATGCCCTGCGCGCCGCCGGTGACGATGGCGGCGCGGCCTGCGAAGTCGAGCTGATTCACGGCCCCTCCCCGCGCGGATTATAGGGGGCCCGATTCGGCAAGTGCGGCGCCGATCGCGTTTGCAATCGCGGCGGTGCCGTCGCGGCCGCCGTGCTCGACCGCGAGCACGCGGCGCTCGCCGAACGCCCGATCGACGGCGGCCTCGAGGCGCCGTGCGCCCTCGACGGCCGCGGCGACACCGTGCCGCTCGCCGAGCCACTCGAGCATCATCGCGGCCGAGAGGATCATCGCGGTCGGGTTGGCGATGCCCTGGCCCGCGATGTCGGGCGCGGTGCCGTGGGCGGGCTGGAAGAGCGCACGGTCGTCGCCGACGTCGCCGGAGGGCGCCATGCCCATTCCGCCGATGATCGCCGCGCCGAGGTCCGAGAGGATGTCGCCGAACTGGTTCTCGGTCGCCAGAACGTCGTACTCCCACGGCCGGCGGATCAGGTTGAGCGCCATGGCGTCGACGTAGCTGTGGTCGGCCGGCACGTCGGGGTGGCGCGCGGCGCATTCCCCGAAGATCCGGTTGAAGAGCGCGAGGCTGCGATGCACGTTGGCCTTGTCCACGCACGTGACGCGCCCCTTCCGCGGATCGCGTTCGCGGCGCCGCGCGGCGAGCCGGAACGCGAAATCGAACAGCCGCTCCGCGCCCGCACGGGTCACGCGGCCGACGTCGTAGGCCTCGTTCTCCCCCGAGCGCGGCCCGACCTCGGGGTGGTAGCGCCCGTAGAACCAGCCCTCGGTCTGCTCGCGCACCAGGACGAAGTCGATCTCCCGCGCACGGGGGTCGGCGAGCGGCAGCGGCACGCCCGGGATCGCGCGGACCGGCCGCACGCCGGCGTAGAGCGCAAGGTTCAAGCGCAGGTCGAGCTGCGGCGCGATCTCGGTGCCGTCGGGGCGGCGCACCTCGGGCAGCCCCATCGCGCCGAACAGGATCGCGTCGGCGCGTTCGCAGGCGCGCGCGACCGCCGCGGGGAATGCGCTGCCCGTCTCGCGGTAGAGCTCGGCGCCGGCGCGGTGCGTCTCGTACGCCAGGCCGAAGCCGCTCAGCCGGGGCACGAGCCGATCGAGCACCGCGAGGCACGCGTCCATGACTTCGCGCCCGATGCCGTCGCCGGGCAGCACCACGACGCGGAAATCGCTCTTGCGCATCACTCGCCCGTCGCTGCGTGGCCGGCTCGGGGCGCCGGCTTCACGGCCGGGCGTCGGCGAGGAACGCGGCCGGCGACAGGATCTTGTTCCGCATGTGCAGGATCATCGGCGCCGCCTTCTGCGTGAAGGCGAGCCAGGCGGGGTCGGCGAGCAGGCCGGCGCGCCGCGCCGCACGGTCGGCGAGGTCGGCGTAGGCCCACAAGTGCACGATCTGGTTCAGCTCGCCGATGTCCATGGAGGTGTACCAGCCGACCGGGTCGCCGAGGTGGCGCCGCTGGTGCGCGAAGCCTTCGGCCTCGTAGAGCTTCACGTAGTCGTTCAACGCGCCCGGCTTGAGCGTGTAGGTGCGGTGGTCGATGATCATGGTCCACGTCCTCCGGGTTGGATTATCGGCCAGGCGCCGCGCGGTCCCCCGGGCCGACGCGCGCCGAGGACAGGAGCATTTTGTTGCAGTGCAATAAATCCCGGTCGCCGCGCAACCTCGAGCGCGATGGGGATGAATCGCGCACCGCGACTGGCTATAATCCCGCGTTCCGGCTGTGACGGAGCGCAACAAAGGGGGAGCCCGTCGGACCCGGCTGCCGTGCTGCCGGATTCCGCCGCCGCTTCGCAGGCCCCCCGATCCGAGTCGTCCATGCGCCGCGCGACGCGCGGGCGCCCCTGGCACGCTTCCCGCCGGACGGCGCGCGCGCCGCGCCGCCCGATTTTTACTCGCTCGAGCAGGAGAGAAAGCAAGATGAAACTGTGCCGCTGGGGCAAGAACGGCTTCGAGAAGCCCGGGATGATCGACTCGCAGGGGATGCTGCGCGATCTCTCGACGACCGGCCTCGCCAACATCGACCAGGACACGATCTCGCCGCGCGGGCTCGCGCGGCTGCGCAAGATCCGGCCCGAGTCGCTGCCGCTGATCAAGACCGAGCCGCGCTTCGGCGTCCCCTACACGGGGATCAGCAAGGTCGTCGCGATCGGCCTCAACTACTCGGACCACGCCGCCGAGGCCGGGATGCCGATCCCCGCGGAACCCATCATCTTCTTCAAGGCGACGACCAGCATCGCCGGTCCGAACGACGACGTCATCCAGCCCAAGGGCTCGACCAAGCTCGACTGGGAAGTGGAGCTCGCGGTGGTGATCGGCTCAAAGGCGCAGTACGTATCCGAGGAGAAGGCGCTCGACCACGTCGCCGGCTACACGATCATCAACGACGTCTCGGAGCGCAACTTCCAGCTCGAGCGCGGCACGCAGTGGGACAAGGGCAAGGGCTGCGACACCTTCTGCCCGATCGGACCGTGGCTGGTCACCACCGACGAGATCACCAATCCGCAGATGCTCGACATGTGGCTCGACGTGAACGGCGAGCGCATGCAGACCGGAAACACGCGCACCATGATCTTCGGCGTCGCGAAGATCGTCTCCTACTGCAGCCATTTCATGACGCTGCTGCCGGGCGACATCATCGCCACCGGTACGCCGCCCGGCGTGGGGCTGGGAATGAAGCCGCCGCGCTTCCTGAAGCCCGGCGACGTGATGCAGCTCGGCATCCAGGGCCTCGGCGAGCAGCGCCAGAAGATCGCCGCCTGGCCGGGGAAATAGCGGCACCCGCGGGCCGGCGCGGGCCGGCCGACCGACGCGCATCCGAGGCCGCCTCCCGGCGGCCTTTTCGTTGCATGGCGCGGCGGCGCCCGTTCATGACGCTGTCATTGCGGCGCAATAACGCCGGCCACGCCGGGCGCACGTGTGTCGTCGCCGCCAGACAGAACCTTGCGCGCTTGACCCGGGTCGAATTACTCAAATAGATTGCGAGCGTGCTTGGCGGGCGCGGCATCGCGCCGCCAAGCTTGGAGCATCATGCGGATCGTCATCCTCGGGGCAGGCGTCGTCGGCGCGACCAGCGCGTGGTATCTCGCGCGCGCCGGCCACGCGGTGACGGTGATCGACCGGCAGGGCGCGGCCGCGCTCGAGACGAGCTTCGCGAACGGCGGCCAGGTCTCGGCGAGCCATGCCGAACCGTGGGCGAACCCGGCGGCGCCCCGCAAGATCCTGCGGTGGCTCGGGCGCGAGGACGCGCCGCTCCTCTTCCGCGCGCGCGCGGACTGGGCGCAGTGGCGGTGGGCGCTCGGGTTCCTGTTCGAGTGCCTGCCGGCGCGCGCGCGCGCGAACACCCGCGAGCTCCTGTCGCTCGCGCTCTACAGCCGCGGCGAGCTCCAGGCGCTGCGCCGCGAGCTCGGGATCGAGTCCGACCAGTCGCCGGGCGGCATCCTGACCTGCCATACCGATCGGCGCGACTTCGACCGCGCGGCGCGCCAGGCCGAGAGCCTGCGCGAGCTCGGCGCCGAGCGGGAGGTCAAGTCGCCCGATCAGTGCGTGGCGATCGAGCCCGCGCTCGCGCACGCGAAGGCCCGGCTCGCCGGCGGCATCTACGCGCCGAGCGACGAGTCCGGCGACGCATTCAAGTTCACGCAGGCGATCGCGGCGCACGCGGCGGCGATCGGCGTGCGCTTCCGGTACGGCTGCTCGGTGGAGCGCCTCGAGATCGAGCGCGGGCGCATCGCGAGCGTGATCGTGCACGACGCCCACGAGGGGGCGGAGGAGGCCGTGACCGCCGATGCCTACGTCGTCGCGCTCGGCAGCTACAGCCCGCTCCTGCTGCGCCCGATCGGGATCGGGATCCCGCTGCAGCCGGTCAAGGGCTACTCGATCACGATCCCGCTCGAGGCGGGCGACGAGGCGCCGCGGGTGAGCCTCACCGACGAGGCCGCGAAGCTCGTGTTCTCGCGCCTCGGCGACCGGCTGCGCGTCGCAGGCACGGCCGAGCTCGCCGGCTACGACACCGAGCTGAACCCGGGGCGCTGCGAGGCGCTGGTGCGGCAGACGTTCGCGCTGTTCCCCCGCGCCGGGCGGCCCGAGCGCGCGGAGTACTGGACCGGCCTGCGGCCGGCGACGCCGTCCAACCGGCCGCTCATCGGGCGCACGCGTTTGCCGAACCTGTATCTCAACACCGGTCACGGCACGCTCGGGTGGACGCTCGCGTGCGGCTCTGCGCGCGCGCTCGCCGACCTCGTGGCCGGCCGCCGCCCGGAGCCTGCTTTCCGCTTCCTGGAATCGTCCGAGCGAGCCGGCGGCGCGCTGCTCGAGACCGCCCCGCGCTCGCCCTGACCGCGGCGTCAGCCGCGGTCATCCCCGCCGAACCACGGCGGGGAGCCGTTCGCGATCCTTTCAGCCGCGGTCAGTCGGCGACCGCGAGCGGGCCCGCCGCGGCGAGCCGGCCGCGCGGCACGTCGCGCCGCTCGATCGCCTGCGGCGCGAAGACCCGCACGACGTCGTCGAGCACGCGCTGCGCGCGCGCGGAGTTGTCGCCGGAGAAGTTGCACACGTAGAGGTCGAGCGTCACGGCCGCGAGCTCCGGCCAGGTGTGGATCGCGAGATGCGACTCGGCGAGCACCACGCAACCGGTGACGCCGCCGCCGGGAAACTGGTGGAACACCTCGCCGACCGCCGTGAGCCCGGCCCGCTCGATGCTCGCGACGCACAGCGCGCGCAGCGCCGCGGAATCGACGAGCTCGCGCGCGCCGCTGCAGCAGCGGTGCAAGGTCGCGAGGACGTGCAGGCCCTCCATCGTGCCGCTCCCCTGGCGGTTGCGTCAGGGCCGGCCGGCGGCTGCGCCCATCTCGGCGACGACCGCGTCGATCAGGCGCCGCGCGATGCTGATGCGGTTCGGCAGCCGCGGCAGGCTGCGGATGTTAAACCACGCCGCCGCCTCGATTTCAAGGGGATTTGCCCGCACCTCGCCCGACTCCCAGTCGCAGACGAACGCGATCATCAGCGAGTGGGGGAACGGCCACGGCTGGCTCGCGAAGTAGCGCGCGACCCGCACCCTGACGTTCACCTCCTCGAGCACCTCGCGCGCGATGCACTGCTCGAGCGTCTCGCCCGGCTCGACGAAACCCGCGAGCGCCGAGTACATCTCCCTCGGGAAGTGCGGCGAGCGGGCGAGCAGGATCTCGTCCGGAGCGCGGCGCACCAGCGCCATCACCGCGGGCGCGATGCGCGGATACGCGACGAGCCCGCAGCCCGGGCAATCGCGCGAGCGCTCGCCCGGCTTCGGCCGGGTGGGGGCGCCGCAGCGGCCGCAGTGGCGGTGGGTGCGGTCCCAGTCGACGAGCTGCAGCGCGCGGCCGGCGAGCGCGAAATGGCGGTCGTCGAGCGCGCCGAAGAGGGCGCGCAGGCCGAGCCAGGTCCAGCCGGCAGGGGCCGGCGCGCCCGCGGGCACCTCGACGCACCAGAGGTGCAGACCGGCGAGGGTGCCGAGGTACTGCCGCTGCGAGATCGCGTGGCCGAGGCCGCCGGGAAGCTCGCCCGCTTGCGCCGCGAACGGCAGCCGCTCGGCGCCGGCCGCCTCGCGCACCAGCAGCTCGCTCCCGCGGTACACGAACCAGAGCCCGCCGGCGACCGTGTCGGGCGCGGTCACGGCCGCTGCGTAGTCGAGCGGCGTCGCGAACGGCATGTCGAGCGCGAACTCCTGGTCCTTCACGAAGCGGCCTTTCTCCATGCGGCGAGCGCGATGCCGGCGAGCACGAGCGCGATGCCGGCGAAGTGGTATGCGCACGGCGCCTCGCCGAGGAAGATCGCCGCCAGCACGACGCCGAACGCCGGCAAGAGGTGGACGAACACGCTGGCGCGGCCCGCGCCGAGCACGCGCACGCCGAAGTTCCAGGCGACGTAGGCGCCGAGCCCTGCGATCAGGCCCGCGTAGAGCACGGCGCCGGCGGCGGTCGCCGTCGGCGCGAGCGTCGCTCCGTGCAGCCACTCCCAGACGAGCCACGGGACGAGCCAGGGCAACGCCGTCACGCCCACCATGAACAGCAGCTGCGCCGTGGAGAGCGCGTCGGCGCGGCTGCGCAGGAGAACGGTGAACAGCGCGAGCAGCACCAGGCTCGCGAGCACCAGGAGGTCGCCCGGATTGAGGCGCAGCGCGGCGAGCGCGGCCGGGTCGCCGCCGGACACGATCGCGAGGATGCCGGCGAAGGACACCGCCACGCCGGAGAGCTGGCGCCCGGAGACCGGCTCGCGGATCATGAAGCGGGCGAAGAGCATCACCAGCATCGGCAGGAAGGAGTTGAGCAGCGTACCGTTGGTCGCGGTCGTGTAGTGCATTCCCAGGTACTGCATCGCATTGTGCGGTCCGCCGCCGGTGAAGCCGAGCGCCGCGACGAGCGCGAGCTCGCGGCGCGACAGCCCGGCGAGCTTCGCCCGCAGGCCGGGCAGCGCGAACGGCGCGAGCAGGGCCACCATCACCAGCACGCGCCCGGCGGTCAGGTATCCGGCCGCGATGTCGTCGCGCACCGCGCGCCCGACGATCCAGTTGCCCGACCAGGCGAGCATCGCCGCCGCGAGGCCGGCGTATGCGAGCGCCCGCAAGCCGGTCGGACCGTGCGGCACCGCGGCTACTTGCGCAGCCGCCGGATCAGCGACGAGATGTCCTGCCGGCCGGCGCCGAGCTTCTGCAACTCGGCGAAGAAGCCGTCGATCTGCCGCGTCATCGCGAGCTCGGAGCCGTTCGCCGCCGCCTCCTCCATGCAGATGCGCAGGTCCTTGCGCATCCAGTCGACCGCGAAGCCGAAGTCGAACCGGCCGTCGACCATCGTGCCGCCGCGGTTCTCGAGGAACCACGACGTCGCGGCGCCCTTGGAGATCACGTCCAGCGCGCGCTTCATGTCGAGCCCGGCGTTCAGCCCGAAGTCGATCGCCTCGGCGAGCCCCTGCGCGACGCCGATCACGCAGATCTGGTTCACCATCTTGGTGAGCTGTCCGGCGCCGGACGGCCCCATCAGCGTGGCCGCCCGCGCGAAGCTCTCGATCACCGGCTTCGCGCGCTCGAACGCCGCGGCGTCGCCGCCGGCCATCACGGTGAGCACACCGTTCTCGGCGCCGGCCTGGCCGCCGGAGACGGGCGCATCGAGGAACGCGACGCCGCGCTTCGCCGCCGCGGCCGCGAGCTCGCGCGCGGCGCGCGCCGAGGCGGTGGTGTGATCGACGAAGATCGCGCCCTTGGCCATCGCGCCGAACGCGCCCTCGGGGCCGACCGTCACCTCGCGCAGGTCCGGGTCGTCGCCGACGCAGGAGAAGACGAGCTCGGCGCCCGCGGCGGCCGTCGCGGGCGTCGCCGCGGCGCCGCCGCCGTGCCTGGCGACCCAGGCGTCGGCCTTCGCGCGCGTACGGTTGTAGACGGTGACGGCGTGTCCCTTGGCGGCGAGATGGCCCGCCATCGGGAAGCCCATCACGCCGAGTCCGATGAATGCGACCTTCGCCATGGTGACCTCCGGTTCGGGTTGCGGTGGGGGCGGCGCGCGGCGCCGCGGCGGAACGGCAGGGGCCTAAGCCTAAGTGAATCCGCCGCGCTACCGCAACCGCACGAACCGGGCGAGGAAGCGTCCGCCCTCGGTGAGCAGGTAGCTCTTGAAAGCGCGCGCGACCGGCGAGAGATGCTTGTGCTGCAGGTGGACCACGTGCCAGTCGCGCTCGATCGGCGTGCCCTTGACGTCGAGCACCGCGAGGCGCCCGGTCTCGAGCTCGAGCCCGATCGTGTGCAGCGACAGGAGCGAGATGCCCATGCCGGCCATGACCGCCTGCTTGATCGTCTCGTTGCTCGCCATCTCGAGGCTCATGTTGAGCGGCACCTGGTTCTCGGCGAACAGGCGCTCGAGCAGGCCGCGCGTGCCCGAGCCGGGTTCGCGCACGACGAAGGTCTCGGCCGCGAGCCGCGTCAGCGCGATGCCGCGCTTGCCGGCGAGCGGATGGTCGGGCGGCGCGATGATCACGTGCGGGTGCGGCGCGAAGGGCTCGGCCACCGTCTCCATTCGCTGCGGCGGCCGGCCGGTGATCGCGAGATCGGTCTCGTTGTCGGCGAGCTGGCGCATCACCACCTCGCGGTTGTTCACCGAGAGCTTGAGCTGCACGCCCGGGTGGTCGCGCAGGAACCGCGCGAGCAGCTGCGGCGCGAAGTACTTCGCGGTGCTCACGACGGCGATGTCGAGCTTCCCGCCCGAGAGGCCCTTCAGCGAGGCGAGCGCCTCCTCGGCCGCCTGGAGCTGGCGCGCGACCTCGTGGGCGTGGCGGTAGAGCTCGTGGCCGGCGTCGGTCAGCGCGATCCGGCGGCCGATCTGGTCGAAGAGCGCGAGGCCGACCTGCTCGCCGAGCGCCTTGACCTGCATCGAGACCGCGGGCTGGGTCAGGCTGAGCTCCTGCGCCGCGCGGGAGTAGCTGAGATGGCGCGCGACCGCCTCGAACACGCGGAGCTGGCGCAGCGTGACGTGCCTCAAGGTCAGTCCGCGGGGCTTCCGGGTATCCTGTTCGACCATCAGTAAAAGCTTATCCGAAGCATCAGAAATTGCAATTAGTACTTATCCTGGGGCGCGCTTAGAGTAGCGGTGAGAGTTGCGCACACGGAGGAGTCGATGAGCAAGGGAAGCGTCGCCGCCGGCAGCCGGGGCTACAGCGCCGGCGTCAAGGAGTACCGCCAGACCTACTGGGAGCCGGACTACCAGGTCAAGGACACCGACCTCCTCGCCTGCTTCAAGATCACGCCACAGCCGGGCGTGCCGCGCGAGGAGGCCGCCGCCGCGGTCGCCGCCGAATCGTCGACCGGCACGTGGACGACGGTGTGGACCGATCTCCTCACCGACCTCGAGTACTACAAGGGCCGCGCGTACCGCATCGAGGACGTGCCCGGCGACGACGGCTGCTTCTACGCCTTCGTCGCCTATCCGATCGACCTCTTCGAGGAGGGGTCGGTGGTGAACGTGTTCACCTCGCTCGTCGGCAACGTGTTCGGCTTCAAGGCGATCCGGGCGCTCAGGCTCGAGGACGTGCGCTTCCCGATCGCCTACGTCAAGACCTGCGGCGGCCCGCCGCACGGGATCCAGGTCGAGCGCGACAAGATGAACAAGTACGGCCGGCCGCTGCTCGGCTGCACGATCAAGCCGAAGCTCGGGCTGTCGGCGAAGAACTACGGCCGCGCGGTCTACGAGTGCCTGCGC